>JBDHZK010000231.1:0-2508 GCA_039811865.1 Propionicicella sp. | reverse complement strand
GCACGCATCGATCATCCCGGCGGTTCGTCTCGATGAGCGGGGGACTGGCGGCGCTTCTGGACGACATCGCGGCCCTCGCCAAGCTTGCCGCGGCATCAATCGACGACGTGGGGCTGGCCGCAGGAAAGGCCAGCACCAAGGCGCTCGGCGTGGTCGTCGACGACACGGCCGTGACGCCGCGCTACGTGGAGGGATTGCTGGCCAAGCGTGAACTCCCGATCATCAAGAAGATCGCCATCGGTTCCCTGCGCAACAAGATCCTGTTCATCTTGCCGGTAGCGCTGCTGCTGAGTCAGTTCGCGCCGTGGGCGATGACGCCGCTGCTGATGGTGGGCGGTGCCTATTTGTGCTTCGAGGGCGCGGAGAAGGTCTTCGAAGCGTTGGGTGGGGGCCACCATCAGGCCAGGCCCGCCGAATCGGCCGAGGGCTCGGGACCGGCGGTCGGCACGCCGGAGCATGAAGCCAAGGTGGTTAGCGGCGCCGTTCGGACCGACTTCATCTTGTCGGCGGAAATCATGGCGATCTCCCTGGCCGAAGTGGCGAGCGAGCCGTTCTTGTCCCGTACGGTCATCCTGATCGTCGTAGCCATCGCGATCACGATCCTGGTTTATGGGGTCGTTGCACTCATTGTGAAGATGGACGACGTCGGCTTGCATTTGGCCGGACGGAAGTCCCCGCGAGCCCAGCGTTTCGGGCGGGGACTGGTCAAGGCGATGCCACATGTCATGCGCGTGTTGTCGACCGTCGGGATCGCCGCAATGCTCTGGGTGGGTGGACACATCATTTTGTCGGGCGTGAATACCCTCGGCTGGCACGCACCCTATGAGTTGCTGCACCACGCGGAGGAGGCGGTGCATCACGTCCCGGGTATTGGCGGAATGCTGGCCTGGCTCGTTGACACCGTTGCCTCGGCCATTGTCGGTCTGATCGTCGGCTTCGTGATCGTCGGAGTGATGCACCTGATCCCCAAGCGCAAGCTCGATCAGGCGAAGTCGCACACCGAGGACGCCGGCGACGTCCCGTCACGCGATCACGATCACGAGTCGGCTGAGACCGCCGCGGCTGGGCCGGTGGATGAGTTGAAGCATCCGTCCGAGGAGCCGGAGAAGACGCAGGAGACCTGACTCTCGCGGATCAGTCGAGCTGGGGGAGGCCCTCGCCCGCGATCAGTCGAGTTGCTCGAGATCTTTCACGTCAAGGATCTGGAGGTGTATCCGCTCCGGACCGGCGTCGGCATACTGCCCGATTCCGTCGATGAGTTCGGCGTAGCGGGGCCGCCCGGTGGGCTGTTGACCGAGCGTGCAATACTTTGACCATACGGTCAAGGAGGCCCAGATGGATGCACCACCACTGGTCGTGAGCGGGCTAACGAAGTACTACTCGGAGTTCACGCTCGACCACGTGTCGTTCGAGGTACCGGCCGGGCGGGTCGTCGGGTTCGTCGGGCGCAACGGGGCGGGCAAGTCGACCACGCTGAAGTCGATGCTCAACTTCGTCCATCCCGACGAAGGCAGCGTGCGGTTCTTCGGCCTCGACTTCGCCGGCCACGAGGACGAGATCAAGCAGCGGCTCGGGTTCACGTCCGGAGCGGCGCGGTTCTACCCACGGCAGCGGCTGGCGACCATCACCGACGTCTACCGCCGGTTCTTCCCCCACTGGGATGAACCCGCCTACCGCCACCACCTGGAGCGGTTCGCCCTGGTGGAGTCGAAGAAGGTCAGTGAGCTGAGCGAGGGGATGCGGGTCAAGTACGCGCTCGCGCTCGCCCTCAGCCATGGCGCGGACCTGCTTCTTCTCGACGAGCCCACCAGCGGACTAGACCCGGTCTCGCGCGACGAGCTCCTCGACGTCTTCCGTACCCTCGTCGACGAGCGCGGCGTGAGCATCTTGTTCTCGACGCAGATCATGTCCGACCTACAGCGTTCGGCCGACGACATCGTGTACATCCAGCGCGGGCGCATCATCGCCGCTTGTCCGCTCGAGGACCTGCTCGACCGGTACGTGCTCGTCACCGCGCCCGAGGCCGAGGTCGGCGAGGCGTTGCGCTCCGACCTGATCGGCGCCAGAGTCGTCCGCGGGCAGATCGAAGGCCTGCTGGCCGCCGAGCGGCGTCCGGCGGCGGACGGTCTGCCCACATCACGCCCCGACCTCGACCGGGTGATGGTGCACCTCGAGCGCGAGGCGGCGGCATGAGCGCCCTTCTGCGCAAGGAGCTGCGCCTGGTCAACTCGCCGATGACATGGCTGTTCCTGCCGCTGGTAGCCCTGGTCCTGATTCCCGACTACCCCTACCAGATCGGGTTCATCTACCAGCTGCTGGCGGTCTTCTTCGCGTTCCAGGCCGCCCGCGAGGGTCGTGACCTGGAGTTCTCGATGCTGCTTCCCGTCCGCAAGGCCGATCTCGTCAGCGCTCGCGTGCTTCTGGTCGTCGTCATCCAGATGGCGGCGGTGGTCGTCGGGGTGCCCCTGCTCTGGCTGCGGTCGACGTCCGGGATCGCCAACGCAGTGG
>JBDHZK010000230.1:0-2529 GCA_039811865.1 Propionicicella sp. | reverse complement strand
CTGACTCCATGCGGGTTGGGTTGGCTGGTTACGCCGTCGGGCGGGCGATCCATTCGCCCCTGATCCTTGAGGCCGGGGGAGAGTTGGCCGCGATCGCGACCGCCAACCCGGACCGGATCGAGCAGGCGCGCGCCGACCACCCGGACGCTGCGATCGTCCCCGACTTGGACGCGCTGCTGGCGCGTGACGATCTGGATGCGGTCGTCCTCACGACGCCGACCGGGGCACACCATGCGCACTGTCTGCAGTTGATCGGCCGCGGGCTGCCGTTCGTCTGCGACAAGCCGCTGAGCACCAACGCCGACCTGGTTGGCGAGATCGTGGCCGCCGCGGCAGCCGCGGGCGTCCCCTTCTCGGTCTTCCACAACCGGCGCTGGGACCCGTCGCACAGGACGGCCAGGCAACTGCTCGCGCAGGGTCGCCTTAGCCCTGTTTGGCGCTACGAGTTCCGGTGGGAGCGATGGCGTCCAGTCCCCAAGCACCGCTGGCGCGAGGACGCCCCGCCACAGCTGGGGGGAGGGACGCTGCTCGATCTGGGTCCGCACCTGATCGATTCGGCGATCGACCTCTTCGGGCCCATCGAGTCCGTGCGGGCGGAGTTGGAGTGCCGGCTCAGCCCCTCCGAGGACGACGTCTTCCTCGACTGCCGTCACGGCGGGGGAGTGGTGTCGCACCTGTGGGCGTCGTCGATCTCGGCGGCACCCGGGCCGCGCATCCGGATTCTCAGCGGGCAGGGGGCGTACGTCTTCGACGACTTCGACCCAGACCTTCGCGTCCATTCCGAGTTGGACGATGCGCCTGGCAGGTGCGGGTGGTGGTACTCCAGCGAGGAGCGGATCGCGGTCCCCGAGGCTCCCGGTACCCCGGCGGACTACTACCGAGAGTTCTTCGCCGCGATCCGCGGCGAGGGCGAGGTGCCCGTCCCGCCCGAGTCCGCGCTCGCCGTCGCGCGGGTGATCGATGCGGCGCGGATCTCCGCCCGTGACGGTGGTCAGGTGTGCGTGCCCGCGGTTTGACCGGAGGCCAGTGCCATCTCGCGCCCGCCGGAGGCCGTCTGCGGGGCCAGCCGGGACGTCCGGGCAACGCTCGGCATGGACGGTCCTGTGCCACGGGGTCGATACCGTCCTTGACGCGTCGCGAGCCTGCCCAATAGGGTCGTTTTCACCAAGTAGGCAGGGTTGTAACCGTCTGGGCAAGACCTGAATGCGAGCGGGATTTCCGTTCAGCGTTCGGGTCTTTTTTGGTTGCTTCGAGCCTGCCGAGCATCGCTGACGACTAGGAGATGACGACCATGGCGGTCCGCTTTCCGGATGGCTTCTTGTGGGGCGGCGCAACCGCCGCGAATCAACTTGAGGGTGCCTACGCCGACGGCGGCAAAGGGCTGTCGATCCAGGACGTGATGCCCAAGGGCATCTTCGCCCCCCGCACCGCGGAGCCCACCCCCGACAACTTGAAGCTGGTGGGCATCGACTTCTACCACCGCTATGCCGAGGACATCGCGCTGTTCGCCGAGCTCGGATTCACGGTGTTCCGCTTCTCGATCGCGTGGAGCCGAATCTTCCCGCGCGGCGACGAGGAGACCCCGAACGAGGAGGGTCTGGCCTTTTACGACCGGCTGCTCGACGAGTTGGAATCGCACGGGATCACTCCGCTGGTCACCATCAGCCACTACGAAACGCCGCTGTATCTGACCGAGAACTACGACGGCTGGGTCAGCCGCGAACTGATCGGCTTCTACGAGCGCTATTGCCGGACGCTGTTCGAGCGGTACGGGCACCGCGTCAAGTACTGGTTGACCTTCAATGAGATCAACTCGGTGCTGCACGAGCCGTTGTTGTCCGGTGGCATCGGGACGCCGAAGGATCAGTTGAGCGCCAGCCAGCTCTTCCAGGCGGCCCACCACGAACTGGTGGCCAGCGCGCTCGCCACGAAGATCGCCCACGAGATGATCCCGGACGCTCAGGTCGGCTGCATGGTCATCGCGATGCCGATCTACCCGTTGACGCCGGACCCCGTCGACGTGATCGCCACCATGGAGGCCGACCACGCCAACCTGATGTTCAGCGACGTGCACACGCGCGGCTCCTACCCGGGGTACGCGCTGCGCTACTTCCGCGACCACGGCATCGAGTTCGAGATCACCGATTCCGACCGCGAGACCACCCTGGCCAACACCGTCGACTTCGTCTCGTTCTCCTACTACATGAGCATCTGCGAGACCGGGTTCGAGGACAAGAAGGTCAAGGGCGAGGGCAACATCATGGGTGGCGTGCCCAACCCGACGCTGAAGGCGTCCGAGTGGGGTTGGCAGATCGATCCGGCTGGGCTGCGGTTCATCCTCAACCAGTTTTGGGATCGCTGGCAAAAGCCGCTGTTCATCGTCGAGAACGGGCTGGGCGCCAAGGACGTCCTGGTCGAGGCAGACGGAGTGAAGACCGTCGAGGACGACTACCGCATCGACTACCTGAACGACCACCTGGTGCAGGTCGGCGAGGCGATCGCCGATGGGGTCGAGGTGATGGGCTACAC
>JBDHZK010000229.1:0-2550 GCA_039811865.1 Propionicicella sp. | reverse complement strand
GGATCACGGTGATCGAGTCGGGCGACACTTCGATGCTGCCCGGCGAGCTGGTCGACCGCGCCATCTACGAGGCGCAGAACCGGCAGGTCGTCACCGAGGGGGGTACTCCCGCGCAGGGACGTCCCGTGCTGATGGGCATCACCAAGGCGTCGCTGGCCACCGAGTCGTGGCTGTCGGCGGCGTCCTTCCAGGAGACGACGAAGGTGCTGACCGACGCGGCGATCCACGCCAAATCGGACTCACTGCTCGGCCTGAAGGAGAACGTCATCCTGGGCAAGCTGATCCCGGCCGGCACCGGCCTGGACCGCTACCGCAATATCCGAGTGGAGCCGACCGCCGAGGCGCGCGCCAGCGCGTACTCGCTCAGCTACGACCCGTACGACTACGACTTCGGGTCGGGGTCGGGCGCGGCCGTCCCGCTGGACGAGTTCGACATCGGCGATCTGCGCTGAGCCAGCCCGACGCCCAGTCGCACCGCGGCCCCCGTTCCGATCGAACGGGGGCCGCGCGTTTCGGGGGTGTTTGGCGGCATCGGCCCTTCCGCGCGGGGGCGGGCCCGCGCCACAATGGCGGCCGTGACCAGACTCGGCTATCAGATCCCAAACTTCACCTACCCACAAACGCCAGCGGACCGGCTGTTTCCCACTGTCGTCCAGCAGGCCGAGGAGGCCGACGCCAGCGGCTTCGACACCGTCATGGTCATGGACCACTTCTACCAACTGCCCATGCTCGGGCCGATCACCAACGAGATGCTCGAGTGCTACACGCTGCTGAGCGCGCTGGCGCAGCACACGCAGCGGGTGCGGCTGGCGGCGCTGGTCACCGGCAACACCTACCGGCATCCGACGCTGCTGGCCAAGGTCGTGACCGCGCTGGACGTCGTCTCGGGTGGACGCGCCCAACTCGGAATCGGGGCAGGTTGGTTCGAGCTTGAGCACGACAGCCTTGGCTTCGAGTTCGGCACGTTCACCGATCGCTTCGAGAAGCTTGAGGAGTCGCTGCGGATCGTGCTGGGCATGCTGCGCGGCGAGCGTCCCACCCTCGAGGGCAAGTGGTACACCGTGCGTGATGCGATCAACTCGCCGGCGCCGCTGAGCCGGATTCCGGTCATGATCGGCGGGGGTGGGGAGAAAAAGACCCTCAGAATGGTTGCCCAGTACGCCGACGCGTCCAACATCATCTGCCCAGTCGCCGACATCCCCCGAAAGCTGGACGCCCTCGCCGCCCACTGCGAACGCCTCGGGCGGGATCGATCCGAGATCACCGTCAGCTACCAAACCAGCGCCTGCATCGCGCCGACCCACGATCAGGCGGTGGCCGAAGCCGAGGCCGGGTTCGACTCGGTCGGCGAGCAGGTGGCTGCGATGCGCCGGGCGGCGGTGATCGTCGGGTCGCCGGACGAGGTTGCCGAGCGCTACGCGGCCCTGATGCAGACCGGCATCGACGGCATCACGGTGAACATGCCGATCAACGGCCACATCCAGGGACGAGTCGCGTTGTTGGGGGAGACATTGGCCAAGGTGGTGCTCGGTCGCTGACGTTCGCCGGGCCGCTCCGGTCGAACCGGCGCAGGGCCAGCGGGTGTCAGGTTCGATCGACCGGGACGGCCGAAACCACGAAATGCAGGAACTGGCCGTCTGGACGAGCCCGAGCCAGCAGCCCCCTGGCCACGGAGATCACCTTGCGGCGAACGCGATTCTCGATCCGGTCCGGGTCCCACTCCACACCCCACACGGAGTGGGCGCCCAAGCACTGCTCAACTAGGTATCCCGTGCTCGCGAACATCGACATGATGGTGCTTCGGGTGAAGAACCGCAGGTGGGTGATGTCCATCAAGCCCGACTCGGCGTACTCCCACTTGCCGTTGGCCAGGTCGAGCACCGCCGGCCAGTACTGGATATTCGGAATGGCCGCGATCACCCGGCCGCCGGGAGAAAGCCACCGGTGGCACTCTCGAAGTACCTCCCACGGGTCGGCGAAGTGCTCCAGCACGTCGTTGAAGCTGATCACGTCGAATCTCTCGTCCCGTCCGTTCAGTGCGTCGGGGAAGAACCCCTCGACCACCTCGTCGAACGGCTGGCTTCGAGCGGCCTGCGCCTGGGCCGGAACCGGTTCGATCGCGACGAGCCTGGCGTCCGGTCCGAGCACTCGGCGCAGCGTGAGTGCGAAGCCTCCTCGGCCGCAGCCGACGTCGAGCGCGGTTCGAGCGTCGGCGGGGATGAGCGGCTCAACGTCTCCTCGGTCGTTGACGCAGTAGACGTCCTGCTGCGCAAACGGTTCGCTCATCGGGCTCCTTGGTGCTGCTTCGCGGGTGAGCTGGGCCTGCGACGAAATCTCGAGCGGATGTCGGCGAGCCCAGAGGTCAGGTCGGCCAGCAGCCGCTGTGCGCGGTACCACCGCCAGTGCCGGAGCCGGTAGGGATCCTCGCCGTACCGCTGGGACACCACCAGGTCGTCGGCGTCCTTGAGTGGTTGAAACTCGGGGGATCCCGAGGTGGTGCTCATCCGCGTCGTTAGGCACGGGCCCACCAGGACGTAGTTGAGCCGGTCC
>JBDHZK010000228.1:0-2602 GCA_039811865.1 Propionicicella sp. | reverse complement strand
GGATTCACCTTGAAGGTGGTGTCGTAGCTCTCGACCTCGCGAGTGCCCAGGTACAGGTGATGCGGGGTCACCTCGGCGGTCACGTTCACTCCGCGGGCCTTCGCCCAGCGCAGGATGTCGACCGACTCGGCGGTCGAGACGTGGCACACGTGCAGGCGCGATCCGGTCACCTGGGCCAGTTGGACGTCCCGGGCGACGATCACCGACTCGGCCACCGCCGGCCAGCCGCCCAGCCCGAGGCGTCCGGAGATCTCACCCTCGTGGCAGCAGGCCTGCCCGCCGGCCAGTTGCGGGTCCTGACTGTGCTGGGCGATGACGCCGTCGAACGCCAGCACGTATTCCAAAGCCCGGCGCATCAGCCGGGCGTCGGCGACACACCGGCCGTCGTCGGAGAACACCCGGACGCCGGCGCGGCGCGCCATCAGGCCGAGTTCGGCCAGTTCGGCGCCGGCCAGGCCCTTCGAAATGGCCCCGACCGGGACGACCTGAGCGTTGCCCGCGCGCCTGCCCAACTCGGCGACATGCTCGGCCGCCTCCGCGGTATCGGTTACGGGGAGCGTGTTGGCCATCGCGTGGACGCAGGTGAACCCGCCCCGCGCGGCGGCCTTGGTGCCCGTGGCGACCGTCTCGGCGTCCTCGCGGCCCGGCTCGCGCAGATGGGTGTGCAGATCGACGAATCCGGGCAGGACGACCAGGCCGTCGGCGTCGAACCGCTCGGCAACAGCACCGGCGTCCGCGGGGTCGGCGAGCCGGCCGGCCGTGACGAACAGGTCTTTGACCGTCCCGTCCGGACGCGCGGCGCCGGTGATCAGCAGGTCGGTCATACGTGGGCTCCTTCGTCGGTACCGAGCAGGTGATACAGCACGCTCATCCGGACGGCGACGCCCGCCGACACCTGCGCGAGGATCAGCGAGTTGGCGGCGTCCGCGGCGGCGCTGGAGATCTCCAGGCCACGGTTCATCGGCCCCGGATGGCAGACGGCGGCGCTGGGCAGCATGCGGGCCAAGCGCTGTGGGGTCAGCCCGTAGGCGTCGGAGTATTCCCGCTCCGAGCCGAAGAACCCGCCGGACATCCGTTCTCGTTGCACCCGCAGCATCATCACGATGTCGGCGTGGTCGACCACCTCGTCCAGGTCGGTGCTGACCTGCGTCCCCCAATGCGACACCCCCGGGGGCAGCAGCGTCGGCGGGGCGACCAGGACGACCTTCGCACCCAGCGTGCGCAGCAGGAGCACGTTGCTGCGCACGACCCGGCTGTGCAGCAGATCACCCACGATCGCCACGGTCTTGGTCGTCCAGTCGTCGTCGCCGACCTCGCGGAAGTGCCGGCGCATCGCGAAGGCGTCCAGCAGCGCCTGGGTGGGGTGCTCGTGCTGCCCGTCGCCGGCGTTGATCACCTGTGCCTTGACCCACGTGGACGCCTGGTAGACCGCGCCCGAACCCGAATGCCGGATGACGAAGGCGTCCACGCCCATGGCGTCGAGGGTGAGCATGGTGTCGCGCATCGACTCGCCCTTGGAGACGCTGGAGCCCTTCGCGGCCATGTTCAGCGAGTCGGCGCTCAGCCACTTCTCCGCGAGTTCGAACGAGCCGCGGGTGCGGGTGGAGTCCTCGAAGAACATGTTGACGATGGTCCGGCCGCGCAGTGTCGGCAATTTCTTCACCGGCCGCGACTGGACGTCGTGCATCTCCTCGGCCACATCGAGGATCGAGTTGATCTGGGCCAGGCTCAGGTCGGCGGCGGACAGCAGGTGCCGCATCAGGCGCTCCTTCCCCGGCCGATGCTGACGCCGTCGTGGCCGTCGGTCTCGGTCAGGTTCACTCGGACATGCTCATCGGAGGAAGTGGGGATCGACTTGCCCACGTAGTCGCCGGACACAGGCAGCTCCCGGTGACCGCGATCGACCAGGACGGCCAGGCGGACCACGCGCGGGCGCCCCAAATCGCGCAGCGCATCGAAGGCGGCCACGACCGTCCGGCCGGAGTAGAGGACGTCGTCCACCAGCACGACCAGCGCGCCGTCCACCTTGCGTGGAATCCGGGAGCGGCCGACGGCTCGGGTCGGGTTGGCCCGCAGGTCGTCGCGATACATGGTGATGTCGAGGGTGCCGACCGGCACGTCGACGTCCTCGACGTCCTTCATGATGGCGGCCAGCCGCCTGGCCAGCGCGACCCCGCGCGTCGGGATGCCGAGGACGACGAGGTTTTCGGCTCCGCGGTTGGCCTCGAGGATCTCGTAGGCCATACGGGTCAGCGCCCGGGAGATCTCATCGGAGTCCAGGATCTGCCGGGCCGATGAACCGGCGGATCCGTCGTTGGGTGAATCGATCGTCACGCGTTCTCCCACCTCGGCAGGGTTCGTCTTCCGCCACGGGAGACTACTCGCTCCGGTCTATCGCATGCACCTGGGCAGGCTCTACGGTGTGCACATGCGCGCGCTCGGCCTGATTCCCTTCGAGACCCTGCCCGGCTGGCCGACGGCCCCGGCGCCCTCGGTGCTCGACTACATGATCGTCTTGTACGCCATCCCGTTCGGGATCGGCCTGGTCTTCACGGTGCTCGGCTTCGCCGGGAAGCTGATTCAGCGCGGGAAGACTGCCTGA
>JBDHZK010000227.1:0-2700 GCA_039811865.1 Propionicicella sp. | reverse complement strand
GGCACGCAGGAGGCGAACATGGCAAAGCGCAGGCTCCCCAAGCTCGCAGCGCCCGGCGGCGACGGTCCCAAAGCCGGCGACGACTGGGCGCAGCGCGACTATCACCATCCCGCCGCGGGCTGGGGTGCGGCGATCTCGGTGGGGGAGGTGCTGCTCAAGAGCGGCACAATCCTCAGCGCGCCTCGCGAGATGCTCCTGATGAACCACGAGAACGGTGGCTTCGACTGTCCCGGGTGCGCCTGGCCGGACGATCGGCACGGGCTGAAGCTCGACCTGTGCGAGAACGGCGTCAAGCACGTCACCTGGGAGATGACCTCCAAGCGGGTCGGACGCGAGTTCTTCGCCAGGCACACGGTCGCGGAGTTATCCACGTGGACCGACTTCGCCCTCGAGGACGCCGGTCGGCTCACCGAGCCGATGGTCTACGACCAGTCGAGCGACACCTACGTCCCGATCAGTTGGGCGAACGCGTTCCGCCTTGTCGGGGACACACTGCGGGGCTTGGACAGCCCCGATCGGGCTGCCTTTTACACCTCCGGTCGGCTCGGCAACGAGGCGACCTTCCTCTACCAGTGGTGGGTGCGCGAGTACGGCACCAACAACCTGCCCGACTGCTCGAACATGTGCCACGAGGCATCCGGGCGGGCTCTGCAGGCGTCCCTGGGCACCGGCAAGGGCACCGCCGACCTGGTCGACTGGGACACCGCCGAAGCAATCTTCATCCTCGGTGTGAACGCGGCATCCAACGCGCCCCGGATGCTCTCCGCGCTGGCCGACGCCTACCGTCGCGGCGCCGAGATCGTCCACGTCAATCCGCTGATCGAGGCCGCCGCCACCCGGACGATCGTCCCGCACGACTTCTTGGACATGGCGAAGTTCAAGGCGACTCCGACGTCCACGCTGAACCTCCAGGTCCGTCCGGGCGGAGACATGGCGTTGCTGCGGGGCGTCGCCAAGGCGGTGCTGGAGGAGTTCGAGCACAACCCACGGGCCCTCGATGTCGAGTTCATCGAGCGCTACACCGACGGCTTCGAGGCGTATCGAGACCTCGTTCAGGCCACCACCTGGGCCGCGCTGGTGGAGCAGTCAGGGCTGAGCGAGGACGACATCCGGCGCACGGCGGGCATCTACTCCCGCTCGGACCGGTCGCTGATCAGCTGGTGCCTCGGTGTCACGCAGCACGAGCACGGCGTGGACACCGTCCGCGAGATCGTCAACGTCCTCCTCCTCCGCGGCAACCTGGGTCGCGAGGGTGCCGGGCCGTCCCCGGTGCGCGGGCACAGCAACGTCCAAGGCAACCGAACCTGTGGCATCGACAACGACCCGCCGCCCGAGATCCTCGACCGGATCGCGGCGGCGACCGGGATCGACGTGCCCCGGCATCCCGGACTGGACACGATCGGCACCGTCGAGGCGATGAACTCCGGGGACGTCAGCGTGTTCGTCGGCCTCGGCGGCAACTTCGCTCTGGCCGCGCCGGACACCGAGTTCACCTTCGCCGGGCTACGCAACTGCGACCTGACCGTCCAGGTGAGCACGAAGCTGAACCGGAGCCACCTCGTCCACGGCCGGCAGGCGCTGATCCTGCCCTGCCTCGGCCGAACCGAGAAGGACCTGCAAAGCTCCGGTCTCCAGGCGCAGTCGGTTGAAGACTCGATGAGCATGGTCCATCTCTCGCGCGGAAACCGGACGCCGGCCTCCCCGCAGCTGCGCTCCGAGCCGGCGATCATCGCCGGGATGGCGCGGGCCACGCTGCCGGACAGTCCAACGGCCTGGGAGGGCTACGTGGAGGACTACGACCGCATCCGCGACGTCATGGCCAAGGCCGTCTTCGGCTTCGAGGACTTCAACCGGCGCGTCCGGCACCCGCTCGGGTTCCGGATCAAGCAGCCCGCGCGCGAGTTGGTGTTCAAGACCGAGTCCGGACGCGCGGAGTTCTCCAGCGCGCCTTTGCCCGAGTTGGGCGCCGCGAACGGAACGCTCGTCCTGCAGACGATGCGCTCGCACGACCAGTGGAACACGACGATCTACTCCGACAACGACCGCTACCGCGGCGTCCGCAACCTGCGCACGCTCGTCCTGATGAACGCCGACGACATGGCCGAGCGCGGCCTCGCCGAGGGCGACCTGGTCGACATCGTGGCGACGTCCAAGGACGGCTCGGTGCGCCGGGTCGACGGCTACCGGGCGCTGCGCTACAACCTGCCGCGCGGCAGCGCAGCCGGGTACATGCCGGAGTTGAATGCCCTGATCGGCATCGCCGACTTCAGCACCCAGAGCCGCCAACCGCTGATGAAGAACGTCCGGGTCACGATCGCGCCGACGGGGTCGGCGGGCCAAGCCTCGCTGGGTGTGCCCGAAGGCTGAGCCCAGATCGACCCTGGAAGGCCACTTTGGGGGGCTCACGCCTGCCCCCGTTTTGGCCCTACGTTGCCACTTCGTGCGTGGCTTCCTTCCGGGGCGTCCTGCGCCCTTCGCGCGCCTGGCCTCGGTCTGCGATCCGCGCGTCCCGGCGAAGCCAGCGCCGAGCGTGTGGGAGGCAACAACTCCCCGCTCGGCGCTGACTCCGCCCCCCGGAAATGCCGCGAGCTAGATCAGCTCAGCAAGCAATGCCTCCACCCGACGGCGGATCTCGTCGCGGATCGGGCGAACCGCCTCGATTCCCTGGCCCGCCGGGTCGTCCAGTACCCAGTCCTCGTA
>JBDHZK010000226.1:0-2704 GCA_039811865.1 Propionicicella sp. | reverse complement strand
TGCCCGTCGTCGGCGTCCTGCAACGGCGGCTCGGCGACACTGCAGATCTCCTGCGCCTTCCAGCAGCGGGTGTGGAAGCGGCACCCCGCCGGGGGATTCGCCGGGCTGGGGACGTCCCCGGTCAAGACGATCTGCTCGTGCTTGTTCCGCATCGTCGGATCGGGCACTGGGACGGCCGACAGCAGCGCCTGCGTGTAGGGATGGGTCGGACGGGAATAGATCTGGTCCTCGTCGCCGAGTTCGACGATCTTGCCCAGGTACATCACGGCCACGCGGTCGGAGATGTGCCGGACCACCGACAGGTCGTGCGCGATGAATACGTAGGCCAGCCCGAGTTCGTCCTGAAGTTTCTCCATCAGGTTCACCACCTGGGCCTGCACCGAGACGTCCAGGGCAGACACGGGCTCGTCGCAGATCAGGACCTTCGGGTTCAGCGCGATGCCTCGGGCGATTCCGATCCGCTGCCGCTGGCCGCCGGAGAACTGATGCGGGTAGCGGTTGATGTGCTCGGGATTGAGGCCCACGAGGTCGAGCAACTCCTGGACGCGGCGCCGGCGGTCACCCCGGGGGACGGCGTCCGGGTGGATGTCGAGCGGCTCGCCCACGATATCGCCCACCGTCTTTCGCGGATTCAGCGAGGTGTACGGGTCCTGGAAGACGATCTGGATGTCGCGGCGCAGCTTGCGCATCGCCGCACCCTTGCGCGAGTACATGTCGACCCCGTTGAAGATGACCTGGCCCGAGGTCGGCTCCTCCAGGCGCATCAGCAACCGGCCGAGCGTGGATTTCCCACATCCCGACTCCCCCACCACACCGAGGGTCTCGCCCTTGTGCAGTTCGAAAGTAACCCCGTCGACCGCGCGGACATGGCCGGTCGTCCGCCGGATCACGCCGGTCTTGATCGGGTAGTGCTTGACCAGGTCGGTCGCTTGGAGGATCACCTCAGGATTCACTGCCCAACACCTCCTTCGCGAAATGGCAGGCGCTGAACCGGCCAGGGGCAACCTCGAGGAGCGCCGGCGGGGCGCCCTTGCGGCACACGTCTTGGGCGTACTTGCAGCGCGGGTTGAACGGGCAGCCGGGCGGAATCTTCAACAGATTCGGTGGCAGCCCGCCGATGGCCGCCAGCGTCTGGCCCTTCTGGTCGAGCCTCGGGATCGAATCGAGCAGGCCCTTGGTGTACGGATGCGCCGGCTTGGCATACAGCTCGAAGACGTCACCGGTTTCGACCAGGCGACCCGCATACATGACGGCGATGCGGTCCGAGACGTCCGCGACGACGCCCAGGTCGTGGGTGATCAGGATCAGGCCCATCTGGCGCTCGTCCTGAAGCTCCTTCAGCAGGTTCATGATCTGCGCCTGGACGGTCACGTCGAGCGCGGTGGTGGGCTCGTCGGCGATCAGGACGGCTGGGTCGAGCGCGATCGCCATGGCGATCATGATCCGCTGCCGCATGCCGCCGGAGAACTGGTGCGGATAGGCGTTCACCCGCTGTGCGGCGCCCGGGATGTTCACCCGTTCCATCAGCCGGATGGCCCGCGCCAAGGCGTCGGCCTTGTTCATCTTCCAGTGGATGCGCATCATCTCGGCGATCTGCCAGCCGACCGGGAAGACCGGGTTCAGCGAGCTGAGCGCGTCTTGGAAGATCATCGCGATCTGGGCGCCACGTACCTCTTGCAGGTCCTTTTCGGGCAGCTTCAACAAGTCGGTGCCGCAGTAGCGCACCTCGCCGCCGGTGATGAAACCCGGCGGGGTGTCCAGGATGCCCATCACGGCTTGAGCCGTGACCGATTTGCCGGAGCCGGACTCGCCGAGGATAGACAGCGTTTCGCCCTCGCGCAGGTCGAACGACACCCCGTTGATCGCCTTGGCCAGGCCGTCTCGGGTGCGGAACTCGACGTGTAGGTCGCGGACGTCCAACAGCAACCCGTCCTGCGCCTTCCAGACCTTCCCGGAGTGCTTGGTGCTGAGGTGCTCGGTGGTCGTGGTGGTGGTCATCGTCCTCCCCTTACCGCAGCTTCGGATCGAGCGCGTCGCGGACGACCTCGCCGAGCATGATGAACGCCAGCACGGTCAGCGACAAGAACAGCGACGGGAACAACAACATGTGCGGCGCTGCCGCGATATAGCCCAGCCCGGACGCCTCCGAGATCGCGATGCCCCAGGAGATCGCCGGCGGCTGCAGGCCGATGCCCAGGAACGACAAGGTGGCCTCGGTGGCGATGTAGGCGCCCAGGTCGATCGTGGCCACCACCAGCAGTGGGGCCAACGAGTTCGGAACCACGTGGGACACGATGATCCGCATCGGATTGGCGCCAAGGGCCCGCGCCGCCTGAACGTACTCGTTCGGTTTCACCTGGATGACGCTGGAGCGCATCAGCCGGAACAGTCGCGGCCAGCCCAGGATGGTCAGTGCGAATACGACCTTGAGCACCACCAGCAGGTAGGGCGAGCCGGGCGGCGTCCGGAAGGTGTACATGATGATGATGCCGCCGAGCAGGAGTGGGATGGCGAAGAAGACGTCCGCGATCCGCGAGAGCAGCGTGTCCACCCAACCGCCGACGTAGCCGGCGATGACGCCCAGCGCCCCGCCCAGCAAGGTGGTGAACAGCGTGGTCAGCACACCGACGAGAATGGACGACCTGGCCCCGTAGATCGTCCGGGCGTAAACGTCGCAGCCCTGCAGGTCATAGCCGAAGATGGC
>JBDHZK010000225.1:0-2709 GCA_039811865.1 Propionicicella sp. | reverse complement strand
CCCACAGCGCCGATACCGAGCGGCGAGACGCCAGGCGCGGACCGCGCGCGCCCCCTGTTAGCGTTCGTCGCATGTTCGCGCCTGCCCGCACCGCTTCGACGGTGTCCGTGCTGTGTGCGCGAATGTGTTGTTGTCGCTTCTGATCGGCCAGACGACGACATCCTGATCGCCCCCCTCGGACCTGAGGTTCACCCGTCGAGGGCGGCGGTCACATCGAATCGGCATCCGCCTCGGGATTCGCTTTGTCGGGCCAATAGCCCAAGCCAACTCCACTCCCAAGGAACCGCTCATGCCCGCCCAGAACGCTGATCCTCCCGTCCAACTGATCGACCCCCGCGGACCCCGCTTCGGCGCCGCCATCACCTCCGTCCTCCTCGCTGTGGCCCTCGTGCTCGGCCCATCCTGGGGGCTGCCCGTACTGATCGTGCAGACCCTTGCCTTCGCTCTCGGCGTGCTGCTCGGAGTGCGCCACCAACCTTGGGGCTGGCTGTACGGACGTCTTGCGCGTCCTCGGTTGACCTCGCCCAAGCACCTAGAGGACGCCCGTCCGCCCAGATTCGCCCAAGCCGTCGGCCTCGCCTTCGCGCTAGCCGGCCTGGCCGGGGCACTGCTAGGCCTGGGTGCCTTGTACTACGTCGCGATCGGCTCCGCGCTGGCCGCCGCTCTACTGAGCGCGATCTTCGACTTCTGCCTGGGTTGCGAGATCTACCTGCTGGCGCAACGGTTCCGCAGCCGGCGCCCGGCCTCAGCAACGTCATGACCGGCGTCTGGGTCGCCCTGGCCGCGATCGTCGGGGCGCTGACATTCGGCCTCTACCGCCGACTCACCGACGGCCGCGCGCGCAGCGTCCGGCCGGGCGGTGTCGGGCTCGACTCCATCGACCTGGGGATGCCACTGGGGGACGCCGCCACCCTCGTCCAGTTCTCGTCGGCGGTGTGCGCCCCCTGCCAGGCGACGCGTCGCGTCCTGGCCACAGTGAGCGCCGAGACCCCGCTGGTGGCCCACGTCGAGATCGACGCCGAAACGCGGCTCGATCTGGTCGAACGCCTTGCCATCCAGCGCACGCCCACCGTCCTGGTGCTCGACCGGATCGGCACCATCCGGCACCGGATCGTCGGCGCCGCCAGATTGCCCGAGGTGGTTGCGGCGATCCGCAACATCGTGGAACCGCAGGCCGCCTGGCCCCCTTGCTTTGAAACCGAACACTCGAAAGGAACTAACTCGAATGCCCACCTACTCCGATGCGACCGCCCTGATCGGTCGCACCCCGCTCGTCCAGATCAACCGGCTCTACGGTGACAGCGAAGCCACCGTCCTCGCCAAGCTCGAGTACTACAATCCGGCGGCCTCCGTCAAGGACCGGATTGGCGTCGCCATCGTGGACGCCGCCGAGGCCGACGGCTCGCTCAAGCCCGGCGGGACGATCGTCGAGGGGACGTCCGGAAACACCGGCATCGCCCTCGCCTGGGTCGGCGCCGCCCGCGGCTACAAGGTGATCATTCTGCTGCCGGAGACCTTCTCCAAGGAACGCCGGGCGCTTCTCCGGGCCTTCGGCGCCGAGCTCATCCTGACTCCGGCCGCCGAAGGCGTTCCGGGCGCCAACGCGCGGGCGAAAGAGCTTGTCGCAAACACCCCCGGAGCCGTCTTGGCCAGCCAATTCACCAACCCGGCGAACGTCGAGATTCACCGCAGGACAACCGCGGAGGAAATCTGGAACGACACGTCGGGCGAGGTCGACATCATCGTTTCCGGTGTCGGCACCGGCGGGACGATCACCGGCGTCGGCCAGGTGCTCAAGGAGCGCAAACCCGAGATCAAGCTGTACGCGGTCGAAGCGGCCGAGTCCGCCGTCTTGTCCGGCGAGCCGAAGGGACCGCACAAGATCCAGGGGTTGAGCGCCGGCTTCGTCCCCGAGATCCTGGACCGCTCAGTCATCGACGGCATCATCAAGGTCACCTCCGACGACGCGCTCGAGTGGGCGCGTCGCGCTGCCGCGGAGGAGGGGCTGCTGGTCGGCATCTCCTCCGGCGCGGCCCTGCGAGCCGCCGCCGACCTGGCCGCGGACCCCGCGAACGCGGGCAAGACCATCGTCGCGGTCGTCCCCGACTGGGGCGAGCGGTACCTGTCCACGCCCCTGTACGCGGACCTCCTCGACTGACCGCTGGGCCCGGTTAGAAAGAGCCAGCGCCCCTCCGGGTCTACCGGAGGGGCGCTGGTGCGTCGCCCTGGCATTCCGGGCGTTGGCGCGTACAGGCGTCCTCCGGAGTGCCCGGGGCAGCGGGCGTTCGGAAGTGAGGACGTGCGGAGCTTCGCACTTTCAGATCGCGCGCCCGCCTCACTCAGGCGTTGGGACCGATGAAGCGCCGCACGTTTCCACCGATCTAGGTTGCTGGTGCGGGGCCAAGTCCTGCGGGGCCGGAGCGCTGCCGCTCACAGGCTCCGGCCAACCACAACGACCAACCCGCGGAGCGCCTGCGTGCCGGAGTGGAAGCCGGTCCTGCGGACGAACCGGCGCCCTCCCACAGCAGGTCGCGCCCGAGTTGCGACTCGCCGAAGGGCACCGGCTTGCTGCACCCGAGTCTTGTTGGCGACGTCCTGACCGCTGTGGCCCGTCGGCTCCCCACCAGTGCTGCTTCACGAAGGCTTCACAACCGACAGGTCGGAGCCTTCACACTGTGCCGCTCTACTGGTCTCACGGGCCACTCGACC
>JBDHZK010000224.1:0-2749 GCA_039811865.1 Propionicicella sp. | reverse complement strand
GGTCAGCCCGGCTTCCCGCCGGGTGGTCAGCCCGGCTTCCCGCCCGCCGGGAACTTCCCGGTCGGCGGTTACCGCCCGACACCCGCCGGCGGGGGGTCCAAGAAGGGCCTGCTGATCGGAGGGATCATCGGCGGAGTGGTCCTCCTGGCGGTCATTGCCCTGGTCGTCTCGATGATCCTCAAGCCCGGGAGCAAGCTCGATGGTGAGATCACCTCCGTGAGCCTGCCAACCTCGGTTGGGGACTGGACCAACCGCGCTCCTTATGCAGGCGGTCATTGGATCGGCGCCCCGTCCGGCGCCGACAGCGATGCCGCCTACTTCCGGGGGAGCTACTCCGGGGTGCGCGCCGAGTTCATCGGGGCGGTTGTCCTGCCGGCCACGATCAGCAAGATCAATCGCTACTCGTTCACCGGCCGGACGACGGTGGGCAAGGCCACCTGCGGCGACTGGCTGAGCTCCTATCGAGCCTGCATGGCCGAGAAGGGCAAGGGAATCGTCGTCGTCCAGTTCAACACCTCGAGCAATCCGACGATCCCGGATGCCACCATCGTCGAAATCGTCGAGAAGCTGGCCGCCGAGGTCAGCTGAACCAGCCCAGAGCACGCGATGAGGCCGTCGCGAACTCCGCCTTGCCCCGGGCTTTGTTGTTTCCCCACCGATTGCGCACGGATTGCCAGCGAAGGGCCTGCTCGGCCCCTCCGGTGGCCCGAATGCCGCCTTCGGTGGTAGATCCGTGCGCTGCTTGGCCGCAGCGGGGGCAGCAGGCGGGAGCCCAGCCCGCTCAGCGCGTCTAGGTGTGCAGGTAGCCGAGCAGGTGGTTGCGCTCGTCGGTGAGCTGATCGATTCGGTACTTGACCACGTCGCCGATCGAGACGATGGCGCGCAACTCGTCGTTGACGACCACCGGCAGATGCCGGATCCGCTCGTAGGTCATGGTGTGGGCCGTTTCCTCGATGCTGTCGTCGGGGTCGCAGAAGTGAACGCGCTTTGTCATGACCTCACTGACCGGCCTAGAGAGGACGTCCGCGCCCCACTTGCCCAGGCCGCGAATGATGTCGCGTTCGCTGACGATGCCGATCACGTGCCGTCCGTCCTCGCTGACGACCGCGGCGCCGATGTTGTTCTCGGTGAGGACTTGTACCAGGTGGCCGACAGTCTGGTTGGGGGCGATGTTGAGAACCAGCGATCCCTTGCTACGGATGACGTCGGAGATCTTCATAGTCGGCAAGCTACCCTTTCGGGCTTGGTGGGACCAGATCGGGCGGCGCGTGTCCGGGCGAGTTGCCATCGGTTCCCGCGCGTAAGCGGGCGGTGTCCGCCGTGGAGACCGTCCCGCACCCGAGCGCGCCGCCGGGTAAGTTGGGCGACCATTCGTCAGTTGCGGGTCCATCCGACCCCGAGCAAGGGATCGGCCAATGGCAGAGTTCAGTTCCTTGACCCGCGGCGTGCGGGCCGGGATCGACACCGATCCGATCCACGGCGCGGTCGTGCCGCCGGTGTACCTGTCGACCACCTACTCCTTCACGGGGCTGGGCGAGGGCCGCGGCTACGACTATTCCCGCAGCGGCAACCCAACCCGTTCGGTGCTGGCCGGCGCGATCGCCGACCTTGAGGGGGGTCACGGCGGCATCGTCACGGCCTCTGGGATGGGTGCGGTTTCCGTCCTGCTGCACGGCTTGTTGGGACGGGGGCGGCGGTTGGTCGTCCCCCACGACTGCTACGGCGGTAGTTGGCGGCTGTTCGATGTGCTGTCCCAAAAGGGCCTGTTCGACTTGTCCGTCGTGGATCTGACCAGCCCCGGCGGGGTCGCCGAGGCGATCGCGCTGAAGCCGGACGTGGTGTGGGTCGAGTCGCCCTCGAACCCGCTGCTGCGCCTCACCGACATCGCCCCGCTCGCGGCAGCGGCGCATGAGGTGGGCGCCTTGGTCGTGGTCGACAACACGTTTTGTTCGCCGGTCCTGCAGCGCCCGATCGAGTTGGGTGCCGACGTCGTCCTGCACTCCAGCACCAAGTACATCAACGGACACAGCGACGTGGTGCTGGGCGCCGTCGTGACGACCACCGCGGAGCAGCAGGCCGACCTCTCCTGGTGGGCGAACTGCCTCGGCCTGACCGGCGGCGCCCTCGACTCCTACCTCGCCCTGCGCGGTCTGCGCACGATCTTCCCGCGGATGCGCTCGCACAACGAGAACGCCGCCGCAGTGGCGGACGCGCTGGCTCGGCACCCAGCGGTTGCCGCCGTCCACTACCCGGGGCTGCCCGATCACCCCGGCCATGAACTGGCCGCTCGCCAGCAGTCCGGCTTCGGCGGGATCGTCAGCTTCGAACTGCGCGGAGGCGAGCCGGCCGTGCGCGCCCTGCTGTCCGGGCTGCGGTGTTACTCCCTCGCCGAGTCGCTGGGTGGCGTGGAGAGCCTGATCTCGCATTCGGCGTCCATGACCCACGCCGCGATGCCCCCCGACGTCCAGGCGGCCGCCGGAATCACGCCCGGGCTGCTACGCCTCTCTGTCGGCATCGAGGCCGCCGAAGACTTGGTCGCGGATCTGGTCGCCGGACTCGACCGCGCCGAGGCCGCGTCGGCCTGAGCCGGGCCCGACCTGAGCTGGTGATGGGCCGGGCCGGGGGCGTGGGGCCAGGGGCCAGGACAGGCCGGGCAGGCAGGGCGGGCCAACTCGGTCGGGCCAACTCGGTCGGGCCAACTCGGTCGGGCTCCGCGGAGCCCTCGGTGAGGGCTTCCCTTGTGTGTCGA
>JBDHZK010000223.1:0-2827 GCA_039811865.1 Propionicicella sp. | reverse complement strand
ACCCGTCCCGCCCAGCGAGGAACACACGTTCGTGGCGCCCCGCCCCGGGCCCGCCACGGAGGACCCGATGGGAGACCAGACGTTCGTGGCCCCGCGGCCGCCCTCAGGCCCGATCGGCCGCGCGCCTGGAGCTGTGGACGTGCCCCCGGCCGCGAAATCACCCGCCCTGGACGAGGACAGCACCTTCATCGCCCGCCCGCCGGGGGCGTCCCCCTGGGGCATTCCTCCGGGTGCGCCGGATCCCAACGCTGACCAGACGAACGCTGATCAGACGTTCGTGGCGGCGCGCGTCCCTCCCGCGCCGCCCGTCCCGCAGCAGTGGTCGAGCCCGACGGTCGCGCCGGGTTCCGACGGGGACCAGACGTTCGTAGCGCCCCGCTCGACTGGGCAGGCGGCGCCTCCCGCTTCGGTTTCACCGCCCGGCGAAGCCGACCAGACCTTCGTGGCCCGTCGTCCCGATCCGGTGGTTTACCAGCCGCCCGGATCCCAGAACGTCCAAGACCCCTTCCTCACCGCCCGGCGACCTCCGCCACCGGGGCACGCTTCGCCGCCCGCGTTCCCGGCTGCCCCGCCCATGCCGGGGCCCTTCTCGCCAGGCCCGGCTCAGGGAGCGTTAGCGTCCCCGAGGTCGCCCCTCGGCGAGGACGACGGGACGATGCTGCGCCGGCATTCGCCCACTCCCGCAGGCTCGGAGATGGAGAACGTGCTGCGCTCGCCGTCCGGGCCCCCGCCGATGGGCCTCGGATCCCCGAACGGCCCGGCCGGTTCCCTCACCCCGGCTCCGGCCAACGCGTGGTCGCCGGTTGATCGGCTCGCCGATCAGGCTCCGACGCAGAGTCCGGGTGCGTTGGGGTCGGCGTCGGGTCCGCAAAGCGCCTGGAGCCCCAGCGGGCCGATTGCCGTCCCCCCGCCGCCAGCTAAGCCGGTGAACGTCCCCACGCTGGGACGCCGACTCGGCGCCGGAATCGCGGACGGGCTGCTGGTGGCTGGCTGGATGATGGTCGGCGCCGGAGTCGCAGCCTTGCTCCCGTCCACTCCGGGTGCGGTCAATCCCGTCGGCTTGGTCGTAACTGGCACCTTCGCCCTGGTCGCGATTGCCTACTGGGTGGTCCTCACCGCCCGGGGCCAAACCCTCGGGAAGCGCGCCTTCGGCTACAAGGTGGTTGGGACGGCCGGCAACGCTCCGCCGGGATTCGGGGCCGCCAGCATTCGCTGCCTGGTCGCCGCGGTGCTGTCGATGCCGGCGTATCTCGGCTTCCTCAGCGTCCTCAGGCCTGACGGGCGCGGCTTCCATGACTTGGCCGCGAAGACGCGCGTGGTACTGGTGGATTGATGGAACCGGGAAACCTCGATCTAACGGTGCTGGTGGGCGGCTGGACACTGCCCGTCCAGCCCGGGCACACCTTCATCGTCGGTCGGGACGAGGGCTGCAGCTTCGTCATCCCGCGTCCGGACGTATCCCGGCAGCATCTGCGCGTGTGGTGGGACGGCGAGTGGATCGTCGAGAACATGTCGACCGCCAACGGCACGTTCCATCACGGCACGCGGATCACGCGTGAACGCGTCTCCCAACGCATGGAACTCGTGCTGGGCGAGGAGCCCGACTCCCCGACGGTCGTCCTGATTCCCCCGATGGCGGCGACCCAGTTCGCGCCCAATGGACCCAACCGCGGACCGCATCGCCCGGTGGCCCCGCGACCCTCCGGTGGCGGACGTCCTGCACCGGCGGGCGGCTGGTCGGCCCCGGCGGCACCGCAGTCGGCGCCGCACCTGCCCGAGATCGTCCCGCCGCCGGTCTACGCGCCGGCGTCGCCCGCCAGCCAAGTCCAGGCCCCCCCGCCACCCGGCCAGGCGCCCACGGTGCAAGGTCCCTACCAACCGACGCCTCCTCCGCCGAGCTTCCCCGCCGACGGCGTCACGCTTGGTCGCGACCCGCGCAACGTCGTGGTCGTGCGCGACCCGGAGGCGTCCCGGTTCCACGCCCGGATCGACCCGACGGCGACCGGCGTCCTGGTCACTGATCTGCGCAGTTCGAACGGCACGCTGGTGAACGGCGCTCAGGTGTCGGCGACCCCAGCGAATATCGGTGACGTGATCACCATCGGGAAGACCCACTACCGCATCACGCCCGGTGGCGTGGAGCTACTCACCTAGCTCGTCGTCGTGATGGACGCTGCGGTCAGGCGGCCCGGTAATCGGGCTCGTTGCGCTTTACCCAGGCAATGACGCGGTAGGTGATCGGCAGCATGATGACCTCGACCAGCACCTTGTAGACGAAGCCCACGAGGATGTAGTTGGCGAGCACCGGCAGGGGGATCGACTCGCCGCCGAGGATGTTGCCAACCGGTCCGAACGCGATCGAGCAGAAGACCAGCGTGTCGGCGAACTCGCCGACGATCGTCGAGGACACCAGCCGCACCCACAGGGCGCGCTCGCGGGTGCGCTGCTTGATCCGGACGACCACCAGCGCATTCAGGAACTGCCCACACAGGTAGCCAAGCAGGCTGGCCACGACGATCCGGGGGACGAAGCCGAGTACGGCATGCCAGGCGTCCTGGTTCGGCCAGTCGGCCGCGGGCGGGGCGGCGTCCACGGCCAGGAAGCACAGCGACATCAACCCGGCCAGCCCGAAGCCGATCCAGATCGCCCGGCGGGCCTTCGCCATGCCGTACACCTCGGCCAGGACGTCCCCCAGCACGTAGGTGAGCGGGAACAGGAAAGCCCCGCCGTCGGTGATGATCGGCAGCAGCGGATAGTCCCCGACCATCACCGTTGGCCCGAACTGGATCAGCTTGGTGGCCCCGACGTTCGAGATCAGCAACAGTCC
>JBDHZK010000222.1:0-2838 GCA_039811865.1 Propionicicella sp. | reverse complement strand
ACGTCGGTTGCCGGCCGGCGTCAACGAGGCCGGGCTCACCTTCGGCGACGGCGCTCACCGCTGCCCAGGTCAGCCGTTGGCGATCCTGGAGTCGGACGTGCTGCTGACCCGCCTGCTGGCTCTGCGTCCGGCGATCATCGCCGAACCGACGATCGGCTGGGACGACCTCATCGAGGGCTACTTCTTGCGCGGCTTCGAACTGGCGTTCACCCGTGGTGGATGACCTGAGTGTGCCGAACGCAACCACGGTTGGCCCGACTCGACGGTTCCGGGGCCAAGGCGTGGCAACTGGCGTCGCGGTCGGCACACCACCTCGTCACGAACGACAGCGGCGGCGTCCCGAAGCCGGGGACGCCGCCGCCCGTGTGGGTGCGGGTCAGCCGTTCAACTGGTGCTCGGCCAAGAAGTGCTGGATGTCCTTGGTCGCCGGGTAGAGCTCGATGTACTTGGCGAAGAACTCGTCGTACACCTTCTTGTTCTCCTCGTTCGGTTCGACGGTGTCGGCGATGACACACCAGTCCGTCGACTCGTCGGCGTAGCCGGCCAACTGGGCCGCCACCAGGGCGTCACCGTAGGAGGCACCGATCGCGAACTTGGGCAGCAACTGCGTGATGCCCGCGATATCGGAGATGATCTGCGTCCACAGACCGCCCTTGGTGCCGCCGCCGACCGCCACGTACCGCTTGCCCTCGCCGCCGGACTCCTTCATCGCCTCCAGCAGATGCCGGGTGCCGTAGCCGGTGGCCTCCAGCAGCGCGCGGTAAAGCTCGCCCCGGGTGGTCGTCAGCGTCAGGCCCGCGATCACGCCACGCGCGTGCGGGTCGGAGATCGGCGTGCGCTCGCCGGCGAAGTACGGCAGCGCCAGCAGCCCGTTCGAACCCGGCGGGACGTCCCCGGCCTCCTCGGTGAGGACGGCGTACTCGGTGCCGCCCGTGATGTCCTTGAGCCAGGTGGTCAGCGCACCCGAGGCGGACATGCCGCCGGCGAGGCAGTAGGTGCCCTCGTAGGTGCCGGTGTTCGACCACAGGTTCGGATGCGGCATCATGCGCTCGGAGATCAGGTCGATGACCAGGGTGGAGCCGTACATCAACATGACGTCTCCGGGGTCCTTGACACCCACCGACAGCGCCTCGAGGAAGGCGTCCGTGCCGCCCACGCCGACCGGGATGCCCTCGGGGAGGCCGGACAGCGCCGCACCCTCGGCGGTGACGTTGCCCGCCAACTCATTGGTGTACTTCAGTTCGGGCAGCGGCATGCCGGGGGCGACGTCGTCACACCACTCCTTGACCCAGTCGCGGGTCTTCGGCGAGTACATCGGGTCGAACATGGACGCCGACAGGTGATCGAGCACGTAGGCGCCGGTCAGCTTGTAGGCAACATAGGTCTGGGCCATGAAGAAGTACTTGGCCTTCTCCCACACCCACGGCTCGTGCCGGGCCGTCCACAGCAGCTTCGGTCCATGCGACTGCGAGGTGAGCAGGTTGCCGCAAACCTCGAGGAGCTTGTCCTCGCCGTACTTCTCGGTGAGTTCCTCGACCTCCTTGTGCGCCCGGGTGTCCACGCCGTACAGGATCGCGGGGCGAAGCGGCTTGCCGTTCTCGTCGCAGAAGACGGAGCAGGGGCCGATGCCGGAGGTGCAGATGCCGTCGATCGGGCCGTCCGCCTTGGACATGAGCTCGTGGGTGATCGCCAGGAAGTCTCCCCACCAAACCTCTTCGGCGTCATGCTCGAAGTGGCCCGGCTTGGGCATGGACGTGCGGTGCGGACGCTCGGCGGACGCCACGACGGTGCCGTCATGACGCGCGAGGACGCCCTTGGAGCTTCCGGTACCGAAGTCGATACCGATAACAAGCCCTTCAATCTTGGCCATTAGCTACTCCTTTGTTGTGCTGGGCCTTCGGCGTGGTTACAAGGCTGCGACCGGCGGATGCACGACACCCCCAATCGAACCCCCGGCCATCGTCGGACGGTGGTGCGGACGCAGATCCCGGCCCGTGCTGCCGCGCACGGAACCTCCTCGACGGGCGAGATCCCCCGCCAGCACGACTTGGGGACGTCCAGCGCTGGACACCCCTGTGCATGACGTGGTCAACTGCGACTCCGTCTCGGGACACTCTCAGGATCGCACTGGTTGAGGGGAATCCGCCACCTGCTACGAGAAAATCGGCCCTTCCGCCGCCCTCGGGACAACCGAGGCGCCTCAGCAGTCCCAGTTTTCCCACGAGCACCACCGTGCGACCAGGAGTTCGGCCCAGGTCACATTTCTCGTCCAGCACCAACCCGGCGCCCCCGGCGGGTCGAGCAGTTCCCGGGGCGCCGGCGAGATGATCGGGCCGAGCCTGCTCCCTGGGTGAAACCCGCACCCTTGGGAAGGAGAGCCTTGGGCCGGAGGAGCCCCCGACCTCAAAGCGAGCGCCGCGGCGCGGCCTTCCGCCGGCGGTCGTCCCCGACACTGCGAAGCCCCCGACGGCGCCGTGCGAGCCTCAACGCGCGGCTAACCCACTCGTGGCGGGTCGTAGGGAGGCGGCGGGGTGGGCGTCCCCCAGGAGTTCGGGGGCTGACCGGCCATCCCCCAGTTCTGTGCTGGGGAGGGCCAGCTGCCCGGGGCGTCCGGGGACGACGGCCATCCACCCGGGGACGTCCCCTGCAGGTGGCGCGCCTGCGCCTGCGCATGGCGCCGCGCCAGATCGGCGCGCAGCCGCGCCCGGCCGGACAGGTAGTGGGCGATCAGCGCACAGGCAAGCGCAGGTAGATAGGACAGCACGCTGAGGAGGACTCCGGCGAAGAAGCTCGCCCAAGCCGGGCCGTCGTTGGTCGTGGAAGCCGCCCAACTCCAAA
>JBDHZK010000221.1:0-2852 GCA_039811865.1 Propionicicella sp. | reverse complement strand
TCCACCCGCAAGGACGAATCGCGGCCTCGATCGCCACAGCTACCTATATCTATCGATTGCCATAGAAACCGATAGAAATCGTCAGCGCGGTGGCTCAACCCACCCGCGTCCCACGGACGGCACGGGCAGTGGCGCGGAGCGTGAACGGTCCTCCGGGGCGACCCAGCCGGTCGAAAAGGGCGTCGCGCAGACCGGCCTGCTCCGCCGCGGGTAGGCGGACGGTGTACGCCCCCGCCGGACCGATGCCTGAAAGGAACGTCGCCCACAGCTCGTCGAAGCCGGTGTATTCCGACTCCACCGAGAGAACGGCCTCTTCCACATCCGCCAGTCCTGCGCCCTCGAACAACTCGACAAGTTCGCCCGCGCGTCCAAACCGCATGGTGCGAAGCTCGTCGGGGGCAGCCGAGTTCAGCGCGAGCGCGGCGTCCCAGAAGGCGCGCAGCATCTGCATGCCGGCTTCGAAGTCCCAGACATTGACGGCCACCCGCCCGCCGGGGTGGACCACGCGGATCATCTCGCCGGCCGCCCGCTTTGGATCGCTCACGAAGTGGAAGACCAACTGGGCAACGGCGCTGTTGAAGGACCCGGTGACCAGCGGGAGGTTCTCGGCGGCTCCCTGGCGCACGTCCACGCCTGGAAATCGCTCCCGGCAGGCGGCGACGAAACCGGGCGTTGGGTCCACGGCGACCACCTGGCCGCTCCCGAGCCGGTCGATCGCAACGGCGGTCAGTGCCCCCGGGCCGCACCCGACGTCCACGACCCGCATTCCCGGCTCCCAGCCGCAGAAGTCCGCGAACGGGACGGCCAGCGCCCGCGAGTAGCGCCCCATGAACGAGTCGTACGCCGCCGCAGTCGCCTGGAACGTGCGCGTCCCCTCAACCTCGGCCATCTCCCACCTCCGCCAGCTCGGCTCCGAATTGCGTCAGTACACGCCCGGTAGGGGTCATGAACTCCCCCCGGGCCGCCCGACCCACCGTCGTGGCCTGAGGCGGGTGACAGTCATCCTTGAGGCATTTGGCTCCTATCGCCGAGAATCGTGCGGCCGTCGCCCGATGAGTCGAAAGGATGTCTTCCGCCCGAGTCTCGATCGGGCGTCCCGGAGCACTAACATCGAAACCGGGACGCCGGGCAGCGTCCGGCTCGTCGAGGAGGCCGAATGCCGTCGCTACACACCATGGGTCAGCAGCAGGAGCGCCGCAGCTGGGCCGAGCCGTACAAGATCAAGGTCGTCGAGCCGCTGCGCACGACCACCCCCGACGAGCGCTCACTGGCACTCGCCGAAGCCGGCTACAACACCTTCTTGCTGCACTCCCGCGACGTCTACATCGACCTGCTGACCGACTCCGGGACGAACGCGATGAGCGATCGCCAATGGGCCGGACTGATGCTCGGCGACGAGGCCTACGCCGGGTCGGTGAACTTCTACCACCTCGAGCAGACGATCCAGCGCTACTACGGCTATCGCTACGTGGTCCCCACCCATCAAGGACGCGGCGCAGAAAACCTGCTCTCACAAGCAATGATTTCTCCCGGTGACCACGTGCCCGGAAACATGTACTTCACCACGACGCGCTTCCATCAGGAGAAGGCGGGGGCGACGTTCCACGACGTCATCGTGGACGAGGCGAACGACGTCGCCTCGGAGGCGCCCTTCAAGGGCAACGTCGATCTGACCAAGCTCCAGGCCCTGATCGACGAGGTGGGCGCGGAGAAGATCCCGTACGTGTGCGTTGCGGCGACGGTCAACATGGCCGGGGGGCAGCCGATCTCGATGGCGAACATGCGCGCCGTTCGTGAGCTGACCGACCGCTACGGGATCAAGATCTACCTGGACGCCACCCGGGCGGTCGAGAACGCGCTGTTCATCCGCGAGCGCGAGGACGCCTACGCCGACGCGTCCCTGGCCGACATCTTGCTCGAGTTCTGCGGCTACTCCGACGGCTGCACCATGTCGGGCAAGAAGGACCCTCTGGTCAACATCGGCGGCTGGCTGGCCACCAACGACCGCGATCTGTTCGAAGAGGCCCGCAACCTCGTCGTCGTCTACGAGGGCCTGCACACCTATGGCGGCATGGCCGGGCGCGACATGGAGGCGATGGCGATCGGCATCGCCGAGTCGGTCGAACTGGACTACATGAAGTCGCGCGTCGGTCAGGTCCGCTACCTCGGCATGCTGCTGGACCAGTGGGACATCCCCTTCGTGAAGCCCGTCGGCGGGCACGCGATCTTCCTGGACGCGGCGGCGTTCTACCCGCACCTGCCCCAGGACGCCTTCCCGGGGCAAACACTTGCCGCGCGGTTGTACCTCGACTCCGGCGTCCGGACGATGGAGCGCGGCATCGTCTCCGCCGGGCGGGACGCTGCCACCGGCGAGAACCACCGGCCCAAACTCGAGTTGACCCGGGTGACGATCCCCCGGCGGGTTTACACCCAGGCGCACCTGGACGTCGTCGCCGAGTCCATCAAGAGCTGCTTCGACGCTCGCGAGGACGTCCGCGGCCTTCGGATGGTCTACGAGCCGAAGTACCTGCGCTTCTTCCAGGCCCGGTTCGAACCCCTGGACTGACCGCGCGAGTTCAGCGCGCAACCAGGGCGGCGAGCAGCGCCACGTCGTCAGCGCCCGAGAGCCCCGCCGGCGCGACGAAGACGGTCCGGATGCCGTAGACCTCCGCAAGGCGCCGATAGCGCTCGCGGTGCTGCGCCGGCGTCCCTGCGTTGTGTCGCGCGGCGAAGGACGCGGCCGGTGTCCGTCCGCGCAGGCGTTCGACCCGCCCCCAGGCGTCCTCGCGATCGCGGCCGATGATCGGCGTGTCGAGAACAGTCACCGCCACGTCGGCCGGATCGCGTCCCAC
>JBDHZK010000220.1:0-2853 GCA_039811865.1 Propionicicella sp. | reverse complement strand
CCGACCCGATTGGGCGCACCGCCAGGGCCAACGGATCGGCGCCCATGAGGGGAAACAGGCGCCAGCGCAGGTCCGCTAGCCCGGTGCGGCGGTCGAGTTCGATCAGGATTCGGTGCGGCGTCTCGATCAGCAGCACCTCGGCCACGAACGTGTCGGCGTCGCGCCAACCCCCGGCGGCCACAACGGGAATGTCGATCTCCGGTCCCTCGCCCGTGACCCGCCAGCGCGACTGCGCCCAGCGTCCGTCCCCGACCCGCGTCACGAGCGGCAGGCGGTCGCGAAACAGCGTGACTTCCCACCCGTCAGCGCCGGCCGCGCAGGTGACGCGGCAGTAGGGGAGCGCGAGGTCCGACCCCGGGGCGCGCCGAAAGTCCATTGCGCCGGCGAGGGCTGCCTGGGGCACAGCGGCGCTTCCGGCCGGGACCGGCTGCGCCAGGGTGCCTGTTCGAGCAGCCAACCGGGCGTCCTCTTCCGCGCTCCCCGGCCCCGCCAGGGCGGGCACGACGAACTCCCACACGCACTCCAGGACGCCCTGCATGTCGGCGGTCTCAGAGGTGATCGCCAGCGCGGCGTCCTGCTCGGGCAAGGCGATCAGGAACTGGCCGAACGCGCCGTCGCCCCGGTAGCCGTGGCGGCACGTCCAGAACGAACACCCGTAGCCGAGCTTCCACTCCGGCGAGGCGCCCGGCTCCAGATTCGCCACGCCCGAGGGCCGCGGGGCCGATCGCACCCACCAATTGGGGAGCAACGCGACGCCGTCCCGCACGCCGCCGTCGGCGTACAACTGGGCGATCTTCAAGATATCGAGGGTGCGTAGGTGGGCCCCGGTGAACCCGAGTTCGCGGCCGAAGGGGTCGGTGTGCCATCGGATCGGTTCGATGTCCAGCGCGTCCAGCAGGTGCTCCCGGAGCACCTGCGACACCTGACGTCCGGTGGCCCGCTCGACCACGGCGGACGCCAGATAGGTCGCCACCTGGTTGTACGAGAACAGCGTCCCCGGCGGTGCGGCCAGAGGCAGCGACAGCGTCGCCGTCACGAGCGCGTCCGGACCACGCAGGCCTCGGGCCAGCCGGGCGGCGTCCTCCCAGGAGTCGTGATCGTGGCCCAGGGTCATCGTCAGGCAGTGGCGCAGCGTCACCCCGGTCCACGCGCGGTCCATGCCCGACGGGGCGGCGGCGGCCAGATGGTCAAGCACCGGGTCGTCCAGGCCGAGCAGGCCACGGTCCACCAGTAGCGCGACCGCGGTTGCCGTCAGGGACTTGCTCAGCGAGTAGACCAGATGGACGCGGTCGGCCGAGTACGGCGTCCACCAGCCGCTGGCGACGAGCTTCCCGTGTCTGGCCAACGCGAACGAATGTGGTGAGTGCCCGCGTGCCTCGAGCGCGTCCAGGAACGCCGCGATGTTCCGGCCGGCAACTCCCTGACTGCTTGGCGTCGCTGTTGGCAGCATGGTCTGAGGGTAGTGATGGTGCGTCAACTTTGCCGTGGCGCGGGTTGGTGACCACCGACAAATCGTGGACGCCGGGAACCCGACGTGCCCAGGTCGGGCTCGCGCTTGTTCGGCCACTGGTCGTCGGTCCGTGGCTGGCCACCTGGTGCGCACCGTCGCGCCGGAAAGGCCGACGCGCCGCCGCCGGCGCCGTGAAATGCTGTCGCGATGCCAACGCAGCAGTCAGCCCAGCTACCGCCGCAGGCGGTGCTGCTGACGATCCTCGCGGGGCTGGGCATGATCGGCCCGTTCTCGATCGACACCATGTTTCCCGCGTTCGCCTCAATGGGCCGCCAACTTAACGTCAGCGAACTGGCGTTGCAGCAGTTGCTCAGCGTCTACCTCGTCGCGTTCGCCGCCATGAGCCTGCTGCACGGCCCGATCTCGGACGCGGTCGGGCGCAAGCCCGTGATCCTCGCGGGCTGCACCTTGTACGCCGCGGCCTCGGTCGGGTGCGCGCTCGCGGAGGACTTGCCCACCCTGCTGATCTGCCGGGCGCTTCAGGGCGCGACCGCCGGTGCCGGGACGATCATCAGCCGAGCCATGGTCCGCGACATCTTCACCGGAGCACGCGCGCAGCAGGTGATGAGCCATATCGCCATGATCTTCGGCCTCGCCCCCGCGCTCGCCCCGGTGATCGGCGGCTGGTTGCTGCTGTTCGGCTCTTGGCATTCGGTGTTCTGGTTTCTCGCCGCCCTGGGCGCGCTGCTGGCTCTCCTTTGCGCGGTCGCTCTGCCGGAAACTCACCCGCCGCAGGCCCGAATCCGGCTCAACTTCCGGGGGATCTGGTCCGGCCTCGCGCTCGTCCTCAGCGATGCCGGCGGACGCCGCCTCGCCTTCGCCGCCACGTTCAACTTCGCCGGCATGTTCCTCTACATCAGCGCGGCACCCATCCTGGTGGTATCGCGGCTGGGGCTGGGGGAGCAGGACTTCTGGATCCTGTTCATCCCCCTCATCGGTGGGATGGTGGTCGGCTCCTGGGTGGCTGGCCGCTTGGCCCACCGCTGGGCGCCACCCCACGTCGCCACTACCGGCTTCCGCATCGGTATCGGTGCGGCCCTGGCAAATCTGGCGATCGCAGTCAGCCCCGTCGCGACGGCCCTTCCGTGGGCCGTTGCGCTGCTTCCGCTTTACTCGTTCGGGGTTGCGCTGGCCTACCCGATCCTCACGCTGGCGATGCTCGACCTGTTTCCTACTCGCCGCGGCTCGGCGGCAAGCGTGCAGGCGTTCGTCCAGTTGGTCAGCAATGCCGTCATTTCCGGACTGGTGGCGCCGCTACTCGCCGGGTCGATGGGGGCGTTGGCGGCCGGCGCGCTGGCGATGACGCTCCTCGGCGTGCTGCTGTGGACCTGGCAGCGACGCGC
>JBDHZK010000219.1:0-2917 GCA_039811865.1 Propionicicella sp. | reverse complement strand
GTTAGCGCCGACCCCCGGGGAGCCCGAACGAGCGCGAGTCCAAACGAAGTCTTGTTGCGAACGTGATCGACGGCGCCACGGGAGTTCCCGAAGCGCCGTCGATCTCGGCGTTACCGACTCAGCCGGGGATGACGTCCCCTGACGGCCAGGTCTTCTTGATGAACTCGGCCACTTCCTTGGAATGCAACAAGGTGTCGAGTTTTGCCACGCCGGGGTTGGTGTTGTCGGTACGCCAAACCAGGACGTTGGCGTACGGATTACCTGCCACCTTCTCCACGAGCAACGCGTCGGCGGCCTTGAGGCCGGCCGTCAGAATGAAGTTGCCGTTGATGAACGCAAGATCGATCTTCGGATCGTCCAACTGCTGCACGATCACCTCGGACTGATTCTCGATGAACTTGTATTTGTGGGGATTTTGGGCATCGGTGAGGCTGACCACGCTACTGGTGTCGGTAATGTCCTTCAGCAGGCCCTTCTCGGCAAGCAGTCGCAGCCCCCGGATCTGATTGGAGGCATCATTGGTGATCGCGATGGTCGCCCCGTCGGGTAGTTCGGTGATCGACTTGTACTTCTTGGAGAATGCGGCGTACGGCTCGATGTGGATGCCGGCGCCGTGGGAGAACTTGTAGCCCTTGTCCTTGATCTGGGCTTCCAGATAGGGAAGATGCTGGAAGTAGTTCGCGTCTAGCTCCTTGGACGCGAGTGCCTCGTTCGGCTGCACATAGTCGTCGAACTCGACGATCTGGAGGTCGATGCCCGCGCTCGCGGCCAGATTGTCCTTGACGAACTGCAGGATCTTCGCGTGCGGCACCGGACTCGCGCCCACCTTCACGGTAACGGTTCCGGTGCTGCCCGTGGTCGCGGCCGGGGACGCGCCGGTGCCGACGCCGCACGCACTCAGCGCCAAGACGGCCACGGTTGTGGCCAACGCGGCAAGATACTTTCTCAGGGTGCCCATGGAATGCTCCTATTCGGTTCGGGAGGGTCTGAAGGTTATCGAGCGGTGTGCCCGGCTCAGCGATGGTCGAGTGCTCGGGTGATCAGGTCGCCGGCTATCTGCACTATCTGAACGAGCAGGACCAAGACAATCAGGACCACGAGCATGACCTCGGGCTGGAATCGTTGATAGCCGTAGTTATAGGCCAATCGGCCGAGCCCGCCGCCGCCGATCAACCCCGCCATGGCCGAGTATCCGATCAACGCCACCAGGGTGGTGGTGATATTGGCAACCAGGGCGGGAGCGGCCTCGGGGAGCAGCACTTTCGAGATTGTTTGCAGCCGGGTGGATCCCATGGCGTGGGCGGCGTCCACCTTGCCCGGCTGCACCTCCCGCAGGGACGTCTCGACTAGCCGGGCGAAGAACGGTACACATGCGATGGTCAGTGATACGCAGGCGGCCAACGGGCCGACCGACGTCCCCACCAGCAGCCTTGTGAAGGGAATCAGCGCCACCATCAAAATGGCGTAGGGAATGGAGCGCGTGATGTTCACGACGACGCCCGACAGCAAGAAGTTGATCGTCCGGTTCTTCGCCATCCCGTCAGGCTGGGTGATAAATAACGTCACGCCCATGGGCAAGCCGACGACGACCGTCGCCAGCCCCGAGATGCCGACCATCAGCAGCGTTTCTAGGAATGCTGGCCAAAGCGCGGAGGTGATCGCCGGGTTGGTGACCAGGTTGGTCCAAAAGTCGCTCATCTGACCGCCCCTGGCGTCGATTCGGCGGCCCAGGCCCCGTGCCGGCGCAGTTCGGCGAGAACGTCTTCTATCGGAAGCGGAGAGGGGACCAGGATCCGCGAGCGGTGGAAGGGCGTCGTCCCGAGCCGCTCAACGGTCGCCGCCACCACCGGAAGATCGACCCCGAAGCGGCGCCCGGCGAGCATCAGGGCGCTCGGGGAGCCGGGAGACGGCGTGTCGAGCACCTCGATCGCGGTCTCAGTCGGGTCTTGCGCCCGGTAGGGGAGGGCCAGCAGCATTTCGCTCAACCGCCCGCCGAATCGACCGACCGCGTCCTCCACAGTGCCGGACTCGACCACGCGTCCGCCCTCGAGCAGGGACACGGAGTCACAGATGCGTTTCACGACGTGCATCTCGTGGGTGATTACGAGGACGGCCAGTCCTAGCCGAGCCTTGAGCCCGGCCAGCAGATCCAGCACGCCGTCGGTCGTCGCTGGGTCAAGGGCGCTGGTGGGCTCGTCGCAGAGCAGCACCGTCGGATCCGTGGCCAGGGCTCGCGCGATCCCGACCCGCTGGCGCTGGCCGCCCGACAGTTGGGCCGGATAGGCACCGCTGGCGTCGGCCAGCCCCACCAGCCCGAGCAACTCGTTGGCCTTCGCCACTCGCTCTACGCGCCCCACGCCGGCCAGTTCCAGCGGGTAGGCAACGTTCGCGGCGACGGTCCGCGAGTCGAACAGATTCGCCTGTTGGAAGACCAGGCCCAGGCGGCGGCGCGCCTTGCGCAGGGCGTCGGCATGGACGTGGGTGAGGTTGACGCCGCTGACCTCAACCGTTCCACTGGTGGGCCGGTCCAACAAGGCGATGCAGCGGACCAGGGTCGACTTACCCGCCCCCGATTGCCCGATCACCCCATGAACCGAGTTGTCGGGGACGGTCAGCGTGACGCCGGCCAGGGCATGGACGTCCCGGTTCGGCTGGCGGTAGACCTTCTTCAGGTCGGTGACTGCGATCAAGATGTATGCACTTTCGTCGTCGGTGTCTGGCCCTGGTGCTGCGGGCGAACCGGGCTCGGACGACGGTCGATGGCGCCGCCGCCGAGGGTCGTGGAGATTCGCCGGGGATCAGCCGATCAACGGCGACACATTCGCGCGCACATCATCGTCGGCACTGCGCGCAGCAGGCGGACGGGGCGGCGAACGGTGATGGACACGGGGTCAACTTAGCCCCCGTCGGCACTCGC
>JBDHZK010000218.1:0-2924 GCA_039811865.1 Propionicicella sp. | reverse complement strand
CCCACGGGGCTGACGTTGACACAGGCTACGAAAGCAGCTCCGTTCTTTCGCTCCGGAAAGACCCTGGAAACCACGGGGTCGCCAGCGCCGTTCGGCGTCAATGGCCAGTGGATCACCCGGCCGTCCGCCGTCCCGGAGAACAGGTGGCGACCGTCCGCGGAGATGCTCGCCGCGGAGGACAGCGAGACCCCGTTGGGGATCACCGGGTCGGGCACGCGACGAATGCCATCCTGCAAGTTCCACAACATCATTTGCGTATCGTGCGAGGACGCGGCCGCCAGCCACATCGTGCCACCGGTGTTGGTAGCCAACTGGTAGATGCGCGGGCCGCCCATCCTGAGCACCCTGCTGTTTGGTTGCCAGACTCGGATTGATCCGTCCACCGAGGTGGAAACTGGATACCCCGAGATCAATTGAGAACCGGTAACCAGCGACGGCCCCTGCAAGACCCGCTGGATTTCCCCCGTTTCCGGATCGATGACCGTCATGTGCTGATCCGAGTCGCCCGCGACCAGCCTGCGCGAATCCGCCGAGTAACCCAGCGCGTTGACCCAGTTGCTGAAGTTCAGCTTTCGCACTGCCTTCGTGCGCAGATCCCAGTGCCAGGCATACGCCCCCTTCAGCCCGGCCGTCAGCCAATGCCCGTCTGGGCTCACGGCAAGGCAGATCGCGGACAGCCCGCCTTGGTACTCGAGCCCTTGCTTGGCCCGCAAGCCCGGCTGGGTGCTCCAGACCAGGATCTTGCCGGCCTCGCCCGCCGAGAAGAGGTCTCCGTCGGGGTGGACGACCAGTCCAGCTACTCCCGACCCCTGCTTGACGGCCGAGGTCGGGCGATAGGAGGAGCCCACGTACGAGAACTGGTGGATTGCGCCATCGCTTTGCCCGGTGAAGAAGTGGCGGCCACCGGTTTCCGCAGCGATCGCGTAGGTCGTTGCCTTCCCGGCTGTCAGATCCTGCAGCAGCCTTGGCGACTCGGTGACGTCCCATAGCGCCAAGAACCCCGTAGCTCCCCCGACCACAAGGAGGTAGCGACCCTCGCGCATGAACAGGGCTATGCCATAGATCTGGTTCTTCGCAGGATCGACCGTCACCCTCAGGCCCGCCGAGCGCGTGTATTCATCGCCACGCCAGATCGTCACCTCTCCCGCCCCGCCGCCGCGTACCAGAACCCGGTCATCGGCGGACTTCGCCAGGACCGCCGAACCCGTCCCCGGCCAGCGCAGCGGGACATCGATCGAAGTCGCGTCCAGCATCGCCGATCGGCCCTCCCTGGTCGGCGCGAGATCTGCCGCCACCAGCGCCATCTGCGCCTGCAGGTTGGGATCCTTCGAACGCAACGAAGTCGCCTGCAACGCCACCTGGCGCGACTGCGCTTCGGCTTGGGTTTGCTGCCGTTGGACGAGCGCGATTCCCGCGATCACGGCCAGGACGATGGCGGCGACCGCGAAGCCGATCGCGATCCGGCTACGCCGGCGCAGAGTTGTCGAGGTCCTGCGCTCGGCTTGGAGCTGGTTTTCGAAGTGCAGTTGGCTGGCGGCGAGGAAGGCCCGTTCATCGCCGGTGAGGACGGCGGCGGCACCGTCTGCCAACAGCGGCGCGAACAGCGGTAGCCGGTTGACCGGCAACAGGAACGCCGGATCCATGTCGTTCTCGATCCAAGCGCGGGTGGCTCGGCTGAGCTGCTGCTGGACGCGGAGTTCGCTGCGGCCCTCCTCGATCCAATCGCGCAGCCGCGCCCACTGGGTGAGCAAAGTGTCGTGGCTGATCTGCGCGCTCGAACCCTCCTTGGTGATCATGCGCGCGACGGCGAACTCGTCGATCACCCGCGTGGTCGCGTCGTCCAACCCGGCCAGGCTCAGCGGGACGCGGGCAACCGCGTCCGCATCGACGCTCACCAGACGCAGGAACACCGCCCTGGCCAGGTGCTGATCGCCGTCGGAAAGTCCCCCGTAGACCTGTTCGGCCAGGTCCTCCACGGCCGCGCCGAGCCCACCGACGCTGAGGTAGTCGGCCACGGTCATTCGATCGCCGCGTCCCGCCGCCCAGGTGGCCAACAAGGCATTCGACAACAGCGGCAGCACGCTGGTGGCGAGTTGGCGCCAGTCGTTGCCCGCGCAGTCGCGCAAGACCACCTCGACGAGTTCTGGGTCGACCTGCACACCTTGGCCGGCCGCCGGCGCGACGATGATCTGCCGCAGTTGCTCACGGCCCAAGCCACCGAGGACGACGGCTCGCTCAAGCGCCGCGACCAACTGGGGGCATCGGGCCGCGTCCTCGTAGTGATCCGACCGGAGCACGAACAAGACCGTCGTGTGCTCGCCGATCGATTCAAGGCGATCGAGGAGTCGCGCCCGCTCGGCTGCGGTCGATCTGAACAAGTCTTCGAACTGGTCCACAACCAGGAGCCCAATCTCAGCGTCCGGCGCCCCCTCCGCCACGTCCCGATCGAACTGCCGACCCAGGCTCGAAACGGTGGTCAGCCGGGTCGTCCGGTCGCCGGTCCGCGCGATCAATCCCGCCGCCACCAGGGACGACTTACCGCTCCCGGACGGCCCGACCAGGGCGACCAGCCCGCGTCCGCTTGCCCGGGCGGATTCGATTGCGGCTATTACCCGATCGATCTCGCCGTCGCGCCCGAAATACCGACCGCTGTCGTCCACGCCGAACGGACGCAGGCCGAGGTAGGGCGCTGACCCGGTTCGCAGCACGTGCGGGACGACTGCCAGCCCCGTCTCCCACCAGCCCTCGGGCAACTCCAGCCCCAGCGCCTCGACCAGTCGCTGGAAGCTCCCACGCAGTGCGGGCGTGGCGAGGTGCTTTCCTTGAAACCAGCCTTGAGCAGTGGCCGCGGGGACGCCGGCCAGCTTGGCCGCAGCACGAATGGAGAGATTCTGGCGCATGCGCGCGTCGTTCAATTGAGCGGC
>JBDHZK010000217.1:0-2937 GCA_039811865.1 Propionicicella sp. | reverse complement strand
GGAGAACTGAAGTTCCGCGAGGACCTGACGACCTCGCTGGCCGGGTTCGGCTCGGCAGCCGTGGCCGACCTCGCGGCCGCGCTGAGCCGTCCTGAGGCCCACGTGCGAGAGCATGCGGCCGATGTCCTCGGCGACCTCGGCGAACCGGCCGCGGCCGAAGCACTGGCGCGTGCGCTCGGCGACGCGGTACCTGCGGTGCGCGAGGCTGCGCTGCTGGCCCTGGGTCGCACCAGCGGCGAGCGCGCGTTCGAGGCGGTTCGAGCAATGACCACTTCAGGCGATCCGCGCCAGCGTGGCATCGCCCAGCGACTCTTGGAGCGACTCCAATCCGGGCGCTGACGCCGTCGAAAGGTGGGACGTCCCCGGCCAGCCGGATCCGCAGAAGGAACGCGCGCTCTCTCACGACGAGGCCGGCAAGGGGCATGTGCAAGCAGAGCCGCCCGCCAACGCCGCCGACACGGTCGACCGGCCCGACGACGGATCACCGGGGCGCCGCCGGCAAGCGGTCATGGTGGGAGCGCTACCGCCCCCACCATGACCGTTCCAGCCAGTTCGGATGGAGCCGCTTAGCTCAGGGTCACCGACCCGGACTTGCTGCCATCGAGCGCACCGCCCGAGGCGGTCGTCACCGTGATCGTGGACGAGCCGTCGGCGAGCGCCCCCGAGAGCTTGGTGTTGTTCAGGGTCAGGGTCAGCTTGCCGCCGTTCGACCCGGACGTGCCCCACCGATCGGCCTTCGCCTGGACGGCGGTCGCTCCGGACGTCTTGACGGTCACGTTCGTCAGGGTGGCCGTCGTCGTGGTGTTGGTGGCATAGATCACCGCGCCCGAGCCGGTGTGCGTCAGCGTGGTGTCGCTCATGGCGAAGGACGACGAGGTGGACGTGGAGTCCGGGTCGGCCGCGTCACCGGAGAAGGACTGGTACAGCATCACCGCGTTGGTTCCCCCGGAGGTGATGGTGGAGCCGGTCAGGGACGCGCTGTTCTTACCCTCGACCACCACCGCTTCGGACGCCTTCGACGAACCGGTGACTCCGGAGACCGAGATCTTGCCGGTGGAGTAGATCAGCGGGCTGCCCTCTCCTTCGGTGACCATCTTGTTGGTGCCGGTCACGGTCACCGTGCCGTTGCCGCGGTCGGTGGCCACGGCCGCGCAGTGGGCTCCGAGGGTGTGGATGTCGACGTTCTTGGCGGTGATCGTGGCGGCATAGGTCGCGTCCAGTCCCCGCGAGGAGTCGGCCGTGGTCGAGATCTTGACGCCGCTCACGTTCGCCTTCGCCGAAGCGGTGGCGAAGATCGCGTTCGAGCCGGCGGAGGTCGTGTTCACCGTGGAGTTGGACATGGTCACGCTGGACCCTTCACCCACCACGAGCACCGCGGAGTTGGAGCCGTAGAAGTTGTAGTTGTCGCTGGCGGCGTCCGCCGGCGTCCCGGACTTCTCGATCGTCGCGTTCGTGATGGTCAGGTGCCCGCCGTTGACAACGAGGAACACCACCTGGTCGGCCTTCAGCGAGGCGTAGGTGCCGCCGTCGATCGTGGCGTCCACCCCGTCCACCACGTATGCGCCGGACAGGGTCATCTGCTGGCCCCCGATGGTCACGGTGACGGTCTTGGCGCTGAGCTTGGTGTTCGCGGACGACGCACTGGTCTTCGAGGACGATGGCGTCGCCGAGGACGAGCTTGTGCTGGAGGCTGTGGTCGCACTGTCTTGTCCTTGCGAGCAGGCGGCGACACCGGTGAGCGTGAGCGCGGTGGCAATGCCGGCCGCGGCGAGGCGCCACCGCTGAGAGATCTTGGGGTTCATCTTGTCTTCGCTTTCGGAGTCGGTGGCCGGGCTTCTCGGCCTGCCTTCTACCTTGAAGACGGTTTCTGTGCGCTGTTTGTGAGGGTCGTGTGCTACCGATGCGAGCCGCAGATCCGTTCGATCACGTCGGCAACCCGCAAGTGGACGGTCACCGCCAGCCGTCACGTCGCCCACAGTTACCTGACCCGCAGGGCGAAATGCCCCGAATCCGCTGCGTCACCAGTCGGCAACATTCGCCGTCGCGGTCCCCCGCTAGCCTGAGGAACATGCGGATCGCGACCTGGAACGTCAACTCGGTGCGCCAACGAATGCCACGGCTGCTGCCCTGGCTAGTGCAGCGCCGACCGGACGTGGTCTGCCTGCAGGAGACGAAGCTGGGCGACGATGCGTTCGCCAAGCTCCTCGCAGAACCGCTTGCCGAGTTGGGCTACGACTTTGTCAGCCATGGATTGGCGCAGTGGAACGGCGTGGCGGTGCTGTCCCGGGTCGGCTTGGACGACCCGGAGCGCGGTCTCCCCGATGAACCGGGGTTTCCTGATCCGGAAACCAGGGCCGTGTCGGCGACCTGTGCCGGGATTCGGGTGACCAGCGTCTACGTTCCCAACGGGCGTTCCCCCGACTCCGATCATTACCGCTACAAGCTGGCCTGGTTGTCCGCCCTGCGCGACCGGGTCGATCAAGAGTCGGGCGACGTCGTCGTCTGCGGCGACATGAACATCGCACCGGCCGACGCCGACGTCTTCGATCCGGCGGCCTACGTGGGCCACACGCACGTCACGGTCCCGGAGCGGGCGGCCCTGACCGAGCTGATGGATGTCGGGCTCCACGACTTGGTTCGCGACCGCTGGCCGGACCAGCGGATCTTCACCTACTGGGACTACCGCGCCGGGATGTTCCACAAAGACCTCGGCATGCGCATCGATCTCGTCCTGGGCGGCGGGACGCTACCCGCGCGCGTCCGGGCCGCGTGGGTGGACCGCGAGGCTCGCAAGGGAACTGGCCCGAGTGACCACGCGCCCGTCATCGTCGATCTGGACGAGGCGCCTGACGGCGACATCGGCCCAATGGTCCCCGCGCCGTCGGCACCGGCTCACGTCCCCGGCTCGAGAAAGCTTCCGCAAGAGAGCACGGTTCG
>JBDHZK010000216.1:0-3054 GCA_039811865.1 Propionicicella sp. | reverse complement strand
ACGACATCGGATGCCGGGGCTGCCAGGTCGTCCAGGTAGTGGCGGGTCTGGGTGAGATCACCGCGGGCCACCAGACCGGATAGGACGTGCAACTGATTGGCGTGCTCGTGGTTCTGGGCTCGAAGCGCGTCGGTCAGGGCTCGGGTGGCCTCGAGTTCGCGGCCGAGGTCGTCCAGGTCCGTGCGGTCTCGAACGACGATGACCACACCCAAGTCGTGGTTTTGGTGTTCGACCGGAAACACGCGGACGTCCAGCACGCGGCCGCCGGCCACGACGAGCCGGCCATGGGCCAGGCGCAATCTGCTGCCGTCCTCGGCGGAGGCGCCCATCACCGGATCGAGCAAGATCGACACCATGCCCGGCGGCAATCCGGAGTCCTCCACCGGTCTTCCGGGTTCGACGCGGGCTCCGAGGAGCCGGTTGGCGACGTCGCTGCCGATCCGCACGCGTCCGGCCGCGTCGAGGGCGATGATGCCGGCCGAGGGGTCGGCGAGCAGCGCGGCGTGCTCTCGAAGCAGATCCGCCATTTCTCCGGGCTCCAGGCCGAGGGTGTCCCTGCGCACGCGAGACTGCAGCCCGGCGAGCCCGATCAGCCCGATCAGCAGCGCCAGTGCCCCGATCGGCAGCAGCGCGATCGCAAGGCGTCGCTGGATCTCGTAGACCTCGCTGATGGGCATCCCGACGGCGACCACCCCCACGATCTTGTTCGAGCCGTCCCGCAGGGGAACCAGGCCCGATGCGGCCCAACCGAGCGTGCCGTGGGATATGAGCATCTGCTCCTCGCCGCGAAGCGGAAGGGACAAGTCGAGGACGGCCGGCCGCCCGATCTCGGCGGGATTCGGGTGGCTGTAACGGACGCCGGTAGCGTCCGTCACGACCACGTACAGCGCCTGCGTGCTGGTCCGGGTCAGTTCGGCAGTGCGTTGGATCGGCCCGTTTACCAATGGTGGACCGGCCGTCAGCCAGCCGGCGATTCGGGCGTCGGACGACAAGGCGCGCGCGATGCCCAGCGCCTCGCCCTCGGTCTGCTTCTCCACGTTGCTCTGGATCACGAACGCTCCGGTACTCCCGGCCAGGGCCAAGACGCCGACGAACAAGACCGTCAGCCGCCACCAGAGCTGGGTACGCCACGAAAGGGCCCGCCACCGGCGGGGTCCGATCATTTTCCAACGCAACTTGGGCACCTCACGCTTCGTCGCCGTCGATGAGCAGAATGCGCATAAGGATACTTGTATCGCTTGTGCGCACAACCTGCCAAAGGATTTGCGGGTCGGTTGCGCCGGCCTACCGTCAGCCATGGCTGTTCGCGCGACCACGGTGGGGTCACCTACCCATGGAGGGGGGCCTCAGCGTCGTGACACACGAGTTCTTCGCAGCGTCCGGATCCGCCTTCCAAGGACCGCCTCGCGCGGCCCGTCGCGTCCCGCCGATCGGCGCGAAGGAGCCGTTCCATGGCTGAGTCGACCGATTTGGAGGAGGGCCGTGCAGTGTCCGTGAGCGACCTGGTCCAAGCGCAGGAGCGGCGCGAGCGGCGCGAGCGCGAGCAACTCGATCGGCTCGCCGCGCCGATCATCGAGGTGGGCTTGGACCTCCCCGGCCCCAAGAAGCGGTTGCCGTTCTCGGACGCGACCATGCGCGAGGCCGTCAAACTGGTGCGGGCGCAACTGGAGGCGCGGCGCGTGCCGGTGCTTCACGAACGCCAGCATTCCGACGCCGGGGGCGTCAAGACCTTGCTTTCCGTGCGGGCTCGACCGGCCGAGTTGAAGCGCTGGATGGTGCAAATCGAGGACGCCAAACCGTTGGGTCGACTGTTCGACATCGGGGTGCTGGCCGACTCCGTCCGGGTGGAGCGGGCCTCGTTGGGCGCGTCCCAAAGACGGTGCCTGCTGTGCGATCGGCCCGCTCAGGTCTGTGCGCGAAACCGGGCTCATCCCACGGATCGGCTGGTCGCCACGGCGGAGCGGCTCATGCGTGACCACTTCGGGGCGGCCTTTTGCGCCCAGGTGGCCCGCGAGGCGTCCCGCGCGCTGCTGTATGAACTGACCGTCACACCCAAGCCCGGGCTCGTGGACCGTTGGGGCAGCGGCTCCCATTCCGACATGGACTTCTACCTCATGCTGGACAGCGTCACCGCCTTGACGCCGCACTTCCAGGGCTTCGCGAACGCGGGGGTGGTCTCGCCGCATGCGGACCCGACCAAACTCCTGCCCGAACTGCGCTACCTCGGAATCCGCGCCGAGGACGACATGCGGCAGGCCACGCGCGGGGTCAACACCCACAAGGGGGCCATCTTCGCCCTCGGCCTGGCCTGCGTCGCCGCTGGTCGCCTGTTCGCGACCGACCGCATGGTTACCGCCGATGCCTTGCTGGACGGCGCCGGGGATCTGGCGACCGGCGTCCTGGAGGACTTCGAACAGATCGGCCGCAGCCAGGCCCGGACGCACGGTGAGACCCTGTTCGCCACTCATGGTGTCCTCGGCGCGCGGGGAGAGGCGGTCGCGGGGTTCCCACGGGTGCGCGGCGTCGGCCTTCCTCGCCTGCGGGAATGCCTCGCGCGCGGGGACGATCTCAACGACGCGGGACTGTCGGCACTGCTACAACTGGTCACAGTGACCGAGGACACGAACATGATGTCGCGCTCAGATCCCAGGACGGCGGCCCGGGTCCGTCACGAAGTGGCCCGAGAGCTGGCGCGCGACGCAAACGAACGGGACGTCCGAGCGCTGGCCGCAGCCCTGAGCGAGTCGTTCGCCAAACAGCAACTCAGCCCCGGCGGGGCCGGAGATCTCTTGGCGATGACGTTCTTCGTGCACTTCCTGGAGGAGCACGAACTCCCGGGGCGAGACTCCCTGGAGCGGCACCGCTGACGCGGTGGCCCTGGAGGCGGCACCGCTGACGCGGTGGCCCTGGAGGCGGCACCGCTGACGCGGTGCCGTGCGCCGGTGTTGGTCGGGGCGACAGGACTCGAACCTGCGGTCTCCTGCTCCCAAAGCAGGCGCGCTAGCCACTACGCTACGCCCCGGCCGCGCCAGCTTACTTGGTTGGTGGCGGCGC
>JBDHZK010000215.1:0-3118 GCA_039811865.1 Propionicicella sp. | reverse complement strand
GGTTTGGGACATCTGCATGCTCCCTGGATCGACGTTTGACCGGCCCGGCGTCCGGGCTGCCAGCAGTCTAGGCCCTAGTTACTCCGGGCCTTGTTTCGGTCCGATCGGGTGGAGTGGCGAGTCCAGCCGGGGTGGGTATCCTGCACCGGTGACGCAGGGGATTCCGGCTCGTTGGCGAGCGCGAACCGTGGCGATCCCCGACCCGGGACCGCTTCAGCGTTACCTCTCCCCCGGCTCGTCGCAGGCTTGGATCAGGCGCGGCGAGGGCCTGATCGGCATCGGAGAGGCGGCCAGGTTCACGTGCCGTGACATCGACGCCGCCAACGCGTGGTGGTCCGGTTTCGCCGCGGCGCTGGAGTTGGAGACCGAGTTACCCGGTGCGTTCGGAACCGGCCCGTTGGCCTTCGGTTCGTTCGTCTTCGACCCCGGACACTCGGCGCTCGCGTCGGTGCTCGTTGTGCCCGAGACGATCATCGGACGCCGCGGCGGGCAGTGCTGGTTGACCCGGCTGAGCACCGTGGTGGACGACTACACGGGCCTGGATTCGCCGGCTGAAGCCGAGCTTGCTGCGGTTGGATTGGCGGAGGCGTCCGCAGAGCCGGTCGCGCCGGTGGGAGTGGAGTTCGACGCCGGTGAGGTCAGCGGACCCGACTGGGCCGACATGGTCGGCCGCGCCCTGGCCCGGATCGACGCCGGCGAGGTGTCCAAGGTCGTCCTGGCTAGGAGTGTGTGCGCGACGGCCGCCCAGCCGATCGACCCCCGCTGGGTCGTCCGCGAACTCGCCCGGGACTACCCCACCTGCTGGACCTACCTAGTGGACGGGCTCGTGGGCGCGTCACCGGAGATGCTGATCCGCCGCGAAGGCGGACTGGCGACCTCGCGCGTCCTGGCCGGGACGATCCGCCGCAACGGTTCGGAACAAGCAGACCTGCTGCTCGCGGCGTCCCTGAGCCAATCGGGCAAGAACCTGATCGAACACGAGCTGGCTGTCGAGTCCGTCGCCCGGGCGCTCGCACCGTTTTGTTCTGGCATGAACGTCCCGGACGCTCCATATGTATTGCAGCTCCCCAACGTGCTGCATCTGGCGTCCGATGTGACCGGCGTTTGTAGCCGAGAGGTCTCCGCGCTGACGCTTGCCGCCCGGCTGCACCCCTCGGCCGCGGTCTGCGGAACCCCGACGAACACCGCCCGCGAACTCATCCGAGAACTCGAAAGCATGGACCGAGGACGCTACGCCGGCCCCGTCGGCTGGATCGACGCCAATGGCGACGGCGAATGGGCGATCGCCCTGCGCTGCGGCTGGCGCGACCCGGACAACCCCAACAAGATGCATCTTTACGCCGGCTGCGGCATCGTCGCCGAATCCGACCCCCAAGCCGAACTCGCCGAGACCCGCGCCAAACTTGTCCCGATGCGTGATGCGTTGGGGGGGTGAACCCTTCGGTTCGTGCTATCCCCTGGGGTCCTCACGCCTTCCGAAATAGATCGCGTTCGTTGGCCTGCGGTCTCATTTGCCTGCTTCCAACTCCGAGCCCCACCCGCAGGGGCGTGAGCCACTGGCCAGAACAGCCAATTTCAGTTGGGAATGTTCGGCAACGCCTCGAAAACTACACGTTTCGACGGCATAAAACCGTCGAGTTTTCGGGAGTCGCCCGCAGGGAATCATCAGGGCGATGCGACGCATCAGCCGCCACCCAGCGTGAGGTCGTAACGCCGATCGGGCATCGGGCGCTTCATCTCGGGGGCTCCAAACGGTCAACGAGGTCACGAATCGCTGTCCGGGACGGACAGCACCCCACCAGATCCTTGCCCTGCGCCCGCAGCGTCACACCGCACCGCTGCACCAGCCGCGCCACCGACACCTCGGCCTTCAGCCGCGCAAGATCAGCCTCAGGAACACGCGCCACCGAAACCTCCGAACCGTCCGAAACCTGTCAAGTTCCACATACGGACTATCTGACATGCTGAATCCGAACGATCGCGGAGGACGAGCCCCGGAGGTCAACCCGATGCTGAACACGACCACCCTCGACCTACTCACCACCCCGGGAACCATGGACTTCGCCACCCGCCTCGCCGGCGCACGCAAGACCGCCGGCCTCACCCAACAAGTCCTCGCCGACCGCGTCGGCATCCACGTCTCCCAACTCCGCCGCTACGAAGCCGGCACCAACCAACCCACCCTCGACGTTCTCCGCGCCATCGCCGTCGCCCTCTCCGTCACCACCGACTCCCTCGTCTTCGGCGACACCCAACGCGGCCCACAAACCGAGAACCTCCGCCTACGCATGGAAGCCCTCGACCACCTCCCACCCGACGAACAAGCCCTCGTCATCGCCATGATCGAAGGCGCACTCCTGCGCCACCACGCCCGCCAACTCAACGTCAGCTGATCCGCAACCCCACCCCGACCACCTGCAACGAAAACGCCACCTGGACCCGCACCGACGGCACCCCAGGAGGTGGCATAACCAGCACAACAACCTCAACCAACACAGTCCAAGTCCCAACCAACCTTGCCCCCGGCACTCACACCTTCACCGCCCACGCCTTCGACCAAGCCCACAACACCTCGACCCAAAGCACCTTCAACTTCACTGTCGCGGGCTGAGGGGGCTCAGGGGCCGCGCATCCGGGGTGACTCGCCACCGTCTTTCTCCAGCGCGTGGCAGCCTAGGGTGCTGGCGGAACGTCGGCTGCGCCGCCCAACGGATCAATGGATGGTTGGAGCATGACTGACCCCACGCCCGCGGTACACGCGGTGATCGGCGCTGCGTTGGCTAGCGGGCCACGCTGTGGCCGCACGCGCGTCGTCGCCGTCGACGGGCCCAGCGGATCCGGAAAGAGCGTCACCGCCGACCTAGTGGCAGCGCAGCTAGCGAGCCTCACCGGCATCCTCCCCCAGATCGTCCACCTGGACGACCTGTTCCCCGGCTGGGACGGCCTACCCGAAGCCGTCGGCCTTCTCGACCTTTGGATACTGCAACCCCTGGCCGCCGGAGCCGACGGCCAATACCGCCGCTACGACTGGGACGCTGGCGAATACGCCGAAACCGTCGCCGTCCCGGCCACGGACTGGCTCGTCGTCGAAGGCGTCACAGCAGGTGCCCATCCCAAA
>JBDHZK010000214.1:0-3133 GCA_039811865.1 Propionicicella sp. | reverse complement strand
GTCCGAATTGCATTCGACCAGATATTCTCCGGCAGGCGCGACCAGGGTGATCGCCGAGGTCGGCACGCCGTAGGGCAGCCAACGCGAAACCACCGTCTGGCCGTCGGTGCTGACCAGGGTTACTTCGCCGCCAGTCTCGATCGGCTTCATATCCTGTAGGAGATTTACCGTGATCGACCCCAACGATTGAGCCGGTCGGGCGTCAAAGTCCACGCCCCGCAGCTTCTCCCCTAAGCCAACCGTAAGAACCTGGGCCCCCGCAGACTGTGCGGCGTCCGGATACCAGGTTTCGGCTAGGAGCACATCCCTTGCTGAGATGATGTAACTGCCGGGTTGCACCTCGACGGAATAGGCGCACTGGCCCTGATCACAATAGGACCAATCGGTGAACGATTTGCCGTCTCCTGTCCGGGTTGCGGCAATTTCTATGTGGCGGTACTCGGGCGCCACGTTTGCCGGCAACGAGACTCTCCCACTGATCAGGGTTTGTGGAGCCAAATCGACGTTTCGCACAATCGGGTCGTCGGCGCTGGTCCCCAGCGTGACCGAAACGTTTTGTTGCGCGTAGCCAGACGCTCGGAACGACAGTTCGCGAGCGCCCGCCGCGGGCGGAAAATACGTGTAGCGACCGGCCTCGTCGGTGTAGCCGGCAGAAGTATTACTCGTATTGTCCGAGATCTGAACGAAAGGAATTGGTCCGTCCGGTCCGGACACGACACCAGTAACTCCCTGAGCAAGGTCGAGCGCTACGTCGTAACCACTGAGGTTCGCGCCCGGCTCGACGTTGACTACCTGAGCGCCATCGCGCCCGGAAACTCCCGGATACCAGACATCGAAATAGCGCGTGGAGCTGGTGAAACGCAAGGTGTAGCCGCCGGAAACCAGCGCGCCCAGCGTGTAATTCCCTGCCGAATCGGTAGTGGTTTCGATCGGGTCGTCCGCGTCGGAGCGCTGCCCGCGGACGCTGATTCCCGAGAGGGGGTGGCCGTACCTGTCGTGCACGGTGCCGCTGATGGTGCCCGTCCGAGACAACGCGATATCGACGCCCGCCTTGGTGGAGCCCGGCGTGACGACGAAGTTGTCGGCGTACGCCTGATTCGGCGCGTCGGTGTACCACCGCGCTGAGTGGCCCTGTGCGCCAGCCGCCCGGACGGTGTAGATGCCGGCGGGAAGATCGGTGAACTGGTAGCCGCCGGTTGCGTCCGTCCACGCGGTGCTCGTGGCGGCACTGGAGTAGAAGTTGTCCTCCGTCCCGGCGTACTCGCCCACCGGGACGATCGAAACCGTGCCCGACTCCACACCGGCCCCCGTCTCGCGCGCAATGATCCGCCCCGTGACGGTCACGGGCCGAGTGATCGTGAAGGTGCCGATATCGCCCGGCTTGGCAGCCGACGCGAGCACGGCGGTGCGCTTGCCGTTGACATAGCTGGCCCCAAACGGGACGCGGTGACGCTCGGTCGCCTCGCTGAAGCGCAACGAGTAGCTGGCCGGGACAACCGGGACGTCGAACGAGCCCGTGGAGTCCGTCAGCGCCGACGCGAAATAGCCAGTACTCCCCGAGACCACCTCACCCCGGGCGGAGACATACACACCGTCCAGGGGCTGTCCCAAGTCATCCACGAGTCGCCCCCGCAGCCGGGCGGTGGCACCCGCGGGCGGCTCGCTGGAGAAGGCAAGGGTGGCGTTGACACCGGCCTGTTCGCCGCCCAGCTGCACGACCACTGGGGTCGCCGAGGCCAGGTCCGCGAGCTTGCGGCCGTCCACGTAGCCGCCGAACGAGACGGTGTACTCACCGGATTCGAGCGCCTTGATTGCGTAGTTACCGGTCGCGTCGGCATCGGCACAGTTGTTTTCGCCGACGCATGCATAGAGCCAACGGTCCGATCCTGCGGGGGCGTCGATATGGCCGGTGATCACGCCGCCCAGGGGGAGCACCATGTCCTGTGCGACCACATCCTCGGCCCCGGGAACGGAAATGGGTTGAGGTTGGTCCGATGGGCCCGATTGTCCGTAGTAGCGTCCGACGTGGGTGCCGTCGCTGGCGAACTCCAGTTCGTATTCGCCCGCGACCAACCCTGTCAGTCGATACCCACCGGCCTCATCCGTGATGGCGGCGGCCGAGGTGTCGGCGGATTGAACGGTTCGCGCGCGAACCGGGACATTCGTCAGGGGGTTTCCGTCGGAGTCCACCGCGCGTCCGGAGATCGTCCCCCCACGCACGAGGACGCCGTTCTTGGCGTTCTCCCGGGCGCCCCAGGCCAGGGCGATCGTTTCGGCACTACTGCGCTCAGCTGCCTGCGGCCACCAGCGGGACAGGTAGCTGGTTTGCGACGCGTCGAAGTTGAGCGTGTACTCACCGGCCGGCACGTCCTGGATCTGATAGGCGCCGTTGCCATCCGTGGTCGCCGACGCTACGGGGTTCGTCACGCCCAGATCCATCGGGAATAGCTTGACGACGACCCCGGCCACCGCCGCGTGGTTGTCCGCTCCGACGACGCCGCCGGAGATGGTCGCGAATGGTCGGATCACCAAGTCCACACCGGTGACGCTTTCACCCGAGCCCACCACGATGTCGGCCGGCGAGGTGCCACCGGCCCCGAAGTAGTAGCCGGTCTCGTAGTGCGCCGCCCGCGCCATCAGGTGATAGGTCGCCGGTTCCAGTGCGAGCGTATAAACGCCCGCGTCGTCGGTGACGCCGATCACAGCCGCCGAGTCCGGATCGGTGATTTGCACCCCGGCGACGGGATCACCGCTAATGCTGTCGGTCACCCTTCCGGTGATGCTTCCGACTTCCCCACCGAGTGCCGCGGCCGGTCGCAATCCCGCGCTGACGGTGAGCACGACGGCGAAGGCCAACAAGAGTCGAATGATGTGTTGCGTGCGTGATTTGCGCATAGTGGCTCCTACTCCCGAGCGGAACATAGACCCGTTTGCGAAATCACGGAAATCGTCGGACTAGGCCACCTGGGTTCGCTGAAGGTGCTATGCAGCGAACCGGCCGCGCATCTTGGAAGTCGCGTCCGCCCTTGTCAGACGCATTGGTGTTCGCTGGTTTGGGCGATGATCCGGCTCCGGCCCGCGGAGCCATTGTCTCCTATTTGACCACTGCTTGTGACCCGTGGGACGCGTGTGA
>JBDHZK010000213.1:0-3225 GCA_039811865.1 Propionicicella sp. | reverse complement strand
GGGCAACAGGATCGGTCAGCAGTGCCAATGACTGGCCCGCGGCAGTAGGACAAGACACCACCGCGTCAGGCGGCTACCTGCCGCCCTGTGCCAAGGGCGCCCAAATGAATCGGCCATCGTCTTCGAGGGCATCGTCAAGATCACCAACTGCAAGTGCGTCATGTTGGCGCTCTCCACCATCAATGGCAACCTCGATTGCTCCGGGAACGGCCGGAGCTTCGAGATCAACAACCTGCTGGTGTCCGGCACGCGCAGCGGACAGCGCAGGCGCGCGCCATCGGTTACTGGCGCACCCGGCAAGATCGGTAGGCTGAACCGAGGAGGTCAGCCATGCCCGGACGGGAACAGATTCGCCGCGTCGCGCAACGCCAGGACGAGGCGTCCCAACGCGGCCAGGCGCCCTCGACCAGCGTCGCATCGACCAGCGTCGCATCGGACGGCCTGGACGGCCTGCTCGACGAGATCGACCAGGTGCTCGCGTCCGATGCAGAGGACTACGTGCGCTCGTTCGTGCAAAAGGGGGGCCAGTGACCACGCCCGGTCGCGGACTCCATGCCGCCTACTTAGAGGCCGGGTCGTCGTCGTTCGTCGAGTTCGCCTCGCGGGTAGCGCCCGAGGTGTTGCCCGGCGCGCTCCAAGCGGGAGGGGCGTCCGGATTGGCCGTCCCGCACGGGACGACGCTGGTCGCCGCGACCTTCACCGGCGGCGTCGTCATGGGCGGCGACCGGCGGGCAACGATGGGCAACCTCATCGCGCAGCGCGACATCCAAAAGGTGTTCGCCGCCGACGAGTACAGCGTGGTCGGCATCGCCGGAGCGGCCGGGATCGCCACCGAGCTCGTCCGCCTGTTCGCCGTCGAACTCGAGCATTACGAGAAGATTGAAGGAGCGCCGCTTTCCCTTGACGGTAAAGCGAATCGGCTGGCGGCGATGATCCGTGGCAACCTCGGCCTCGCGATGCAAGGACTGGCCGCGATCCCGCTGCTGGCCGGCTGGGATTTTGGCTCCGACCGGGCCCGGATCTACAGCTACGACGCGACCGGCGGCAAGTACGAGGAGACGGCGTTCCATTCGGTCGGCTCCGGGTCGGTCTTCGCCAGAGGATCGCTGAAGAAGCTGTTCCGCCCGGACTTCGACGAGCGGCAGTGCGCCACCGCGGTGATCCAGGCCCTGTTCGACTCGGCGGACGACGATTCGGCCACGGGCGGCCCGGACCTGATGAGGCGCATCTACCCGATCCTGATGTCGGCGACCCCTGGGGGCGTCCGCCGCCTGGCCGAGGACGAGGTCGCCGAGCTGGTCGGCGAGGTCATTACCGGACGGATGGAGCGTCCCGACGGACCGGAGGCGAGCCTGACATGAGCATGCCGATCTACGTCGCACCCGAACAGCAGATGAAGGACCGCGCCGACTTCGCGCGTAAGGGCATCGCCCGCGGCCGTTCGGTCGTGGTGCTGCGCTACGCCGACGGGATCTGCTTCGTGGCCGAGAACCACAGCCAGTCGCTGCACAAGATCAGCGAAATCTACGACCGGATCGGCTTCGCCGCCGTCGGCCGTTACAACGAGTTCGAGAACCTGCGAATCGCCGGCATCCGGCACGCCGACATGCGCGGCTTCGCCTATGACCGCTCGGACGTCACCGGCCGCGGCTTGGCCAACGCCTACGCCCAGTTGTTGGGGACGATCTTCTCCTCGGCGGGCGAGAAGCCCTACGAGGTGGAGTTGGTGGTCGCCGAGGTGGGTCGGACCCCGTCCGGAGACCAGATCTACCGGCTTACCTATGACGGCAGCGTGGGGGAGGAGTCCGACTTCGCGGTGATGGGCGGTTCGGCCGGAACGATCGCGAAGGTGATCGCCGACGGGTTCGACGCCACGGCGCCGCTGGCGGAAGCGCTCAGGCTCGCCGTGCGGGGCCTGGCCAGCGACGGCCACGACGGCGAACTGGGCACGAACGCGCTCGAGGTCGCCGTACTGGACCGAACGCGGGCACAAAAGCGCAAGTTCAGGCGGATCACCGGGGCCGAGCTGGGGGGTTTGCTGGGTGAGTGAGGGTGGCGACCCGACCGAGCCCGCGACAGCGAGTGAATCTGGCCCGAATATGCGGACCAGATCAACAGCTAATCGCCTCGGTCCGGCGATGGTGATCGGGACCGGACTGGTTGGCGCTTCCGTCGGGTGCGCCTTGACCAGGCTCGGCGTCGTCGTGCACCTCGCGGACGCCGTGCCCAGCCATGCGGTCGTAGCCGCCAGCCGCGGCGCCGGGACGACCGCCCCGCCCAGGCCGGCCGACATCAGGCTGGTGGTGGTGGCGGTTCCCCCGGCGGCGCTGGCCGGGGTGATCTCGACCGCTCTTCGCCACTTCCCCAACGCGGTCGTCACCGATGTGGGATCGGTCAAGGGCAGCGTCCTGGCCGAACTGACCGCGGACGCGGAAGTCGATCTGACCCGCTACGTGGGCGGCCACCCGATGGCCGGCTCGCAAAACGCCGGCCCGCTCACGGCGAACGCGGAACTGTTCAACGAACGGTCTTGGGTGGTGTGCCCCAACCCGATGTCGAGCCCAGCGGCGATCGACGTGGTGGAGAGTCTGGCCCGCGAGGTCGGCGCCCGGGTCGTCCAGATGCCATCGGCCGAGCACGACGAGGCCGTGGCCAAGGTGTCGCACCTGCCGCAGCTGATGGCGTCCCTGGTGGGGGAACGCCTCGTGGAGGCCCCGGCCGAGCACTTGCGGTTGGCCGGGCAGGGGCTTCGGGACGTCACTCGCATCGCCGGCTCCGACCCTGGCTTGTGGCGACAGATCGTCGCGGGAAACGCCGACGCCGTCCGGGTCGAGTTGCGCGCGATCGCCCAAGCGCTCAACGAGTTCGTCGCGGTGCTGGACGAGCCCGAGGCGGTGGAGCGGCTGGTCGCGGCGGGACGCGCCGGCGTCCGGCGGCTGCCTGGCAAGCACGGTCTGGCGCTGGCGAGCTACGCCCGGGTGGACGTCGAGATCCCCGATACCCCGGGCGCCTTGGCCAAGCTGTTCGCGCAGATCGACGCCTCCGACATCAACGTCGAAGACCTGAGCATCGAACACGACGACGCCCGCCAGGTCGGCTACCTCGCGGTGTACGTGGTGCCCGATCGGGCAGGAGAATTGGCGGCGGCGATGAGCGCCGCCGGCTGGCGGCTGCGGCCGTGAACGGAGAGGACGCGATGACGCGACAAAGACTGGTGGTGGCCAT
>JBDHZK010000212.1:0-3254 GCA_039811865.1 Propionicicella sp. | reverse complement strand
GGCTCGAGGTTGACCGAGCGCATCAGCTCAGCCAGTTGGTCGCGCCATCCCCGCCAGCCGAGCAGCGCGTTGAGCATTGGGTCGTAACCCGGCCCATGCTTGCGGAAGGTGGTCAGTGCGATCCCGAACGCGAAGACGACCTCGTGGGCGCCGCGGACCGCGTCGGCGAGGGCATCGGACTGGGCGATCGCGGCGGAAGTCAGCTTTGCCGGCGCGGGCACGAGTTGGGCGGGTCCGGCGGCGATCGAGCGCGCGGCCGCGCCCGCGTAGGCGCCCAGGGACGTCCACAGCAAGCAGGTGGGGCCGAGGGTGGTCTTGGCCCGGCGCAGATCGGCGGCGGCCACCTCGCGAAGGGCCGCCTGCAGCTTGGCCCAGCCGGGAGCTGGCGCCGGCCCGGGCGTGGACCCCGCCGACGGGGTCGTACTCGGTGCCGGGGTGGCTGACGGCTCGGCCGGCAATGCCGGCGTCGGGCTGGAGTCGGCGGCCGCCAGCACGGCGATGTGCGCGGCCTGGGCGGCGCGCGCCCAGCGCAGGGCATTGACCTGGCCGGCGCTGAGCCGGTCGAGGTCGCGCCGAGCGAGGAGGGCGTCCACCAAGCCGGTGAGCCGCAGCGCCTCGTCCATGCCGGCGCGGGCGTCGGAAAGGCTCGGCCGGGGCGAGAAGTATCCACCCGGCGGCGTCGGCCCGGGCGGCCCGGCGGGGGCGCAGGCGCCCAACATGCCCACGACGGCAAGGCCGAACAGGCCGCGACGGGTGAGCACACAGGGAGGCTACCTGCTCGGCTTGGGTGGCCTGATGCGGCCGGTTATGCTGGACGACCACCTCAACACAATCGCTTGACCACAACCGGACGAAGGGAATCGCCGTGAGAGAGCATCGGCTGGCCGCGTTGATCACCCCCGTCCTGGCGGGCCACGGCCTGGAGTTGGATGCCGTCGAGGTCGTCCCGATCGGTCGGCGCAAGCTTCTTCGCATCAGCGTGGACGGCGACGGCCCCAACGGGACCGGGCCGACCCTGGACGAGATCGCGGCCGCGACGGGATCCATCTCTGCCGCACTGGACGAAAGCACCGAAACCGGCGACGCGCCGTACACCTTGGAGGTCTCCTCGCGGGGCGTGCGACGTCCCTTGACCGATCCTCGGCACTGGCGGCGCAACGCTGGACGGCTGGTCAAGGCCCTGCTCACCGAAGGCGGCGAGGTGACGGGCCGGATCATTGCCAGCGACGCTGCCGGGGTGATGCTGGACGTCGACGGCCAAGCGCGCCGCCTGGAGTACCCCCAAGTCAGGCGGGCTTTGATTCAGGTCGAACTGCGGGCCATGCCCGAGGCGGACGACGACGATTCGATCGAGGAGGCATAGCCGTGGACATCGACATGACGGCGCTGCGGGCGCTGGAGCGGGACAAGGAGATCCCGCTGGACGTGGTCGTGCGCGCTCTGGAGGATGCGCTGCTCAATGCGTACGAGAAGACCGACCACCCGGCCAAGGGCGCGCGGGTCGTGCTCGACCGCAAGACCGGGCGCGTCCGCGTTCTGGCGCCGGATCGCGACGACGAGGGCAACATCGTCGCCGAGTACGACGACACCCCCGAGGGGTTCGGCCGGGTGGCCGCGGCGACGGCGCGGCAGGTGATCTTCCAGCGCCTGCGCGACGCCGAGGACGAGCAGAAGTACGGCCATTTCTCGGCCGCCGAGGGCGACATCCTGCTCGGGGTCGTCCAAGCCGATCGGGACGCGCGCACGGTCCGCGTCGACCTTGGCAAGGTCGAGGCGATCATGCCCCCGGCCGAGCAGGTGCCCGGCGAGAAGTACGTCCACGGGCAGCGCCTGCGGGTCTACGTGGTCTCGGCTCGACGCGACATCGGCGGGCTGAAGGTGATCGTCTCCAGGACGCACCCCGCGCTGGTGCAGCGGCTGTTCAAGCTCGAGGTGCCCGAGATCGAGCAGGGGGTCGTCGAGATCAAGGCGATCGCACGCGAGGCCGGCCATCGCACCAAGATCGCCGTCATCTCGCACAACGCGGACGTCTCGGCGAAGGGCGCGTGCATCGGCCCCATGGGGCAGCGGGTGCGCGCGGTCATGCACGAGTTGAACGAGGAGAAGATCGACATCGTCGACTTCTCCGAAGACCCGGCCAGGTTCGTCGCGTCGGCGCTTTCGCCCGCGAAGGTCAGTTCGGTGACGATCGTGGACGAGAAGTTGAAGTCGGCGCGGGTGATCGTCCCGGACTACCAGTTGTCGTTGGCGATCGGCCGCGAGGGCCAAAACGCCCGGTTGGCGGCCCGGCTCACCGGCTGGCGGATCGACATCAAGCCCGACACCGCGGCCGGTTGAGGGTGAGCGCCCCCGTCCGTACCTGCGTCGGTTGCCGGACCAAGGCCGGCAAAGCCGAACTGGTGCGAATCGTGGCGGACGCCGGGGGCCGGCTCGTCATCGATGGGCGGCAGCTGCTTCCCGGCCGGGGTGCCTACCTGCACCCAACCCCCGAGTGCGCCACCGGGGCGCTCAAGCGCCGAGCGTTCGGCCGGGCGCTTCGCCGAGGCGACCTGGACGCCGGCGCCGTCTCGGCGCTGGCCGCCGGTTAGCGGAGCCGCTCGACCCGAACCAGCCCCGCTTAGGCATTTGCGCATCAAGCGCAGTACAGTTTTCGGTGCGCGTTCGCCGATCGTGTGCGAACACCAACCAGAAAGTGGGCTCACGCTCATGACCACTCGATGAGTACACCGCAATGAGCATGCAAACCATCTAGCTGGTCCCCGCCGAGTCGGCGCGGACCTGAAGGAGAGTAGTGGCAAAGGTCCGCGTCTATGAGCTCGCCAAGGAGCTCGGACTCGAAAGCAAAGAACTTCTGAAGACCCTGAATGACATGGGTGAGTTCGTTCGTTCGGCCTCGTCGACCATCGAGGCCCCGGTGGTGCGCCGCCTGACCGAGCGGGTGCGCACGCAAAGCGCGCCGCAGGCCAAACCCGAAGTCCCCGCGGCGGGTGCCGCCGGGGGCGGACCGCGTCCGGCGCCCGGTGCGCGGACTCGCCCCACGCCCGGGCCGGTGCCTGCATCGCCGGCGCCAGCCCGTCCTGAGGTAGCGCCGGCCCGACCGGCCGCACCGGTGCGGCCTGTGGCGGCGCCGGTTCGCCCGGAACCGCAGGCCAGCCCGTCGGTGCCGGCTCCGAGTGCCGAGGCGACCCAGCCGACCCCGATCCCGCCGGCGCCAACCACCAGCCGTCCGGCCGCCGGCCCCACGCCGTCCGCCG
>JBDHZK010000211.1:0-3256 GCA_039811865.1 Propionicicella sp. | reverse complement strand
TTCCCGAACTGACCCGGTGCCCGAACAGATAGAGACGGCGCTCGGGGGGATGAACGCCGTCTCTATCTATTCTGGAAGCCCGCGGGGCTATGCCGCTAATACTGCCCGATTTCACCGTCAAAAGGGAGCGTTTATCGTCAAGGTCTGATCAAGACTTGCCGGTAGCCGAACGCTGAATACGCTCCCGCGACCCAGTCCCGGGCTCTTTGCGGTCACATCGCCGCCGTGGGCCCGCGCCAGCGAGCGACTGATCGGCAGCCCCACCCCGGTGCCGCCGCCGGTGGTGTCCCTGGCCGTGCTGGTGGAGAAGAAGCGCTCGAAGACTCTGGATAGATGGTCGGCGGCAATGCCGTCCCCGGTGTCCGCCACGTCGACCGCCAGTTCCCCGTCGGCGATCCGGGTCGAGACCCAAACCCGGCCGCCGCTCGGCGTATGCCGCAGAGCGTTCGACAACAGATTGCCCACGATCTGCCGCAGTCGGGCAGCATCGACCGACGCAACGGCGTCCGGCGGCGGCAGTGCGTCAAAGATCAGCTCGACCCCGGCCTTGTCGAAGGCCGACTGGTGGTCTGATCGCCACCGGACGCATTCGGCGGCGATCAGCGTCGGCTGCGGGACGACGGTCAGTGCACCCTCCTCCGCGGAAGCCACCTCGCGCAGATCGGCGGTCAGGCGAACCAACCGGCGCGACTGCGCGCGCAAGCTGTCGAACGTCCTGGAGTCTGGCGGGAGCACCCCGTCCTCGAGACCGTCGATGATCAGATCGATGGCGGCTAGCGGCGTCCGGACTTCGTGGGCGACGTCCATCATCAGGCGCCGCCGCGTGGTGTCGACCTCATGGAGTCGCTGGGACATCGAGATGACACTCTCCGCTAGCGGGGTCAGTTCGGCAAACGGCTGATGGGGCTGCACTGGGTGGTCGTAGTGGCCGGCCGCGACCTCGACGGCGGCCGCACCAAGCTCCGACAGAGCCTGCGCCAGACGCCTGGTCAAAGAGCGCCAGATGAAGATGGAGCAAAGTCCGCTGACCAGCAGGCCCACCGCCAAGGACGTGGTGCCAGCCGTCCGGAAGGCGATGCGCGCGTGCTCAAAGGCGTGCGGATCCGTGGTGCCCAAGGCCGCGTCCAGGTGCGCCCGAAACAGCGGCGGACCGATCAGGAACCCGCACAGGATCACCGCCGCCGCCATGGTCAGCAGCAGGCTGATCTGGATCCACAACAACTCCCGGTTCAGGCTCCGCGGACGAGCCGACTTCACCATCCCCGGCCCATTCGGTAACCCACCCCACGAACGGTCACGATGAACTTCGCTGCCGCAGCCTCGTCCCGTAGTTTCCGGCGCAACTGCGCCACATGGACGTCGACGAGATGGTCGTCCCCGACCCAGGACGGCCCCCAGACACGATCGATCAGCTCACGGCGGGTGTGCGCACGATCGGGGTCGGCCGACAGTGCCTCGAGCACGGCGAACTCGGTCCGCGTCAGGTCGATGCCCAATCCGTCCACCCATGCCTCACGCGTGCTGGGGGCGATGGTGAGTCCGCCGAAACTGCGCCGGCCGTCCTCCGGGCGCTGGCTCCCCCGAGGACGACGCAGCATGGCCGCAACCCGAGCGAGCAACTCCCTGGCGCGAAAGGGCTTGGTGATGTAGTCGTCCGCACCGGCCGACAGGCCCTCCAGCGCGGACGCCTCATCGGCCCGGGCCGTGAGCATCACGATGTAGCAATCGGAGAACTCGCGGACGCGCCGACACACTTCGACGCCGTCCATGCCGGGCAGGCCGAGATCGAGGATGATCACTTCCGGAGTGAACAGGGCCGCCAGCCTAAGGGCCTCGGTGCCCTCATGGCAGGTGAGCACGCGATATCCCGAGCGCTCCAAATAGGTACCCAAGACGCTCGCCAGCACTGGTTCGTCCTCGACGACCAGCACGCCGATGGTCGGCTCCTGGTGCTCCTGCACGTGTCCCCCTACGCGGACCCAATGCCGGGTGCCGGCGGGCGGCTCCCGCCCGCCGGCGGTTAAATCAGGCGGCGATGACCTCGACGCTGATGTGGGCGACCACGGCCTCGTGGAGGCGCAGACCCACGGTGTGGGCGCCGAGTGCCTTGATCGGCTTGGTGATCTCGACCGAGCGCTTGTCGATGGCCGGGCCTCCGGCCTTCTTCACCGCGCTCACGACGTCGGCTGCGGTGACCGCGCCGAAGAGTTTTCCTCCCGTACCGGAACGCGCCGACAGCTTGACGTCCAGTCCCTCGAGCTGGGTGCGGACGGCCACGGCATGATCCCGGCTGCGGATCTCACGGGCATCGCGCGCCCGCTTGATGCCCTCGATCTGCTTCTCGGCGCCCTTGGTCCAAGAGATGGCGAAGCCTCGGGGCAGCAGGAAGTTGCGGCCGTAGCCGTCCTTGACATCGACGACATCGCCGGGGATGCCCAGGTGGTCCACCGCGGCGGTCAGGATGAGCTTCATCAGGTTTCCCCTTGTCAGCGAGCCGTGGAGGCGTACGGCAGCAGCGCGACCTCGCGGGCGTTCTTGATCGCGATGGCGACCTTGCGCTGCTCTTGGACGGACAGGCCCGTGACGCGGCGGGCTCGGATCTTGCCCCGCTCAGAGATGAACTTGCGCAGGGTGTTGGTGTCCTTGTAGTCGATGTGGCCGATCTTGATCGACTTCATCGGGACGATCTTCTTCTTGTTGATTGGCTTGCGTTGCGGTGAGGCCATTGTGGTGCTCTCCTGGTGTTGGCCGGCCCACGAAGGGCCGGAATCGAAAGCCCGGCGTCATGCCGGAATGTGCCTACGGCCGGATGGCCGGATGGACGATCAGAAAGGTGGCTCTTCGTTCTGGGCCTGGGCCCAGGGGTCGGAGGTGTTGCCGCCGCCGCGGTTGGAACCGCCGCCGGAGGACCACGAGTCGTTGCCGCCGGACGGCCCACCGGAGTAGTTCTGCGAACCGCCACCGGAGAAGTTGCCGCCGCCACTGTTGCGAGCGACCTTGGCCGAGGCATAACGCAGGGACGGACCCACCTCGTCCACGTCGACCTCGAAAACGGTGCGGCGCTCACCCTCGCGAGTTTCGTAGCTGCGGGACTTCAGCCGTCCCTGAACGATCACGCGCATGCCCTTGGTCAAAGACTCGGCCGCGTTCTCCGCCGCCTGCCGCCATACCGAGCAGTTGAGGAACATGGCATCGCCGTCCTTCCACTCGTTCGACTGCCGGTCGAACGTGCGCGGGGTCGAGGCGACGGTGAAGT
>JBDHZK010000210.1:0-3276 GCA_039811865.1 Propionicicella sp. | reverse complement strand
GTAGACAAACGGCCGGAATCAGCGACCTGAACTTGATTCGCCGAAGCAAATCCCGGAGGCGCCGCATAGTTTCCTAGGGTCTCGCCCACGGCACGATCAAGCAGCCCCGGGAGGGGCTGGTTGGCGCAGTGGTGGTCGGGGTGGGTTTCGGCGACAGCCTAACGCACATCCCACCCCTGACGAATGCCGCCCGCTTTTACTGGACGGCCCCTATCCGACCTTGGCGGGCCCGAGGCGCGCCCGGTTCAAGCCCAGTGCCGTGCCCCCGGGGAAGGCGTGAATCCAGGCTGGTGAGCGCAGGGCGAAGGCCCCGCCACCGACACTTCAGAGGCGCAGTCGCAAGCAGATTGCGCATCACGGACGGGCGGCCCGGCGGAGGTGGTCGATCTGAGGCCAGCTACTTTGTCCAGTAATTGACTATGGAAAGCGCCGCAGATGGACAGCATTGCTGGATGCGGAGCCACTCACTTCACGCACACCTTGGCCGACCAATCCGGGGAGGCGTTGTTGCCGGATTCCCGGACGACCTTCACCTGCAAACAGACCTGGACGCCCGGTTTGGCGGGGATCAGCAGGGTCGGCTCCTCGGCGGTGCCGGCACCGCCGGGGGTCGCCCGCCAGCGGTAAAAGTCGGAGTTCAGCCGGCCCGAGTAGGTCCAGGCGAACCGCGCCCCGGCCGTCTCGCGCCGGCCCGTCACCGAGACCGGTCCGGGCGGCTGACCGCCGTTGCCGGCGTCTGGGGTGGGTTCGGACTCGGTCGCGCTCGGAGTTGGGACGGCCGGCGCCGGGTTGTTCTTGAGGGCGAGGCCGACGCCGCCCGCCACGGCCAGCGTGAGCGACGCCAACGAGACGATCAGCCACCTGCGGGCGCGGCCCGGACGAGGTGGTGGCGCCGCCGCCGGAGCAGGCGCGATCGTCTCGGCGGTCTTCAACTGCGTCGCGGGCGCCTGCGGGCTCACCTGTCTCAGCGCTCGGTCACGGGTGCCGTCGTAACCCGGGGCCGGGGGCAAACCGAGATCCTGCGGCTCCGACAGCTCCGCCCCCGTGGGCGGCAAGCCGAGTTCGCCTTGAATCGCCTTTAGCTCCGCCACCACGTCGAACGCGGCCGGTGGCCGCCTAGCCGGGTCTTTCGCCAGGCAGGCGGCGAGAAGCCGCTCGAGCGACGCGGGGACGTCCGGACGCCCGGTGGGGGGCGGCAGGTTGTCCCGGATCCGCTGCATCAGCGCCCTGGTGGAGTTGTCGCCGCCCGGGACGGCAAACGGCGAGCGCCCGGCCAAGAGGTGCCAGATGAGCGCCCCGAGGGAGTAGACGTCGGAGGTGACGCTGACCGGGCCGGCGAAGATCGCCTCCGGTGACGACCAGGGCACGGAGAAGCCGCGGTCCTCGCTCTCGGCCTCGGCAATCCGCGACGCGATGCCGAAATCGCACAGCACCGCGTCCTTGCTCGCGCTGAGCAGCACGTTGGCGGGCTTGATGTCGCGGTGCAGCAGTCCGGCGCCGTGGGCGGTCTCCACCGCGGCCGCGATCTGGATGCCGAACCGCAGGACGTCCGCCACGGTCAACTGACGCTGCTTGAGGAGATCCGCGAGACTCCCGTTCGGGTAGAACCGCATCACGATGTAGGGCCGCCGGTCGGCGGCCAACTTGGCGAAGTAGACGGTGACGATGTTGGCGTGCTCCAGCCGCGCCATCGCGTTGGCCTCGGCGATCAGCATGCCGGCCAGCGGCGTCCCGGGAGCGGCGTCCCGAAGCACCTTGACCGCCGCGTCGCGGCCGAGCACCTCGTCGCGGTACAAGAAGACGTCGGCGAAGCCGCCGGATCCGAGGTGGCGCAGACAGCGCATCCCGTCGATTCGCGGCGGTGCCCCCGGGGAGGTCATGGCGCTCACCTATGCGGTGATCAGCGAAAGGCGGTCAGCCTGCCAGACGAGGACGCCCCCAGGCGTGGCGGTGAGCCGGACGTTCGACTCCGCGAGCCCGAGCGGGACCCGGGTGATAGCGGTGCCGTCCGACAGGTTCAGTGCGACCAGGCCGCCGGTGTCGCGATCCAAGAAGGCGACATGCTGCGGATCGCACAGGACGCCCGCGTGCGCCAACCCGGGCATCAGCTTGCCCTGGTAGCGCCACCCGGCCGCACCGGTCGTCGGGTCGAGCGCCGCCAACAGGCCGCTCCCCTCGTCCTGGACGATCAGGCGTCCACCGCAGAAGGCCGGGGCCGAGCTTGCCCCGGGGAACGTCCAGGCGTTGCCGCCGGAGGCGTCGAACGCGTGGAGGGCGGGTGATTTCTGCAACTGCCCGACCAGGAACGGTAGCCGAGCCGGATCGTCGGCGTAGGTGGCCGGGAAGGTCAGGTAGCCAAGCCCGGCGGCGACTGGACCGGACGGCACGGACACCACCCGGGTCCGCGTGCCGGCGCCGATGCCGGACGTCACCCCGGCCACACCCGCTGGGCCGACCCGCCCCTGGCCAGGCCCCGCGTTGAGCGCCGCGCCGTTCCCGGCGCGCGCCAGCAGCGGCTGCTGGCCCAGCTCCTCGGCAAACGGGGTGAGGACGGCCACCGCCTCGTCGGAAGCCTCGATGATCACGTTTCGAGCGTGGTTGCCCTCGCGGAACAGCAGCGTCTTGTCGACGCTCCATTCCTGGTTGCCCGCCGAGTCGTATCGCGACAAGGTGGCGCTCACCTTGACCCGCTTCTTGTAGTCCGCCTGGCTGGGTGCGGCGAACGCCAGCAGGTAGACCGCGTCGCCGGCCACCTGCACGTACTTGGTCTCGGCGCTTACGGAGAACCCCCCGCTGCGGTTGCCGTCCGACGGCGAGAGCAGGCTCAGTTCGCCCCCGGAGAAGCAGGCGACCTTTCCCGCCAGCAGCCCTCCGGCGCAGGCGAGCACCTCGCCGCCCAGTTCGCGACGCCAGTTGATGGTGCCGGTGGCCAGGTCGAACGCCACCAGGACGCCCTTCGCGGTGCCGCCCGGCCAGCGCTCGGAAACGACCACCGCGCCATCGAAACCGGCGTCGGACGTCGTCACCGGGACGACCCTGCTCGCCCTCGACCCCGATCCCAGCACCGGGCCAAGCTCCTGGCTCCAAGCCAGGTGGCTGGACGCGGCGATGCCACCGGTCTGCCCGGGCATCGCACCTGATGAGGCGGGAGTGGGTGGTGGATTCGTGGCGCTGGGCGAGCCCGCTTGGGTCGTCCTGGTCGCCGACGAGGTGGGTCCGGTTTTGCCGGAAGACCCGCCGAGCAGCGGCGGCACCACGAACAATGCGAGCACGATC
>JBDHZK010000209.1:0-3316 GCA_039811865.1 Propionicicella sp. | reverse complement strand
CCCAGATGAACCCGCCTAGTCCGGCGAGCGAGGAAACCAGTACCGCCAGCTTGGTCGGGCCCAGCGTGTCGTCGTCGTAGGCGGACGCACCGGGCGGGGAGACGTACAGGCCCGCCAGTGCGCCGGCAACGCCGCTTCGGCCGAGAAGACGAGCCTCGGCGGCGCTGCGCGAGATGCGTGCAGAGACCAGTGCGGCCAGCTCGGTCACCACCGCGACCAGGCCCGCTTCGGGTCCGATCGCCCCGCCGAATCCGACCGCGATCACTGCGGAAAGCCCGAGCAGTGCGACCTTGCGTCGCCGCACGTTGGTCAGTTCCTCGGCGGCCGCGATCTGAGCGCGCAGGTTCATGTCATCGGAAAAGGGACGAACCAGGGCGATCAGGATCCCGCCGAGGACGACCGCGCAGACGACGTACCACCACCGGTCACCGACCCCCGGCGCCTCCCACACCAGCCACGACAAGGCTTTCATCACGGCGAAGGTGACGGCCGCGCCCACCCCGGCCAAGAAGCCGAAACCCACGGCGACGAGCCCTACCCGCCCGGCCAGCGCTCTTGCCAAAAACTCATCGTCGACGGTGCCGGATCGCTGGTCCAGGGCATCGTCTCCATCCGAACTCGCTCCAGCAGCCATCGGCGCCTCCGTCTCGTTGAGCGCGGTCAGCCCGTCCATCCCGCTCCACTTGCGCGGGGGCCGGGCCGCTGTTGCTCCCCACCTTCTCGAAAGCCGCCGCCCAAAGTCGGCGAAACGCCCCGCTCACTGGTGATGTTGCCGGGTCTTCAGCACCTTTCGGCCTGGACGGCGGCACCGCTGGGCGCCAGGTAGCGATCGACCCAGTCCAGGCCCAACTCCTCTCGGGCCATGCGGAGGAAGTCGGCGTAGAGCGCCCCGGCCGCAGCGAGGTTCGTCACACGAAGGTCGGGGAGGATTCGCACCACGCACCAGCCGGATCGTCCCTGATCAGCGGGTCGCCGCGACGCCAACCTCGACCCAGAAGCCCAGTTCGGCTTCGGCCGCAATGGCCTCGGCTGGGACTCGCATCCAGCCTCGGCCCATAGTCTTGTCCGGCCCCATGGACGCCGGGGTGGCGCCCCGCTCAAGATGACGCTCGTAGTCCTCGGGATCGACCCGGACGAGCAGATCGCCCGCGTTTCCAGCCGAGACGGCCAGATGCTCGTCCACCATGAACGCCATCCCGCCGAACATCCTTCGCTCGCGCACCCGTCGCGCCCCCAATAGCTCCCGGACGCGGGCGGCGAGCGGGTGCGGCTGGCTCATCGGCCGCCCTTGGCAAGGTAGTCGGGCCCGTCGTAGTGCAGATGGAGGCTCTCGATCACGCCCTCGCGCAGCGTGAAGAACTCCGCGAAGCGGACCCTCCCGCCGGGCATGCGCGCGTCGTAGAGGACGGCTGAAGTCTGCTCGTCGTGCGCTTCGCAGACGAAGTCGACGCCTTGGACGGTGGCGACGAAGCCCGCCGCGCCGCGCAGGAAGCCTTCTCGAGCGTTCGGGATGTGGCCGGCCAGCGCCCCGGTGAAGTCGAGGTGTTCGCTAAGCAGCGGCCGCAGAGCATCGCCTTGGCCGTATCCGTCGCTGCCGGCGAGCAGGATTTCGTAATAGGTGCGCAGGGGCGCTGGCGCGGTCGCGGAAAGGGTGTCGCTCACGGGTGGTCCCTTCACTAGGTGTAGTATCGAATATCTAGTTTCTACTTTATTTTGTCAAGGACCTCGGATGAAGTCGTACGGCCAGTTGTGCGCGGTCGCCCGCGCGCTCGACGTCGTTGGTGACCGCTGGACGCTCCTGATCGTGCGTGAACTGCTGCTCACCCCACGGGCGCGCTATACCGATCTGCAGCGAGGACTGCCCGGCATCGCACCGAACCTGCTGGCCCAGCGCCTGCGCGAACTCGAGAGCCAGGGCGTCTGCCGCCGCGAGCTGGCGGCACCGCCGGCCAGTGGCGTCCTCTACGCCCTCACCGAACACGGGCGCGCCCTGGAGCCTGTCGTTCGAGAACTGCTCAGATGGGGGGCCAGGACGATCGCCGATGCTCCCGCCGACGCCCTCTTCCAGATGCACTGGCTCGCCATGCCGGCATCGGTCCTGCTGCGCGACAACTGTCCGGACGAACCGCCCAGCATCGTGCGGTTCGGCGACCTCGCCGACGGCTTCGACGCGCTCGCCGCAAGCGGCCTCGTGAGAGTCACGCCCTGCGACGCCGCGGCATCGCCGGCAGCCACGGTCTTTGGCCCCGGACCGATGCTGATCGCACTGCTCCAGGGTGCTGTCGCACCCGCTCAGGCGATCGCGAACGGCGTCGTCGTCGACGGCTCGCTCGATGCCCTGTGTCGCTTCCTGCCCACGAGCCGGGTGGACCCGGCCTCTATCGCCAATCAGATTAAGCGATAGAATGCTTCCCAGCCGGGCGCAGGCGCCCGGGTCGGGGGTTGAGGGCATGTCCCGGACGTGTCCACGCCGCCGGCGAGGCGATCGGCGCTGGCGATCGGCCGGCGGACAGGAGTGAGTCCGATGCCCGAACCTGTTGTCGAGCCGCTGGGCGGTCACGAGTACCTCGTTCACCTGCTTCAGGACGGCGACGCGGTCGAGACCGTCGTCCGGGCCAGCCCGGCGTTCCTTGCCGATGTGGCCCCGCCCGGCGTCGCCGAGTCCCAGGTGATCTCCGCAACGATGGCGTACTTGCTGTCGAAGCAGCGCGCCGACGAGTTGCCCGGCCAGTTGGACCTCGAGGACGTCGCCGCGGCCTACGCCGGTTTCGCGGACTCACTGAAGAGCTGGCTCAACCGCAAAACGCCCTAGCCGCCCTACGAGCGCCCGGCACCCCTGGCGGCGGGGCCGTCCGCGCCGTTGGACCAGATCGAGAGGGAACATCATGGGAAGTCTCAACGACACCGAGGTCACCGAGCACGTTGTCGCCAGCACGGAGCAGGAGTTGATCGCCGCCGTCGAAGAGGCGGACGCGGCGGGCGTCGCGGTCCGCATCGGCGCCTCGCCCCAGGCGGACGACGGCTTCTCGGGCCGCCTCATCCAGGTCACCTGGCGCGGCCTGACCTTGAAGGACGACGGCTGTGAGGCCGACTCGCTCGCCTACTGCGGCGGCATGTTGGTCACCGTAGGAGCGGGCATGAGTTGGCCGGAGTTCGTGGCCCTGGCGGTCGAGTCGGAGTGGGTCGGGGTCGAGCGCCTCGCCTGGTATCGGGGCAGCGTGGCCGGGGCGACGATCGCCAATGTGCACGCCTACGGGCAGAGCGTCAGCGACACCATTGCGGCCGTCCGCACCTACGATCGCGTCGCCCGCGAACT
>JBDHZK010000208.1:0-3331 GCA_039811865.1 Propionicicella sp. | reverse complement strand
TGGTCGGCGGCGGCCTCGATCACGTTGTAGCTGCCGTCGACCAGCACCTCCAGCGCCAGCCGCGGCTCCTCGGCGCACTGCGTGATCCGAATGGCGGCCTGGTGGAAGACGACATCGCAGCCGGACGTCAGATCGTTGACCAGGTCACGGTCGCGGATGTCCCCGACGACCAGCTTCGTCCGATCGTCGGCCAGGGCGCCGCGCAGGTTTCCGCGCCGCCCTCGGACGAGGTTGTCGAGGACGCGGACCTCGCCGGCTCCGGCCTCGAGCAGTTGGTCCACGATGGTCGAACCGATGGTGCCGGCCCCGCCGGTCACCAGGGCGGTTGCCCCGTTGAGTTCTACGCTCATGCTTCGCCTCCTGGGCTCGGTGCCACGGGGGCACCGGTGGTGAGGGCCGCGTCGATCGCCTCGAGCACGGTGAGGACGCGCAGACCTGCGGCCCCGTCGGTTTGCGGCGGACGCTCTTCTCGGATCGCGGCGGCGAACTCCGCGACCATGGCACCCAGCGCCTCCCGCTCGCGCAATGCGGGCACCATGATGTCGCCCATCCGGTAGGAGATCGTGGTCGCCGGCCGATCGTCCTCGGTCGGGTTCGCCACCTCGACGCCCCGGTCGTAGATGGCGATCCGCTGCATCGGATTGAGATCGTCCCAGACCAGGGTGCGGCGGCTGCCGCCGACCACGAACGAGCGGATCTTGGTGGGGGACAGCCAGTTCACGTTGATCGCGGCGATTGCGCCGCCCGGCAACGGCAACGTGGCGTAGCCGATGCAGGCTTTGCCCAAGCGCAGCGGATCGGCCCCGGTTGCCGACACGGGCCCGACGTCCAGGCCCGACGGCAGGATGAAGTCGAGGATCGACAGGTCGTGCGGAGCCAGATCCCAGAACACATTGACGTCCGGCTGGACCAGCCCGAGGTTGATCCGCACCGAGTCGATGTACAAGACGTCCCCGAGGACGCCGTCGGCGATCACCTGGCGGATGTGGTTCACCGCGGGCGTGTAGCAGAAGGTGTGGTCGATCATCAGGACCCGGCCGGCGGCCTGGGCAGCGTCGACCATCTCGCGCGCCGCGCTGACCGTCTCGGCCAGCGGCTTTTCGACCAGGACATGCTTGCCGGCCGCGAAGGCGGCCTTCGCCAGGGGTGCATGGGTGCGAGCGGGGGTGGCGATCGCCACGGCGTCGAGGTCGTCGCGCGCGAGCAGGCGGGCGACGTCGGTCTCCACCTCCACGGTCGAACGTTCGCCGACGACTCGCGCCGCCTTGGCGGCGTCCAGGTCGCACACGGCCACCAGGTCCCAATCCGCGCTGGCGCGGAAGTTGCGGGCCAGGTTCGGCCCCCAGTAGCCCGCGCCGATCACGGCGACACTCGGCTTACTCATTGCGTTGCTCTCCTCAGGGGTAGACGACCAGGTCGACGCCGTAGCTGGCGCCGCTGGCCGAGGTCGGCATACCTGAACCGTAGGTGTATCGCGCGCCGTTGGCTGGCACGGTCAGGAAGTCCTTGGTAAGCCCGGCGGCCAAGCCGCCGGAGGTGTAGGCGTAGTGCCCGGTCGGCGCTCGATAGCCCACGGTGTAGGTCACCCCGGGTGTGATGGCCACTGCCTCGTCCAACTCGACGGTGATCCACCCCAGGGTTGTCGAGGTGGTGGAGCCGCTGCCCAACTCGGTGCCGTTGGACGACCAGATGCTCGCGACGCGGGTGCCGGTGTTGCCGGCGCCGTTGTAGAACCTGACGGCCGTCACCGTCGCGTTCTGGGCGGTCGTGAAGGCGAGTCCGAGGGTGACCGGCCCGTTGTCGTTCGCCGACGCGGTACCTGGCGTCCAGGTCTCTGGGTAGATGCTGACCGGCGTGGAAGTGCTGCCCGCAGCCGTGGTGAACGACCAAGTCTTCGGCGTTGCCATCGGCTTGCCCTCGGCGCTCGATGCCGAAACCGAAACTGTGTAGGTGGTGGCCGGGACGAGCGGGGCTCCGGGCGTGAAGGTGGCCTTGGTGGAAGTGGTGCTCACCGTGCCCGACACCGAGGCGGTGCCCGCCTTGAGCGTCATCACCACCGAGCTTTGGTCGATCGGACGCTCGAAGGTGGCGCTGGGCGCCACGGCGCTGCTCGCCCCGGTCGCTGCGTTGGCCGGTGTTACGGCGGTCACCAGGGGCGGGTCGGGATCGTGGTCGGTGAACACGACATCGACCCAGTAGTTGGCGGAGCGGAAGGTCGAGGTCGGATACGCGTTCCCCGAGGTGTAGACCCCCAGGACGCCGGTCAGCGGGGTGTTCACGACCTCGTTGACGAATGCGTCCTGGGTGGCGCTGTAGTGGCCGTTCGGCGCGTAGTAGCTGGCGGTGTAGGTCGTCCCGGCGTTGACCGCCACCGCCCGAGAAAAGCTGGCCGTCTGCCATCCGGTGCCCGAGTCGGTGAAGGTCACCGTAGCCAAGACGGTGCCGTTCAACCACAGCTTGCCCACGTGGGTCCCGGTATTGGCAGCCGCACGGTAGTAGCGGATGCCCGTCACCCAGCCGTCCACGCTCGCCTTGAACCGCAGACCGAGCGTCAGGTCCGAACCGTCACCTGAGTCCGCCGTCGCCGGCGCCGAGCCGGACGCGAACAGGGTGCAGGGGCAGGCGCCGCTCGTCGTGAAGTGGGAGGTGAAAGGGGACATGGTCGCCCCGCCGACGCTGACCGCCCCGGTGACACTGACCGTGTACCTGGTGGCAGCGCTCAGTGGCGCCGAAGGGGTGAAGACGTACTTGCGCGCCGCCGGGTTGGTCAGGCTCCCCGCGACCTGATCGCCGTTCGGCTTGGTCAGCTTGATGGACACCGTGCCGGAGCGAATCGCCGAATCGAAGGTCGCCGAAACCGCCGTCCCGACGCTGACCGAGGTGCTGTCGTCAGCCGGATCGATGGCGCTCACCGTGGGATCGGACCCAACCGCGGGCGTGAACACCACGTCGACGAAGTAGTTGGTTGGCGACGAGTTCGTCAGCGCCCCGGTGCCGTAGCTGTAGCGGCCGGCGTTGGCCGGGGTGGACAGCATGGAGTTTGCCTTGGCGGCGGCCAGGCCGTTGACCGCGTACGGGTAATGCCCGTTGCTGGCTAGGTAGGACGCCACATAGGTGGTGTTGGCGGCAACCGGGACCGCTGCCGCGAAGTCGACCTGCTGCCAGCCGGTCGCGCCTTCGGCAGTGGACGTGGCCGTCCCCAGGCTGGTTCCGGTGGCGCTGCGGAGGGTGACGGTATGTGGGGCGGTGTTGCCGGGCTGGGTGAAGAATCGGATGCCGGTGATCGTGCCGTCCGACAGGGGCGTAAAAGCCATCCCGAGTTGTACCGAGG
>JBDHZK010000207.1:0-3336 GCA_039811865.1 Propionicicella sp. | reverse complement strand
AGGGACGTCACCTCGGCCGCGGCGAGCAGCGTGGCCCCGGCGCCGCGAGCCGAGCGGATGAGTTGGGTGGTGATCGTCCCCATGCCGCCGATAGGGACGTCCCAGTGGCCGGTGCCCCCACCGATGACGTGGTACAGCAGGCAGCGGTTCTGTTCGAGCGACGGGTCGCGGGGCGAGGCGAAAGTCCCGATCAGCGCGTCGGTCGCGATGACGCCGCGGACGAGATCATCGGCCACCGCCGACTCGATCGTCTCACCGATTGGACGTTCCACGAAGTCCTCCCAATCGGCGCCGAACCAGGCGCGGGCCCGGGACCGGGTGGGCAGCGGGGCGGTGAGCGTCGGCCACAGCACCCGGGCCAATCGGGACGCCCGGGCGTAGAAGGCGTCGAAGCCGGCGGAGTCGCCCGCCGCGCCCGCGGCCGCGAAGGATGCTGCGGTGCTCACCGGGTCGGCGGCGTCGACCAGCAGACCAGTCGCCGTCCCGGGCCGCGGCGTGTACGAGGAGAACCTCCGCCGCGCGAGCCGAACGTCCAGGCCCAGGTCGGCCGCGATGGATGCGGGCAACAAGCTGACCAGGTAGGCATAGCGCGAGAGGTTGGCGTCCACGTCGGCGAACGGCCGCGCGGAGATGGCGGCGCCGCCGAAGTGGTCCGAGCGTTCGAACACGGTGACACCGATGCCCGCCCGGGCCAGGTAGGCAGCCGCGGTGAGTCCGTTGTGCCCGCCGCCGACGACGGCCACCCGCGGTCGTCGGTGTGTCATCGGCCGACGACCAGGTCGTGGACCAGGGCGGCGGCGCGCAGGTCCGGCGCGGCCGGAGAGAAGCCGAGCCGGACCACGACCAGCTTCGCCGAGGGAACCACGAAGACCCGCTGCCCATCGTGGCCGTTGGCCCAGAAGGCATCTGCCGGGAGTTGGGGGTCGACCAAGGTGCCGTCGGGACGGCGGTTGACCCACCAACCGGCGGCGTAGCCGTCCTCCTCGCCGGCGGTCGGGACGACCGTGGTGGACGCCTTCATCCAGCCCTGTGGGAGGAGGCGCTTCCCGTTCCAGACCCCGTCGGCCAGGGCGAACTGGCCAAGGGCGGCCCAATCGCGTGGGGTCGCCCATAGGTAAGAGCTGCACACCGGCGTGCCGACGGCGTCCGGCTCCCAGACTGCCGACGACATGCCCAGCGGGCCGAGCAGGTGCTCGCGCGGGAGATTGGGGCCCAGGTTCGTGCGCGCCGTCAGCACCGAGCAGAGCAGGTTCGTGCTGCCGGAGGAGTACTGCTGGTAGCTGCCAGGGGGGTGGGCGAGGGGGCGTCCGGCAACGTATTTGCCCATGTCGCCGTGCAAATAGAGCATTTCGGTGATTGGCGTGCCGAGGTCGTAGGTCTCGTCCCAGGACAACCCCGACGACATCCTGAGCAACTGATCGACGGTGATCTTGGCGCGCTCGTCGTTCCATTCCGGACGCAGGTGGTCGTCCGTCAGCCTGATTCGGCCCTGCTGCACCAGGCGGCCCACCAGCAGGTTCGTGGCGCTCTTCGCCATCGACCAACCCAACTGCGGGGTCTTCGCTGAGAAACCGGAAGCGTAGCGCTCCGCGACGATCCGGCCGTCCCGAACCACGACCACGGCGCGGGTGCCGAGGGCCGCCTTGCCCGGATCGTCCAAATCGTCGCCGAAAGCCCTAGCCAGCATCGCGTTCAAACGCTCCGAAGAAACGGGCGTGGCAGCGTCGGCGAGCGGGTTGCCGGCGGTGGTCAGGGGGAGCGCTGCGGGGAACGACGGCGGGCGGTCCGCCAGAGTGCAGCCGTAACCGGCGGCGTACCAGGCGCGCTGTGTGGCCAGTACGCCCAAGACGTTGGCATCGGCGCCCGCTTCGTCGGTGACGGTGCGCAGGTAGGGAACCAGCGGGTTCGGCGGCAGGTCCCGCTCTGGGTGGGTGCGGTGGGCGAGAACTCCAACCGCGCAGGCGTTGTGGGCCGCGTAGCCGGTGCCGGTGAGCAGCAGCGGGCTGATTCGCCAGTATCCGATCACGCCCGCGACCAAGAGGAGGGCGATCACGCCGATGAGGATGCGAGGCCAAAGCCGTCTGTGACCAGTGCGCATGGCGGCACGTTAGACCTCGGCGGTCTCCTCGCGCGGACCTAGCCGCCTCGGGCTAGGCCGGCCGACGCCCGACATGGGTTCCTGGTGGCAGCGGGTGACGACAAGGCGTTTTCGAAGCAGCCGACGACGGCAGTGATCACAAGAGCCCGGACCCGGTCCTCTGCCCACGTAACACCACGCGCGCAGGACTCGCGCCCGCGGGCGGCTTGGCCGGTTCTGACACGGCTCTTCGGGGATGCCGGTGGTTTTGTGCGGCTAGTCGCGACGCCCGCACCGCGGCGCAGGCGCCACCCGCGCGGGCGGGGGCGTCTCGCCGCAGTTTTCACGCGCCGGCGAGGATTGGCCGTTGGTGTACCTGTAGGGCCAGCGCCAGTCCTCGCCGCCGGACTTGACCCACGTTTCGGCCTCCTCGACCTCATGCCCGAGAAACTGTTCGCGCTGGCCCGGTGGGCGCGGAGTTGATTAGGTTGGGGGCACCCCAATCGATCGGAGCGGTCTTGAGCCAGGCGCAAGAGTGGGAGAACCTCCCGATCCCCAGCCAACCCAACCAGCCGGTGTCGCCGGGCTCGAGCTGGACCGGATTCAGCGTCGACCCACGATCCGCGGAGGCGTTGATCGCGGCCCCGACGGCATCGGATCGGCAACTTGGCCTGGCGCGCCTGCGCCAGGGGCGCGACGACGGGCTCTTCGACGACGGTGAGTATTCGTACTGGGAGTCGGTGGTGCTCGGCGGCGCCCGGTTGCGGGACTACGCGCCCCTGCTGCGCGGACTCGATGAAGTGGTCACCCCACCTCCGGTGGTGATGCGCGCTCGGCCGGATGGGCTTGCGGTCGCGATCCGAGTGGTCAGCCTGGTTTGGGTGTTCGTGGCCGTGGTGACCAATGTGATCTGGCTGGCGTCCTCCCTGGGCTACTACTGGCCCTTCTGGCCGATGTTCGGAATGGCGATGCCGATCTTCATCCTGGCGCTCATCCGCAGTGGCATCCGCTGGGGTCGGGGAGCCCCGCCCGCTCTGGACGCCCACGCGCGCAGCAGCCGGGCCCAGCGCCGTCGCGAACGGCGGCGCGCAATCCGGTCGCGCAACCTTCGCTGAGGCACTTCCCGGCCCGGAGCCGGCGCCGCCGGCGCCTGTCGCCCTGGATCGCGATGATCACCCGGAGCCACACGCGGGCCCGAACCCTGGGCCAAGAAACCCGGATGAAACTGTCCGTGCCCCTGCCTAGTCTGGCGGTATGCG
>JBDHZK010000206.1:0-3406 GCA_039811865.1 Propionicicella sp. | reverse complement strand
GCCTGGGACGCCAGCCGCACCGTCTTGCGTCCGCCTCCGGCCAGTCCCTTGCCGGTTGCGGGCCCAGCTGGAACTCCTGGCCAGCCGTGGCAGCCGCCCCAGCAGACCTGGCAGCCGCCGCAAGGCGAGCCCTGGAGCCAGCCTGGTCCCCCGCCCCAGCAGACCTGGCAGCCGCCGCGGGGGGATTGGCACCCATGATCGGCCAAGGTCGGTCGGCTAGGGCCGCAGCAGGGCCTTGATCGCTTCGCGGCGGTCCATAGCGGCGTAGCCCGCGGCGGCCGACTCCAACGGCAGGCTGAGGTCGAACACCCGGCCGGGCTCGACCGCGCCCGACCAGACCAGCTCGATCAGGTGCGGCAGGTACTCGCGCACCGCCGCCACGCCGCCGCGCACGCCGACGTTGTGGGCGTACATGTGCCGCACCGGCAACTCCACGCCATGCGGTACCCCCACGAAGCCCACGATCGCGCCTGGACGGGCGCAGCCGATCGCCTGCTCCATCGCCGAGCCGGTACCGACGCACTCCAAGACGGCATCCGCTCCGATGCCGCCGGTGAGGTCCTGGACGTGCTCGACGCCGGCGTCCCCGCGATCGGCCACGATGTCGGTGGCACCGAAGTCGCGCGCCAGCCGCTGGCGGGTCGCGTGCCTGGACATCGCGATGATGCGGTCCGCCCCCAACTGCCCTGCTGCGATCACACCGCACAGGCCGACCGCGCCGTCCCCGACGACGGCCACGGTCATGCCCGCCTGCACCCCGGCCATGCGAGCGGCGTGCCAGCCGGTACCGAAGACGTCCGAGCAAGCCAGCAGCGACGCCACCAACTCGGCCGGCGGCTCGCCGGGGGTCGCTACCAGGGTGCCGTCGGCGTTGGGGACCCGGACGAACTCAGCCTGGCAGCCGACGTACCACTCGAGTTCGTCACACGCCGACTGAAAGCCCGCGCGGCAGTGTGGACAGGTGTTGTCGCAGCTGAAGAACGGGCCGACGACGAACTGGCCGGCCTGGACACAGCGGACGTCCGACCCCACCTCGACGACGACCCCGCAGTACTCGTGACCGATCCGCTTGGGTCCGTCGACCGGGCTGATGCCGCGGTAGCTCCAAAGGTCGGAGCCGCAGACGCAAGTCGCGCTCACCCGAACCACCGCGTCGGTGGGCCGTTGGATCGTAGGCATCGGCGCATCTGCCACCCGGACGTCCCCGGGGGCATGCAGGAAAGTGGCTCGCATGGGCAAAGGATCCCATGACGACTAGCTTGTTTATCCTGGTCCGATGACGGCTCCCCCAGGCCCGCAGCAGGGGGTCGATGCGCCCGGCTGGCTGTCGCCGGCGGCATTCGCACCACCGAGCGGCCCCCCGGCTGCCGCGCACAAGCGCCGCTCACCTTGGCCCAGCCGCATCGTCCTGGTCCTCCTCGCGCTGGCGCTCGCCGCCACCGGCATCGCCGGATTCCAACCCGCCGGGCGCGCCCCGGCCTCCGCCGCCTACGCCCTCGTCGGCGCCGACGGGCACCGCGAACTGTTGGCGAGCCCTGAGGCTCCCCGCCAGGTGGCCACCTTGGAATGGGCGCACCTGGCGGGGGCCACCGGCGTCTCCGCCGGACCCTGGCAGTTCATGCGCGAGCCGCTGCCGGTCGAGGAGGCGGTGAAGACCTTCTGGATCCGCACGTCCACGACGACTTTGCTGGCCAGTTCGCCCGAGCGGTCACGCACCGAGGTCTTGCGCGCCGTCACTGCCGCCGGGGTGGTCACCGCGGTCGAGCGAGACGACCGGTACACCCTCGCCTTCGACCCGATGCGGGTCGACCTGCCCAGCGACATCGCGGCCGGTCACAGTTGGACTTCGACCGGGAAGCTGTCGATCACCCAGGCGAAGGAGGACGGCGCCGTCGTCCCCTACACCTACAAGGCACAGGCCAAGGCGGATCCGGCCGGAACCGGATGCCTAAGAGTGACCGGAACCTTCCAGTTCGGCACCTCGTCCGACCACGTGCGAATCCAGGTTTGGTGCCCGGGACGCGGCATCGTCGCCGATGAGCAGGACGGCGCCCGGCTCGCCGCGACGGCGAGCTTCCCCCCCGAGGTGGACCCCAGGGTCGGGCTCAAGGTCAGGGCCCCGGGACCCCCGGCCCGCGTCGGCGACTCCTGGACGCTGTCGGCCCCCAAGGTCGACTTCCCCGGCGCGACGGCACCGATCGTCGAGGGGCCCCCGGGGTTCATCGGAACGAGTCTTCTCGTCCACAACGCCGTCGGCCAAGGAGTGACGGCGCTCAGCCAGCGAGACGGCGCCATCGCCATCGCCTGGCGCACCCATCCAGGCGGGGAACTGACGCAGCTCGCCGGCTTCGGGGAAATCGCGGTGGCGGCGACGGCCAACCGCACCCTTGTCGCCTACGACTCCCAGGGGCAGTGGCTGTGGCAATCCGGCCTTCCGGATGTGGTCACCGGGCCGTTGCTGCGCCTAGGCGACCTCGTGGTGGCCGTGAGCGTCGACGGCACGGTCGGCGCCTACGATCTCGTCTCGGGCGCGAAAGCCTGGGAGTACAGCCTTCCCACCCAGATCGAGCAGCCCGCACTCATAGTCGGCGACGGCGTGGTCGTCCTGGACGCCTCCGGCACGTTCGTCCGCCTCGATGCGCAGGGGCGCGTCCGGTGGCGGACGCAGGCGCCGGATGGCACCGAAGGCTTCGCCATGAACGAGCAGGGCGGGATCGCCTTCGGCGGGTCCTGGATTTGGGGAATCTCCGCGCCGTCCGGCAGCCAACTTTGGCGGCAGCGAACGCTGCTGCGGCCGAACGCTTGGATCGCGGCCGGCACGCTGGCCTGCCTCGCCGACTCCCACCAGATCCAGGCCTTCGACCTGCGCACCGGGGCGCAGCAGTGGACGGCACCGCTAGGACCCGATCGGCTGCTCACCGACGGCGTCGCGATCGTGGCCTGGAGTTCCAAACAGATCGTGAACCTGCACTCCGACGGGACGCTCGGAACCCGGTGGACGACCCCGGCCACGGTCGGTGCGATCGTCGGCGAGCGCGGCATCGTGGCGATCACCAGAGCGGGCGAACCGGTCGTGATCGGGCCATGAGCACCACCGGACAAGGGCTGGTGGCCCTGGTCAAGGAGTTCGGGCGGATCGTGTTCGTCGACCCGATCCGCGACGGTCGGCTCGAGCCCCGGAGTTGGCCGTCGGGTTGGGCAACCATCATGTGGCTCAGCCTGATCGGCTACCTGGCCGTCGGCGGCCTCACCGTCGCCGCCGGGCCGCTGCGCGGGCACACGCCCCTGGCGAGCGTGGATTCGTTCGTGCTGCCGTCCATCGCGCTCCCCGTGCTGAACGTCATCATCGCCTGGTGCGTGACGCTCCTGGTCACCGCCGCTTTGCACGCCCACTGGTCCTTGCGGG
>JBDHZK010000205.1:0-3470 GCA_039811865.1 Propionicicella sp. | reverse complement strand
ACGGTGGGCGCGGGCAGGTTCCACCAGGTCACCTTCGGCAGCGCCGGCCACTGGAAGTACAGCAGGGCGAAGTCGAGACCGAGCCAGCCCAGGCCCGCCACGACCGCGGCGATGAGCACCCACTGCACGGCGGTGATCGCCACCCACCAACCCTGGCCGGCGCTCAGATTCAAGTCCGTGGTCGCGACCGCCTTGTCCAGCCGATCGGCCAGCGTCTTGACGTTGCTGCGCGCCGCCGTCTTGACCGTGTCGGCCCAGCCGCGCGGTAGCCCCGCCGCCGCATCGTCGGCCAACGACCGGATCGCGGTGTCGACGCGCGCCTGCTGCACCGGGCTGGCCACCGGCAGCGACGTCCGATTCACCCGCGCGGGCTCGATCTCGGGCTGCCTGCGTGGGGCGCGGTCCAGGTGCAGGCGGCGCAACGGGTCGGCGCGTAGACGGCCCAGCCAAGACAGCGCGGGCCACCCCGTGGCCAGGGCGCCGCGATGGCGCCAGGCCTTCGCCACGGCCTCCTCGACCACGCCGACGCTGGCCGCCTCGCTCAACGACCGGGTGAGTTGTTGTACCCGCGCCTTCGCGAGCGGACCGGGATCGGCCGAGCCCAACTCGGCCGCCAGCGCGTTCGAGGCGGCGGAAACGTCCGCGCCGAGCCGGCGGGCGGCCAGCGCCTTGGCCCCGACGGCCTTGGTGACCGCCGATCGGACCGCGGCCACACCGGCACCGGTCAGCGCCGACATCGCCAAGAGCTGCGCCTTGCCCAAGCCCTCCGAATCCAGCAGCTTGCGCAGGTCGGCCAGACAGCGTCGCAGTTCGTCGGCGCTCAGCCGGTCCGACTGGTTCAGCACCACCAACATCACCTCGGCGTGATCGGCCAGCGGCTTGAGGTAACGGTCATGCAGCGCCGCGTCGGCGTACTTTTGCGGGTCGACCACCCAAACGAGCATGTCGACCAACAAGACCAGCCGGTCGACCTCCAGTCGATGCTGCGTGGCGGTGCTGTCGTGGTCGGGCAGGTCCAACAAAACGAGGTTCGCGAAGTCGGTGCTCTGCGTTGCGACCAGGTGCCGGCGCGGCACCTCCAGCCAGTCGAGGAGATCGTTCGGCAGCTCGGTCCCCCACACCGCCGCCATCGCCTTGGACGTGGTGGGTCGCCGGACGCCGGCCTGGGCCAGCGCCGTCCCCGAGATCGCATTGAACGTGCTCGACTTGCCGGAGCCGGTCGCGCCGGCCAGCGCCACCACCGTCCAATCACCCGAGAACGCCAGTCGGCGGCCCGCCTGCGTCACGACCCGTTGGGCCTCGTCCACGACCGCCTCGGATGCTCGTCCACGGGCCAGGTCGGCGGCCTCGCCGAGTGCCTTGACCCGGTCGACGAGAGCCGTTGGCTTGGCCATCAGCGGTCCTCGACGATCTCGGCGTCGACGATCTCGGCGTCGTCGGCGGGGGGCAACGCCTGCAGGTGATGGCTCGTCGAGGCGGCCGCGGGCTCCAGCGCCGGGCGTTGCGCGGCCGACAGAACGCGATCGGCGTCCGGCTCGTCGAGCCCGGTCTCGATCCGCTCGGCCTTGCGTGCGGCCAAGACCTCCTGGGCCGCCTGCCGGACCAGCTTCGCCCGCCCCGGGTCGACATCATGACTATCGATCAGCGCCTGGAACCGGGCCAGTTCGTCCAGCATCAGCCGTTCAACACGGGCGTCCAGGTCGGACTTCGCTCGCTTGGCCAGACGCCGAACGGCGTCCTCGCCGAACACCCCCTCAAGCACGCGCTGCGCCAGGATCGCCGTCCCACCGGCCACGCCCACCTCAGCACCGATCAGACCGCCGGTCTGGGAGAAGACCGCGATCATCAGCGCGACCCCGATGCCGTTCACGCCCAAGGCCAAGAATCGGGCCTGCGAGCGCTTGCCCGCGCCCTCGCGAGCGACCAACTCCATGACATCGCCTTGCCAGTCGCGGATCGCCCGGGCGGCGTCGGCGGCAAAGTCCGGCGAGGCGTGGGACAGATCGTCTCGGCTGGACGTCAGCAGGTCGCGTCCGGCGGGATTGGCCCGCCATGCCGCTTCTGCTCGCTCGGCGGCCGCTGCGCCCTCCTCGCGCAGCAGCGCCTCCAGCCCGGATTCGACGGCAACCTTCACCTGGTCAGCCTGTTTCGGTTCGCCCTTGAACGCCGCCACCAGACGGTCGCGGAGCCAGCCGATCTTTTGCTCCATCGCCCGGAAGAACTCCCCGGTGCCCACGAAGTCGTGCCACCGCGCCAGCACCTCGCCGCGCAGGAGCGTCCCGTCGGCGGTCTGGACGCCGACGCTGCGCACCGCCTCGCCGTAGGACTTTGAGGCGTCCGCCTCCAGCCGCGCCAACGTCGTCGATTGGTCGTCGATCGCGTTGGCGATCGTGGGGGCTCGGACCGCGAGTGCGCCGATGGCGCCGTCAAGGGTCTGCAGGACGACGCGCTGACGGCTGCGCTGGTCGGACGCCAGCGTCGCCAGCCACTGGCGGATCGGGCTGACCGCAGCGTCGGGGAGCAGCCCGAGCGCGTCGGTCGTGGTCTCCGGGACGGCGAACAGCGGCGAATCCCCCAGCCCTCGCTGCGCCATCATCTGGCCGAGATGCGCCGGCACCTCGCGCATCGCGGCCGGCGGAACCCGGTCGAGGACGACCGCGACGGCCGCGCTGCGCTCGGCCGCCGCCCGCAGGAACTCCCACGGGACGGCGTCGGCGTAGCGAGCGGCGGACGTGACGAACAGCCACAGGTCCGCGGCCTGGAGCAGTTGGGCGGCCAGCAGGCGGTTCTGCTCGACGACCGAGTCGACGTCCGGCGCGTCCAGTAGCGCCAGTCCCCTGGGCAGCGTCGGCTCGGGGACGAGCTGCAGGGTGCTCTGATCCTGCGAGGAGACCAGCGATCGGCCCAGCCCGGGCAGGATGCGATCGTCGTCGAACCAGTCGGCGTCGTCGGGATGGTGGACCAGGACCGGCGAACGGGTAGTGGGGCGGATCACTCCTGGAACGCTGACCACCCGTCCGATCAGCGAGTTGACTAGCGTCGACTTCCCGGCCCCCGTGGAGCCGCCGACGACCGCGAGCAGGGGTGCGTTGATCGTCTGGAGGCGAGGGATCACGTAGTCGTCGAGTTGGGCGACGACCTCGCGAGCGAGCTTGGCCTGCTCCGCGGATCCGGGAAGGGGCAGGGGCAACCGAACTCCCGACAGCGCGTCGCGCAGGTTGATGAGCGCCAACTCCAGGTTGCTGGTGCTCATCTGCCTCCTTGCGCCTGAGCCGTCCCGCGGTTCGCGACTATCCGGGCGGCGCCCAGCGCGGATCCACGGTCGAGTACTGCACTCCGGTCGATCCTAGCGGCGCACTAGTTGGCGCCGTTGCCGGCGCGGGCCAGTTGCCACCGATCCCGGCCGGCCCGGGGTAGGACGGCGGCGCGAACGCCGGTGCCTTCGAGCGCCGCCAACCCCAGTTCCAGGC
>JBDHZK010000204.1:0-3474 GCA_039811865.1 Propionicicella sp. | reverse complement strand
TGCTGATGATCCTGCTGAGTTCCCGCGTCGGGGTGCTCGCCGGACGCTGGGGGCCGCGGTTGTTCATGACGGTCGGCCCGATCGTGATGGCGATTTCGGCGCTGCTCCTGCTCACCGTGGACGAGCGCTTCTCCTACTGGACGCAGGTGCTGCCGAGCGTCGTGGTCCTCGGCCTGGGATTGGTGATCACGGTGTCGCCATTGACGTCTGCGATCCTCGGCGTGATCGAGCCCGAGCGCACCGGGATCGCGTCCGCCGTCAACAACGCGATCGCGCGGGTGGCGGGCCTGGTCGTGATCGCGGTCTTGTCGGCGATCATCGGAGGCAAACTGGATCTCGTCGGGTTGCATCGCGCCGCGATCGTCACCGCCGTGCTGCTGGCTGCTGGGGCAGCGGTGTCCTTCGCTGGGATCCGCAACCCGGTGCTCGATCCCGTTGACTGAGCACTCGTCGGCCCCCCGACTCTCGGAGTCCAAGGCGCCAGGCAACTATTGGCACCTATTGGGTTCAAGCAATAGTGCTTTAGAGCGACCGATCGAACGTCTCTCCGTGGACCTGCGGGCCGGACGATCGGGCTCAGCTGCCCCCGTCAGGGGGCGAGTCGTCGCCGAGGAACAATTGATAGAACGCCACGTCGCGCCAGGCGCCTTGCTTCCAGCCCACCCGCGGCAGCAACGCGACGGGCTCGAAACCGAGGCTGGAGTGCAGCCGGATGCTCGGGTCGTTCGGCACGGTGATGACGCCCAGGGCGACGCGGAAGCCCTGGTCGCGAAGGCGGTGAAGGAGCACTTCGTAGAGGCTCCGGCCGATGCCTTGGCCCTGGGCGTCGGGGTGCAGGTAGACGCTCGTCTCGCACGACCAGCGGTAGGCGACCCGCTCCTTGAACGTGGTCGCGTAGGCGTAACCCAGGACTCGGTTATCCCGCTCGGCGACCAACCAGGCGTGCTGGCGCTGGGCCACCCGGATCCGCTCGGCCATGGCGGCGGCACCGGGCGCGTCCTCCTCGAAGGTGATGCTCGTCTCGTCCACGTACGGGCGGTAGATCTCGGCGCAGGCGGCGGCGTCCCGCTCGGCGACGGCGTCCCGGATGGTCATGCTCATGCCCCAACTCCCAACCTGACTTGAGTGTGAAATGCAGGGTCGGCTACTACCCAAATCTCACACGGAACTGTGGCCGGGCCGCGCACGCCAGACGTAAGGCGTCGTCTCGGACACCTTCGTCAGGCCCGAACGCTGCAGGATCGGCCGGGACGCCGCCGTGGAGTCGCTGTGGACCAGGGTCTTGCCCAACGCCAGCGCCGAGCGTGCGCGCGCTGACGTCAAGGCGCGATAGATGCCTCGGCACCGCCATTCGGGCAGAACGGCCCCACCCCAGATGCCGGCGAAGGCGGTGTCCGCGACGGGTTCCAGGCGGCCGGTCCCGATGATGTCGCCGTCGTGCTCGGCGATCCACAGCTCCATCCCGTCGGCTCGGTCGGCACGCTCGCACAGGGCGAGCGCGCGGCGCGGATCGAACGCCTCGCCGAAGGCGCGATCGGCGGTCTGGCTCAGCGCGAAGATGTCGGTCTCGTTGCTGACTCGTCGCAGCGTCACGCCCGGAGGGGGCGAGACGTCCAGCGCCAAGCCGGACGCCGGGCCGACCATGATCGACTCGGGGGACTGAGGGACGAAGCCGCGCGAGACCAGCGCATCGTGCAGGCCGGCGATCTGGTCGTGGGCTCGGGTCTTCCACTCTATGGACGTGATTTCGGGGCTGGCGGCGAAGTGGGCGAGGGCGGATTCCACCCACTTGGCGACCTGTTCCGGATCGGCCACCTCCAGGTGCGGGTAGGTGACGAAACCGCGTCCCCCGCTGAAGGTGACCAGGCGCAGCGGGCCGAGTCGCTGCACCGCGAGGGCGCTCGGCGTTTCCGCGTCGGTGCGCAGGTCACGGTCGTAGGCGGCGAGGAACTCGGCCTGCTGCTCCATGCGGCGAGGCTCCCACCCGACGCCCGGCGCCGCAACGCCATTTCCCCGCAGCTTCGAGGACGGCCCGACGTTCAAGTCGTGAAAACGTGCGGCGAGTGGCGCCGAGCCTGCGCTGCCGCGCCTTGGCGACAACGACGGCGCCGCGACTTGCCGCACAAAACCACCCGGCCGTGCCTGCCGAGACGTCGTGTGATGATCGAACGGTGGAGCCAACCATCGCGGAGCCGGCGCTGCTCGTCCTTGTGGGACCCTCCGGGAGCGGCAAGTCGACTTGGGCCGCGGCCCGATACCGGGCGTCCGAGATCGTTTCGTCGGACGCCCTGCGCGCCGTTGTCGGCAGCGGCGAGCACGATCAGGACGCCTCTGCCGACGCCTTCGGCCTGCTCGAACAGATCGTCACCGGCCGCCTCAAACGTGGTCTGACTACGGTAATCGACACCCTCGGGTTCGAGGCGCCCGCTCGGCGCCGCTGGCGCGAACTCGCGCGGGCGGCGGGCCTCTCGGCGGTCGTGGTCCGTTTCGAGGTACCCGAGCGCCTGGCCCGGCAGCGTAATCGCGACCGTGACCGAACGGTTCCGGCCGGCGTTCTCACCAAGCAGTTTCAACGGGCCAAGGCGGTCCCCGCAGAGATAGCCGCCGAGGGTTGGGACGCCGTCGTCGTCACCGACACCCGTGGACCCTCCCCGGCCGTTCCTTCCACCAAAGCCGTCGGCGCCGACCGGAACGACGAAGGGCACCCGAAGCTCTTCCTGCAGCTGTCGAGGTTCCCATGGGGGGACGATCCGGTCGCCTGGCTGCGAGACGTCGCGCTGGCCGCGGCGGCCGCAGGGCTGCAGGGCATCGCGTTGATGGACCATCTGATCCAGATCCCGCAGGTGGGCCGGGAGTGGGAACCGATCCCCGAGCCCTTTGTGACCCTCGGTCACCTCGCCGCGCTCGACACGAATCTGCGCCTCGGCACCCTTTGCACCCCGGTCACCTTCCGCCCGCCCGGAGTCGTCGCCAAAGCGGTCGCCACGCTGGACGTCCTCAGCGGTGGACGGGCCTTCCTCGGCATCGGTGCCGGCTGGTGGGAGCGCGAGCACCGGGGGTTCGGGGTGCCGTTTCCACCGATGACCGGACGCCAGGACTGCCTGGAGGCCGCCATCGAAACCATCCGTGCCCTGTGGGCACCCGGCACCAAGCCGTACGCGGGCCGGCTGGTCGGCCTGCCCGAGACCACCTGCTACCCGCGCCCGCTGGGATCACCGCCGATCATCGTCGGTGGCGGCGGCGAGCGACGCACCCTGGCAACGGCCGCTCGTCTGGGGGACGCGTGCAACCTGCCGAGCGACCCCGCCGTGTTGGCACGCAAGCTCCCGATCCTGCGGCGGCACTGCGAGGACGTGGGACGCGATCCGGCCGACGTGGCGGTGACTGTTCTCGACACGCCGATCATCGGCCGCGATCGCGAGGACGCCTGGGGGCGGGTCGAACGCCTGCGCGGACGGACACCGGCCGCGTCCT
>JBDHZK010000203.1:0-3475 GCA_039811865.1 Propionicicella sp. | reverse complement strand
AGCACCATGTCGTCGAGTCCGCGACGCTCGGCACCGACGACCACGGCGGGCAGAACCAGGCAGACCATGGCTGTCCGGACGATCGCTTGCCACCACGACAAGGGCTTACGGTCCAGTCGGACGACGGCTATGCGAGCCAGGAGTTTGCCGAAGCTGCCCCCCAGCAGGGTGGTCAAGACAGCACTCTCCACGAAAAAGACCGCCATCACCATCCACGCATGCCAGTCACTGCTGCGCAGCACGCCGAAACCGAACATCCCGACCGCCACCACCATGCTCGCAGCCCAGTCGACCAGGAGCGCCGCGAGCCGGGCTCGCCACGACGCCAGCGAACCGCTACCCGACTCGGGCAAGCCGATCGACGCGCCCGGGTAGGTGTCCGCGCTCGTGGTCATGGCCGGGAGCCTAGCCACCCAGGTCTAGCCTGTAACGCGGCTGAAACAATCGTGCAACTGCCGGGAAACTCGGCCTGCCTAGGTTGAATCCCATCTGAACCACCCAATCTGTGGAGGAAGAATGTTCCAAGGTGCCGACGACCTGTTGGCCTACGTCAAGGACGAGGGTGTCGAGATCGTCGACATCCGCTTCTGCGACCTCCCCGGTGTGATGCAGCACTTCGCGGTGCCCGCCGGTGCTTTCGGACCGGAGGTGTTCGAGGACGGCCTCGCTTTCGATGGCTCTTCGATCCGCGGCTTCCAGAAGATCCATGAGTCGGACATGTCGCTCCTGCCCGACCCCACCACCGCCTACATCGACCCGTTCCGCAAGGCGAAGACGCTGGTGGTCAACTTCTTCGTGCACGACCCGCTGACCAAGGAGGCGTACAGCCGCGACCCGCGAAACATCGCGCGCAAGGCTGAGGCGTTCCTGAAGTCCTCCGGGGTCGGCGACACCGCGTTCTTCGCGCCCGAGGCCGAGTTCTACGTCTTCGACTCCGTGCGCTTCGAGACCAAGCAGAACACGGGCTTCTACGAGATCGACTCCGAGGCCGGCGCCTGGAACACCGGCCGCGTCGAAGACGGCGGCAACCGCGGTTACAAGGTCAAGTACAAGGGCGGCTACTTCCCGGTGCCCCCGGTTGACCACTTCGCCGATCTTCGTGACGACATGGTCAAGCACATGGAGAACTCCGGGCTGATCATCGAGCGCGCCCACCACGAGGTCGGCACCGCCGGTCAGGCCGAGATCAACTACCGCTTCAACACGCTGCTGGCCGCCGCCGACGACGTCATGAAGTTCAAGTACCTGGTCAAGAACACCGCTTGGGCGGCCGGCAAGACCGCGACCTTCATGCCGAAGCCCATCTTCGGCGACAACGGCTCGGGCATGCACGTCCACCAGTCGATCTGGTCCGACGGGCAGCCCCTGTTCTACGACGAGACCGGCTACGGCCAGCTGTCCGACCTGGCGCGCTGGTACATCGGCGGCCTGCTTCACCACGCGCCGTCCCTGCTGGCCTTCACCAACCCGACCGTGAACTCCTACCACCGTCTGGTGCCGGGCTTCGAGGCTCCGGTCAACCTGGTGTACAGCTCGCGCAACCGGTCCGCGTGTATCCGGATCCCGATCACCGGTTCGAACCCGAAGGCCAAGCGCCTCGAGTTCCGCTGCCCCGACCCGTCGTCGAACCCGTACCTGGCGTTCTCCGCGTGTCTGCTGGCCGGCCTGGACGGCATCCTGAACAAGATCGAGCCGGCCGCCCCGGTCGACAAGGACCTCTACGAGTTGCCGCCCGAGGAGCACAAGCTGGTTCCCACCGTCCCGGGCAGCCTGGACGCGGTGCTCGACAAGCTGGAGGCCGACCACGAGTTCTTGCTGCAGGGCGACGTGTTCACCGCCGACCTGATCGACACGTGGATCGAAATGAAGCGTGAAGACATCAATGCGATCCGGCTGCGCCCCCACCCCCACGAGTTCGAGATGTACTACGACATCTGATCGACATTCCGATCATGGCTGCGCGGCGCTCTTCGGGGCGCCGCGCAGTCGTCTTCCTCCCGCGTAAGCTCGGGCTCGATCGGAGGTGCGCAATGGCTGGAGGCCGGGTCACGCTGGCGCTCGCATCGCTTCTGGTCTTGGGGGCACCGCTGATGCTGGGCGCCCCGGCCGCGCGGGCCGACGATGCCGTCGACGGCGTCCGCGTGTGGCTGTCCGCCCCGGCGTGCGTCGGCGGAGCGGGGGTCGTGTCGATCGGTTTCGAGAACGCCTCCAACAAGCAGGCCGTCGTCTCGTTGGTCACGAACCCGGGGACGCAGGCGGATCCATCGGGCAAGCGAGTCACTCGCGCGCTCGGGCACGTGCGCGCCGGCCAAGCCGAGTTCGCCGACTACAGACTGGGCGCGAATGGCACCTACTGGCTCAAGCTGACGGTCAACGGCAAACAGGGGCTGCAGCGGCAGATCGACGTGAACTGCTCCGCGACCAACACCCAGTTCGGCGCCAAGATCGCCGCCTGTTACCAGGTCGCCTTCAGCAATCCCGGCCAGACGCCGGCGGTCGTCCAGTTCACCGGCGACAACCGCAAGATCGTCTCGCGGACGGCCCGCACCGCGAACCTCCCCGCAAAGGGGAGCCTGACGCTGGAGGTCAGCGCGACCGCCGTCCACTGGGTGGCTTTCGCCGGGAACCAGTTCCTCCGCGGCGGCCTACTCTCCGGTGATCCCAAGTGCTCCAAGCCGACGCCGACCCCCGCCCGCACTCCGTCAACCGGGGCACGCCCGACGTCCGGGACGACGACCAGGCCAAGTGAGCCGGGAGGCGGGGGTCTGCCGAGGATCCCGGCCGGGGTGTGGACGATCCTGTCCGGCTTCGGCGTGATGGGCATGGGTGGGTTGGTCATGTTGTTCGGGCGGCGCTGAATCGTCCGGGATCTCGCCAGCACCGCGTCCCGATCGGGACGTCCGTCCTCCCCTGGTAGGAAGCCTCAACCGCAACGCTGGGCTAGCGTCCTCGGGTGCGCCCCCGAATCCCGTGGACCGACTGGCTCTTCGCCCTTTACGCGCTGGCGTGCTGTGGGGTGGCCACGCTGTTCATCAGGGACTTCGGTTGGCATCTCGTCTACACCCTGAACCTGACCCTCCACGTCGTCATCGGAGTGGGCGTGGCCCTGGGGCGGCGGCTGGTCGTCGGTGGGTTCTGTTTGGTCTACGGCGGCCTGGCCGCGCTGTCGGCGCTTGTGCTGGTCAGCCCGGTGAACCTGGGCGTGTCGCCGATCCTGATCGCCGCGCCGATCGCGCTCTACCGGATCACGCGCCGCGGCCCCAGCCCGCGCTGGGGCATCGCCGCCCTGCTGCTCGGGGTGGCGGGGTCGTTCGTCTCACCGGCCTCGCGCTTCCGGCCGGTCGGCGCCCCGAACGTCACTGAGCAGGTCTCCAGCATGGTGCTGGTGCACGTGCTGCTCCTGGTCGGGATCTACCTGTTCGCCGCCGACCGCCGCCGGGTCGCGCAGGACGCCGTCGCCGCGGCCGAGCGGGCG
>JBDHZK010000202.1:0-3551 GCA_039811865.1 Propionicicella sp. | reverse complement strand
TTCCGGGCTTGGCCGAGGCCCGCGTCGATGGCAGGTTCCTGCCCGGCTACGAACAGGAGTACCTCGACACCATCCGCGAGTTGCTCGGCGAGCACGTCCGCTTCGAGTACGAAACCCGGCAGAGCAGCGTCGAGACCGAGTTCGCCGGCGATCTGGTGGACGCCATGACGGCCTGCCTGCTGGCCGAGGACCCCGGCGCCAAGGCGGTGCCGTTCCTGATGAGTGGCGGCACCGACGCCAAGGCTTGGGACAAGCTCGGCATCCGCTGCTTCGGGTTCGCGCCGCTGCGCCTGCCCGCCGAGTTGGACTTCGTCGGCATGTTCCACGGCGTGGACGAGCGCGTCCCGCTGGAGTCGCTGCGCTTCGGCGCCCGCGTACTCGACCGCTTCTTGGAGCAGGCGTAGGGCTCAGCGGCCACCCGTTACGCCACCCCCCCCGGGTCCTGCGCCTGCCTCATCGTGAGGCCTCCGGGAGCGGCGAGGGAACGGCTCGCTGGAAAGGCCAGCGGAACGGGTAGGCGCGGCCGCTGAGCCAACGGCCGATCGCGGTGGATCGAACCAGGAAATGGTAGGTGCCCAGCGACGCCGCCATGGCTGCGACGAGGACGGCGACCGCCTTGATGGGCCACGGCCAAGCCAGTCCCGCCAACACGAATTGCAGCGCGCAGACCCAGCCGAGATGGGTGAGGTAGGTCCAGTAGGCGGCGTCGGCCAGGTAGCGCACGACAGGACGGGGCTGCCGCAGATGGGTGGCCGCGAGGCCGACCAATCCAAGCACCCACGACCAACTGGCCAAGGGATAGGCCACCAGGGTCAACGCCAGCAGGAGAGGGGATCGGCCGGCCTCGGCGGCGGGCACTCCGAGGATCAAACACGGCATGGTGAGCGTGACTGCGAGAGCCAACCGCCACATCCACGAGCGCCGAATCCGGTCAAGTGCATCCGATGTGCCGGCCCAGCACCAGCCAACCCCGAAGGCCCCGCCGAAGGCGATGGTGGCGGCGAGTTCGGGTCGGAGGGTCGCCGGGCCCACGATCCCAGTTGGCTGCAACCACAACGCGAACGCGAGCGGAATCGCCGCCCACAGCGGCGCCAGGCGTCCCGTGAGTGCCCGAGCGAGCGTGCGGGAGCCGGTCCGAAGCAGGCCGGCTGGCGTGACCTTCGGCAGCAGCCAAGCAAGGAGAAGGGCCATTGCGTAGATCTGGGTGAGTGACCACAGGAACCACAGGTGGGCGGGAGTCGCGATCGCCAGCGGGTCGTCCGAAGGCGGGGCCGCTGGCAGCTCCGGGTGAGTGATCGCGTAGGCGACGGCGACAACGATGATGGGAAGGACGCCGATCGGCCAGAACACGACGAGTGGGGCAAGGATTCGCTTGGCGCGGTCGAGAGCGAAGGCGGAGGGTCCCTTCCGGGCCAGTGACGTCCGGGCGAAGTAGCCGGCCAGAGCGAAGAACAATGGCATGCGGAACATGTGGATCCAGCCGACGATGGCGTCCGCGATCGGCGAACGGGAGACGTCGGTCACCACCCAGGGAATGGTGCCGAAGCTCATCAACGAGTGCAGGACGACCCCGAGGAGGAGCGCGAAGGCTCTCAGACCGTCCAAACTCGCGATGCGCTCGGGTTTGCCAGGAGCGATGGGAACAGCAGGCGTGCTCATGCGTACTTTCCGAAACTGGTAGGTGGGCTAGCGGGACGCGACGCCCGCTAGGAAGGCGTCCAGCGCAGGGGCGGGGTCCAGCGCCGTGCCGAGGTTCGCAGCGGTCACGACCGCGAAGCAGATGGCGCCAAGACCCAGGACGATTCCCGCGACGGGCCCGCCACGCCGCCAGGCCACGACGGCGAACCAGGCCAATGCCGCTGTCGCGAGCGCCCCGAGGACCGCCATCACCATGTGGTAGCGGCCGAAGTCGGCCAGCACGGCGGCGCCCAGGGGCGCGGGCGTTTCGTTGGTCAGCCCGTCCCGCAGGGACGCGACCGCCTGCGACAGCTCTGGGGAGGCGCCTTGGGGGAGGAAACCAAGGACGGACGACAGCGGCGCGAGGGCGCCTTGGAGGTTGGCGACCGTGATCAGCAAACCGAGGACGGCGATCCCGACGCCCGCCTGGCTGACCAGCGAGCCCACCAGGCGTCGACTCCCCCTCTTGACGGGGGTGGTCGCGGTCCGGATTCGGGACGCCGCCAGCAGGCTGGTCACCAGCAAAGCAATTGCACAAGCCGCCTTGACTAGGTGAAATGCCTGCCAGAACTGAGTTGGTCTCGCCAGCGCCGAGCCCGGCGTCCCCGGCGATGTGACGCCCGACCTCCAGTCTTGGACGAGCGCGTCGGTCACGGCCCGGGCGAGGGTTCCGGCACTCGTCCAGGGCGAGGGGACGAACCACGAAGCGGCGGGCCAGGGGAGGAGGATTACCGCCAGCAGCGCCGCTCCCACGACGAGGCCGGGCGTGCGAATCGGTCGCCGGTCCGCAGAGTCGATCACGAGAAGTCCTTGGCCCTCACGCCGGGGGCCGGTTCGCCGTCCGTGACCGGCCACCGCGTGGCCCTCAGCCCGACGACGACACAGGAGATGCCGGCGGCGATCCCGACGAAGACGCTCAACCACTGCAACCCGGTGGCGCCGTGAGCGAAGGGGTTGTTGAACGCCAACTGGGTGGGAATGACGTGATAGGCGATCGCCGCGACCGCCACCGAACCGCCAGCAAGTGCGCTGAGGGGGTCGGCCAGTGGGCCGCGACGTCCAATCCACACCATCAGGGCCGCGGTGAGGACGGAGCTGGCGACATGGGCGGCCGGGCCGAACGGATGCGGAGCCTGCGGTTCGCTGTGGTTTTGCAGGGTCGCGGCGATGTGGAAGACCTCGCTAGCCAAAAGCGCGGCGAGGGCGACCAGGAGCGATCGCGACGACACCGGTGGGCCTGGTGAGCCCGGCCCGCCAGACGTCATCGGACGACCCCCTCGAGCCGGACCGATTCCGCCGGCGCGACCGATGCTTGGGCAGTGCCCTTCCAGGCGGACAACCCGATCCCGATCAGGGCGATCCCGGTCGGCACGGCAAGGACGCGGTCGAAGAGCTCGGGCAGAACGGCCGAGGCCACGGTGCTGGCCGTCCCGACCGACAACAGCACACTGGCCCAGCGAGCGACCAGGCCCATCCGGAACAGGGCGATGCCGTAAACCAGCCCGCCGAGTAGGTAGCCGACACCCGAGGCGTTGAGCAGGACCTGGATCGTGCCGATGTCGCTAGCCGGCTGACCCCCGGTTGCGGCGACCAGCACTCCCCACACATAGCCGGGCGAGGTCGCCACGATTGCCGGCAGGACGAGCGCGGCGATCGTCTGGACGCAAAGCATGGCCAGGTAGCCCAGACCGAACAGCGAGGCACCGACCACGCCGAGGGGGCCGATCCGGTGGCGATGCCACACCGTCAGGGTCACGATTCCCGCCAGCGCCAGGGCGGCCATCGCTACCTTGCAGGTCTCGCGGACGAGGAACTCGCTCGTGCCGACGAGTTCGAGGGTCAGCGGGGGATGGTTGATCTGAACCGCGATGAAC
>JBDHZK010000201.1:0-3553 GCA_039811865.1 Propionicicella sp. | reverse complement strand
GTCGCCAGCGCCAGCGGCCCGTGGACCGTGACCAACGTCAAGGCGACCAGGACCACCACGATCCGCCTGGTCAACCAGGCGACCGCCAAGCCGACCAAGCAAGCCAAGCCGCGACGTGGCATCGGCGCGCGTACCGGGATCGACGAATCAGTCGCCGCTCAGACCAGGTGAACGCCCGCCGACTGGGACGCGGAGCCGGTGCGATCGAACGGTTGCTGAGTACTTGCAGCCTCGGCCTGGTGGGCTTGCTAGCCGCATTGGCCGGGTGCACGAGCCCGGCGCAACCGGGTCCGGCGCAAACGGGGCCGCCGTCGGTGACGACCACGGGCTCGCCAGTGTCCGCGACCAGCCGCCCGGCCGGGAGTGGGTCCGCGAGTGCGCAGCCGTCCTCGCCAACGCCGACGCCCACGCCGACCGAGCTGCCGTCCTCGATCGCGCCTTCTCGTCCGCTCGAGCTTCGAGTGCCGCGCCTGCGGGTCGCGGTGTCCGTGGCCGCTGGCCCTTGCCCGGTGGTCGACGGATGGCTCGACCCGAATCGGCAGCGCATGTTCGAGGCCTGCTTCTACACCGCGGCCGACAAGCCCTACTCGCTGCCCGGCACGAACGCGCCCGACATCGTCGTCCTGGCCGGCCATACGTATCGGCAAGGCGATGCCGCGTTCAACTTCCTTTGGCAGTGGCGCAGCCAGCACTGGGGGGTGAAACAGGGCGACGAGCTCTGGGTGAGGACGCAGTCGTCGGGCGCCGCTTGGCTGGTCTACCGGGCCACTGGCCTGCATTCGCCCGCTCGCAGTGACCTAGCCGACGACGCCTCGATCTGGGGCCACGAGCCCGTCCCGGGGCGGCTGGTGACCATCGGATGCCTGCAGCCGAGCGACCTGAGCCGTCACGCCAGCCGCAACGTTGTCGTCGTCTGGCAGTTCGACCGCGTCGGGGGTCCCGCCTGAGGAGGCGGCCGGCCCCGTCGCCGGGACGGGTGTGCGGACCTAGCCGAGGAACTTCGCCATCAGCGGTCCCGCGGTGGAACTGCCGCCGGCCCCGTCCGCGACGAACACGCACACCGCCAGGGAGCCGGTGTAGGCGATCATCCACGCGCGGGTGCGCAGCCCGGTGGGCGAGGCGTACTCCGCCGTGCCGGATTTCGCTCCTTGGGCCAGCCCCCGCAGCGCCGAGGCCGTCCCCTGCGAAACGACGGCGCCCATGACGTCCCGCAACTGACCGGCCTCCGCCGGGGTCAACGGCTTGGCGCTGGGGGCGGGCAGATCGGAGGTGACGATCAGTCGTGGCACGACGGTCTTCCCGGCAGCGACGCTGGCGGCCACCGTCGCCATCCCCAGCGGGGACGCCTCCACCTCACCCTGCCCGATCAGGGATTCGGCCAGCCCGACCACGTTCTTCGGGTCCGGGATGGAGCCCGCGAAGCGGTTGAAGCCCAGGTCTCCGGCCAGGCCGAGCCCAAGACTGTTGGCGGCCTCGCGCACCTTGTCGCCCGACAGCTTGGCGTACTGGCCGATCAGCGCGGTGTTGCACGACAGCGCGACCGCCTCGCGCAGGGTCAAGGAGCCGACCCGGCTGGCCGGAAACTCCGAGTAGTTCTTGAACGTGCGCCCGTCCACCGTGATGGTGGCGGGGCAGTCGACCCGTGTGTCCGGCGTCAGGCCCGAGCGCAGCAGCGCCAACGTCGTCACGATCTTGAACGTTGAGCCGGGCGCGTAGTTGCCCAGCGTCGCGTCGTTGCGTCCGTCGGTGCCAAGGCCGTTGGCGACGGCCTTGATCTGGCCGGTGGCCACGTCGATCGCGACGATTGCCGACGCCGGGGTCGTGTTCGCCAGGACCCCCTCGGCCTTGGTCTGCAGCGACTGATCGAGCGTGAGTGGCAGCGCGGTGCCCAGCTTCGGCTCGGCCTGGTAGAGCGTCACCCGCGGGGCGGTGGAGGGCGTTGGCGTGGTCGCTGGGCTGGGCGACGGCGAGGCGGTCGCGGTTGCCGTCCGTTGCGCCAACGAGACGATGCCGCCCGCGGTCCCGCGCAACTGGGTGTCGTAGCGGGCCTGGAGTCCGCCCTGCCCGATCGGGTCGTCCGGCAGGATCGCGCCCTTCGAGGCGGCCGCCTGCTCGTCGCTCGCCGGTCCGACGAAGCCGAGGAGCGGGCGCGCGAACGTCCTGGTGGGTGCCAGCACCGCGGTGTCCTGGATCGCCCACGCGCCCTTGATCTGAGCGAAGCCGGCCGGGACATCCTTCACATAGCCTCGGATCACGAGTGCCTCGACGAACGCCTGGGAACCGGCCTGGGCAACGCGCTTGACATAGTCGTCGGCGTTGATCTTGAGCAGGGTGGCCAGCGCGCGGGCACTGGCGGGCTGCTGAGCCGCGGCGACCAACGGCTTGTCGATGCCGAGCCGCACGACCGGACGCTTGGTCATCAGCAACTCGCCGTTGGGCCCGGTGATGTCGGCCCGCTCGGCGGGCTTGTTCTGGTGGACCAGACGCGTGGTCGGGCTGAGCTGCGGGTGGATCAGCGTCGGCGACCAGGCAGCCGTCCAGGTGGACGAGCCGCGCGTCAATGGCAGCGTCGCGACGTACTTCCACTCCCCGCTCGGCAGGGGCCAGGCGTAGTTGAGTTCGACCGACGCCGAGCCTCCGTCCCGGCTGACCTTGCCGACGCTCACCGCCGGCGCTATCGCGTCCATACCGGCGACGATCGCCTTGAGGTCGGCCTGGCCCGACTCGCCGAGCACGCCGGCCACGTCCCCCTTGGCGATGGCGGCCGCGACCGTCTCGGCGACCTGCGCGGGCGTCGGACCGTCCTCGCTGCACGCGGGCAGAAGAGTCAAAGCCAGCAGCGTCGCGAGCAGAGCGGTCAGGGTGCGCAGACGAGTCATGCCGTCCATCCGAACACGGCGGCTGCCCATGCGCAACGCCGACCCGGCCGTCCCGGACTATTCCGGCCGGTCCACCGGCTCCTGGAACAACGTCAACTGGATGTCCCCCGGGGTAGCCAGGCGCGCATTCAGCGAACCCCACGGCGTGCGCCTCGGGGACGCGATCAGCACCGCCCCGCCTTCGGTGGCGGCGACGGCTCCGGCGGATGCGTCCAAGACCTCCAGCGCCAGCCGAAACTTCGGCGCCACCCGTTCGCCTACCTCCACGGCGTCGATCATCTCGATCTGCTCGGTGTTGGCGATCTCGAGGGTGGCGCGGCCGGCGTCCAGGATGACCACCTCGGCGCCGCCGTCACCGGAGTAGGACTCCCGCTCGGGCATGCCGAGCACGTCCTTGTAGAACCGCACGGCCGCCTCGTAGTCGCGGGCATGAACGACCAGGCGAAGCTGCCTGACCGGGTTGTTGGCGGGATCCATGACGTGTTAACCCTGAGGACAGGACGGTCATTCCCACCGACGGCGTGGGTGCGCGGCACCGGCCGTCCTGCGTGCGTGGGCGGGGGACAATGGCTCCAGGTGCCAGCGGGGGCATCCAAACTCAGGAGGAAGCCATGAAGGCGCAGGACGTGATTCAGGTCATCTTCTCGATCTTCATCGGGATCGTCGTGGTCGCG
>JBDHZK010000200.1:0-3571 GCA_039811865.1 Propionicicella sp. | reverse complement strand
TGCCGTAGGTATTGCCCAGCAGCAGGTCCACCGGTTCGTTCTTGATCAGCTGATGGAGCAGGAACAGGTCGCCCTCGCGCTGGACGTTGGTCTGGTCGGCCTTCGGCCCGAGGATCTCCTTGGCCTTGCGTTCGAACAACTTGCCCGGGGTCCCGGTGAGGATGTGCACGGGGATCATCCCCAGGTCGCGGCAGAACTCGGTCAGGCTGAGAACGTGATCCGGGTCGCCGAAGATCGCCACCTTCTTGCCGTGGAAGTGCTGCTGGGTATCCACGATCAGGTCCACGAGCTGACCGCGCTCGAGTTCCACATCGCGGGCGATCTCGCCGCCTCGGAAACGCAGGATCTCCAAGAAACGGTCGGTTGCCGCGATGCCGATCGGCAGGTCGAGGATCTCGCGGGGGACGCCCGTCCGATTCTCGACCTCGACGGCCGCCTCCCGGGACGCGAACCAGCCCAGGCCCAGCGTGGCGACCCCGCGGCCGAGGTTCTTCAACTCCTCGATCGTGGTGCCCCCATCGGGGTAGAAAACGTGCTTACCGGTCTGGGGTGCGTCCATCACCCCGGCCGTGTCGGGGAACATCGTCACCTTGAAGCCCATGCCCTGCGCCAACCGGCGCAACTCGCGCATGTCGGACGGGTCCACGAACCCGGGCGCGATGTTCACCTGCGCCTTGTCGGTGGTCCGGTGCCGGCGCGGCTCGACGTCGGTGGCGAAGTACTTGGCCATGGCGACGCACATGTTCGAGAAGCCGACGATGTGGGAGCCGACGTAGCTCGGCGTGTTCGCGTGGATGACGAACTTGCCGTCCGGGATCAGATGTTGCGACTTGGCCTCACCGATAATCTGGGGGATGTCGTCGCCGATGGTCTCCGACAAGCAGGTGGTGTGTACGGCCACCACGTCCGGGTCGTAGGTGGTGAAGACGGTGTTCAGGCCCTGCAGCAGGTTGGGCTGGCCGCCGAACACCGAGGCGCCCTCGGTGAACGAGCTCGTCGCGGCCATCACCGGCTCCTTGAAGTGCCGGGTGAGATGGCTTCGGTGGTATGAGCAGCAGCCCTGGGAGCCGTGGCTGTACGGCAGGCAGCGGTGGATGCCCAGCGCCGCGTAGAGGGCGCCGATCGGCTGGCAGGTCTTGGCCGGGTTGATCCGCAGGGCGGTGCGTTCCTTGATCGCCAGCGGGGTGTGATTGAGCATGGTTGGCTCCTCGCGGGGGTTCAGGCGGACTTCTGCTTCGCCCAAGGCGGGGTGACCAGACCCCAGACCTTGGCGCTCACCATGCGGTCGATCTCTTCGTAGAAGTTGATCGCTCCGCGGAAACCGGCGTACGGGCCGCCGTAGTCGTAGTTGTGCAGCTGCTTGCAGGGCACGCCCATCTTCTCGATGACGTACTTGTCCTTGATGCCGGAGCAGACCACGGCCGGCTGGTAGGCCTCGATCAGGCGCTCGAGCTCGACGTGGCTGATGTCGTCCACCACCATCGATCCGCGCGCCATCTCGGGCATCATCCCGTCGTAGTTGCCGAGCTTCAGGCCGCCGGCGTCAAGCGCGGCTAGTTCCCCGGACGACTTGCGAGGGTTGTAGGCCACCGGGTCGGGGCCGACCTTGAGCTCCTCGATGTTCTTGGAGTCGGCATCGGTCACGATGGACGGCAGCACTCGGCTGCCTTCGTAGTCGTCCCGGTGGGCGAACTCGTAGCCGGCCACCACGGTGGGCATGCCGATGTCGGAGAACAGCGATTGGTAGTGGTGGGCGCGGGAGCCGCCGACGTAGAGCATGACGGGACGTCCGTTCACACGGTCCTTGACTGCGTTGCGGACGGGCTCGACCTGAGCGAGCTCCTCGGCGATCACCACCTCGACCCGGGCAGTCAGCCGCGGATCGTCGAAATAGCGGGCGATCTTGCGCAGGCTCTTGGCCGTCGCCTCTGCCCCGATGATGTTGATCTTCAGCCAGGGGATCCCGAACTTCGACTCCATCATCTCGGCCATGTAGTTGATCGAGCGATGGCACTGGATGAGGTTCAGGTTGGCGTCCGCGGACCGCGCCAGCTCGGAGTACTGCGCGTTACCGCTGAAGGTCGAGACCAACTGGATGCCGCAGCGGGCCAAGATGCGCTCGATCTCGAAAGCGTCGCCCCCGATGTTGTACTCGCCGAGGAGGTTCACCCGGAAGGGGTTGATCTTGAGTTCCTCGGTCAGGTCCTCGGTGCCGACCACGTTGGTGAATAGGCCGTTGTTGGCGATGTGGTGGCCGGCCGATTGACTGACCCCCTTGTAGCCCTCGCACGAGAAGCCGAAGACATTGATGCCGAGCTCGGCCTTCAGCTCGCGGGCGACGGCGTGGACGTCGTCGCCGATCAGGCCGACCGGGCAGGTCGCGAACACGGCGATCGCCTTGGGGTGGAAGAGTTCGTAGGCCTCGCGGATGGCTTGGGCGAGCTTCTTCTCACCACCGAAGATGATCTCCTGCTCGCTCATGTCGGTGGTGAACGAGTACGGCAGGTAGTTGGCGGCCCCCTCTGGGACGTCCGCCTGGTTTCGTCTGGTCATCCACGCGTAGTAGGAGCAACCCACCGGTCCGTGGACGATGTGCACGATGTCGGTGACGGGCCCGAGGACCACACCTTTGCACCCGGCGTAGCAGCAGCCGCGCTGGGTGATGATGCCGGGGACGGTCCGGACGTTGGCCTCGATCGGGGGGACTGCGCCCGGGTCGTTGATCTTGATGTGCTTGGCGCGCTTGCGCAGCACCTTCGGCGGGTAGGACTCGACCAGGTTTCTGGCTATGTCCGCCGGGTCGGGCGCGCCGTGCGGGACGGCGAGCCCAACCTCATGGCCGGAGAGATCGATTGCGGAAACGGCGGTGACGTCCACCGCGTCGAGTGCGGCGGCCGGTAACTGTGGCGCGACTGCTGGTTGCTTCATGGCGTGGTCCCTCCGGGGAGAAAACGGACTCAGGCGACCTCGAGCATGCCGTGCTCGAGCAGGAGGCTTTCGAGGGTGTCGGTGGACATCGGCTTCGGGACGACGAACATGTCGTTGCCCTCGATGGCCCGGGCGAGCTTGCGGTACTCCTCGGCCTGATTGCAGGTCGGATCCCACTCGATGACGGTCTTCTTGTTGATCTCGGCGCGCTGCACGTCGTTGTCCCGGGGGACGAAGTGGATCATCTGCGTGCCCAGTTCACGGGCGAAGTGGTCGATGAGCTCATATTCGTTGTCGACCTTGCGGCTGTTGCAGATGATGCCGCCCAGCCGGACGGTGCCCGTGGTCGCGAACTTCTTGATGCCCTTGCAGATGTTGTTCGCGGCGTACATGGCCATCATCTCGCCGGAGGCGACGATGTAGATCTCCTCGGCCTTGCCCTCGCGGATGGGCATGGCGAAGCCGCCGCACACGACGTCGCCCAGGACGTCGTAGAACACGTAGTCGAGGTCGTCGTCGTAAGCGCCGAGGCGCTCCAGCAGGTTGATCGAAGTGATGATGCCGCGACCGGCGCAGCCCACACCGGGCTCCGGGCCACCGGACTCGACGCACATCGAGGCGCAGAAACCCTCGGAGCGGACGT
>JBDHZK010000199.1:0-3612 GCA_039811865.1 Propionicicella sp. | reverse complement strand
CGGCGTCCGACCTGGCCGGCGTCGACTGGGATCCCAAGCCGCTGAACAACAACATCTTCGTGACCAACCAGACCGGTTACGTAGACCAGGGCGCCGCCACCGGCATCGACTACAACGTCGAAGCGGCCAAGAAGAAGCTTGAGGACGCGGGCTGGAAGGCCGGCGCCGACGGCATCCGGGTCAAGGACGGCAAGCGGCTCACCGTCAACTTCACCCAGCTCGTCGGGGTGAAGGCGTCCGAGAACGAGGCGCTGCAGGCCCAGAAGATGCTGAAGGACATCGGCGTCGAGTTGAAGATCGTCGACGGTTCGATCGCCGACTTCACCGGCGGCAAGCTGCTCGAAGTGCACAACTTCGGCATCATCGCCTTCTCCTGGATCGGCACCCCGTACCCGTACACCGGCATCAAGCAGATCTATGGCACCGGGTCGGAGTCGAACTTCACCCAGCTGTCCGTGCCGGCGATCGACGAGTCCCTGCCGAAGATCATGTCCGAGATGGAACCCGCCAAGCGGATCGAGTTGGCCAACGCCACCGGCAAGGTCATCTGGGAGAACGTCATGACGCTGCCGCTGTACCAGCGTCCCGATCTGGCCGCGACCAAGACCAAGCTCGCCAACTTCGGCGCCTTCGGCCTGCCGGGCCTGTCGGCGGGCGTCCAGTGGGAGAACGTGGGCTGGCAGAAGTAAGCACCTAGCGACCAACTCCCAACCGAGTTGGTCGGTAACAACGGCGGGGCCGCTGGGTAACACCGGCGGCCCCGCCGTCGTTGTCCGGGACCGCTGTGCCGGACGTCGCGGTTGGCCGTGAGCGCGCATCCCGGGTTGCGAACAGCTCGACCCAAGCCCGCCGGCGCTACTTCGGCGACGGGAAATCAGACCCGAGCCTAGACCCGCCGCCGCTGCGAGGACGCCGCTGCCCACGTCCGGCGCCGGAGTCGCCGGGCCGCCCGAACCGGCCTACCGTGACGCCGAGAATCAGACTTGGAGGGGCAAATGGCCTTGTGGAAGCTGCATGGCAACGGATCGCTGGAGCCTGGAGCCGTCGTCGCACCCGATGAGCGACTGTCCTGGGGAAAGACGGTGGGGCTGGGCGCCCAACACGTGGTGGCCATGTTCGGCGCCACCTTCGTGTTCCCCCTGCTGATGGGGTTGAACCCGCAGCTGGCCGTCATGATGAGCGGGATCGCAACGCTGATCTTCCTTGCGGTCGTGCGCGGGCGGGTGCCGTCCTACCTAGGCTCCTCGGCGTCCTTCGTCGGGGTCGCCACGGCCATCTACGCGGCGGGCGGTAACCCCGCCCACGTCTCCGGGGCAATGCTCTGGGTCGGGGTGTTGCTGTTCATCGTGGGCCTGATCATCCACTTCGTCGGGGCTCGGGCCATTCACAAGGCGTTACCGCCGGTAGTCACCGGTGCGGTCGTGATGCTGATCGGCTTCAACCTGGCCCCGGTGGTGGCCGGCGTGTATTGGCCTCAGGACCAGTGGACGGCCGTGCTCGTGATGCTGATCGTGATCGTCCTCAGTGTCGGGGTCCGCGGCTTCATCGGCCGGATCGCCATCTTCCTCAGCCTGGTCATCGGGTACGCCCTGAGCTACATCTTCGACCTGGTCTCCGGCCCGATCACCAGCTACTCCCCCGGATCCGGCCAGATCACCACCCACCTGCGCGTGGACTGGTCGGGGGTCGCCGCCGCACCGTGGATCGGCTTCCCCCCGATCTCCGACCTGACCAACTGGAAACTCAACGCCGCCACCAACGTCGTCGGCTTGCACGCGCCCAGCTTCAACTTCGCCTTCGCGCTGATCGCCCTACCGGTGGTGATCGCGCTGATCGCCGAGAACACCGGGCACGTCAAGGCGGTCGCCGAGATGACCGGAGCTTCCCTGGACGCCGACATGGGCCGCGCCATCGCCGCCGACGGGCTCGCCTCGACCATCGCCACCGCCGTCGGGGCCGGGCCGACCACCACCTACGCCGAGAACATCGGGGTGATGGCCGCCACCAGGGTGTACTCGAGCGCCGCCTACGTCGTCGCGGCGGTCGTCGCGATCGGGTTCGGCTTCTCACCCAAGTTCGGAGCGATCATCTCCGCGACCCCCGGCGGGGTGCTCGGCGGAATCACGGTCGTCCTGTACGGCATGATCGGCCTGCTCGGCGCGAAGATCTGGAAGGAGAACGGGGTCGACTTCGGCAATCCGGTCAACCTGGTGCCGGTCGCAGCCGGGATCATCATCGGCATCGGAAACGTGTCGCTGAAGTTCACCGAATCCTTCACGCTCAGCGGAATCGCGCTCGGGACGATCGTGACCGTCGGCGTCTATCACCTCGCCCGGGCGCTGGCGCCCCGGGAACTGCTCGACCCCGCCGGGGGCACCGGGTTGGTGCTGGACGAGCCGGGCATGTACGTGGACGAGCCGTCGGCGCGATAGCGGCGCGGCGTCGCCGCGGCGAACGGGTTTGCGCGCAACTCGTTTAGAAGGGCGATCTCGCCGCTAACGCTCACTGCGCTCTGGCCCGACGGGCGCCGTTGGGCCGGGCCGGCTCCCAAAGGCTGATCGCGCGTTCGGCCTGCGCGGTGATCGTCAGCGCCGGGTTGACGCCCAGGTTGGCCGAGACGGTCGACCCGTCCACGATGTAGAGACCCTCGTAACCCCACACCCGGTGCCGCAGGTCCACGACCCCGCCCGACGGGGTGCCCGAGATCACGCATCCCCCGATGAAGTGCGCGGTGAGGGGCATGTCGAGCAGCGCGGTCAGGTTCCCGGCAGGCGTCGCCGGGACGTCCGTGGCTCGGTGCAAGGCAGCGGTGATCGCCCGGACGGCCGCGCTGGCCTGCGGAAACCACGTCGGATTGGGTGCGCCATGGCCTTGGCGCGACGTCAAGGTGACGCCTCGCCCAAAGCGTCGGGGGCGTCCGGAGACGGTGATGGAGTTGTCCAGGCTTTGCATCACCAGCGCGATCACCGCCCGCTCGGACCAGCGCCGGACGTCCCCGAACCGCACGGCCCGCAGCGGGTGGCGGCCCACCTCGAGCGCGAACCGAAGCAGCCTGCGGCCGGCCTCGGCGTCCACCAGGACGGCGGCCAGTGCTCCCATCAGGTTGGATCCCTTGCCGTAGCGGCAGTTCTCGACGTGAGTGTGTTCGTCGACGTGGAACGACGTGGTGATCGCCAGCCCACGGGTGAGGTCGACGCCGGAGGGCACCCGGCGCAGGACGGCACCGCCCAACGACTCGGAGTTGGTCCGGGTCAGCCGGCCGAGGGCGTCCGACAAACCCGGCAGGGACGTCCGCTTGAGGGCGTGCAGCAACTCCTGCGTCCCCCACGCGCCGCCGGCCAGGACCACCCGCGCGGCGCTCACGCTGCGGCGTCCGCGCGCCCCCCGGGCGTTGGTCGCCTCGGTGGTGACGCGGTAACCGTCGCCGGGGACGACCGGATCAAGTGGAGCGACGCCGACGACCGTCCGCAGCGGCTCGATGCGGACGCCGACCCGCTCGGCGAACCACAAGTAGTTCTTGACCAGGGTGTTCTTCGCGTCGTAGCGACAACCGACCATGCAGTTGCCGCACATGATGCAGCCGGTTCGCTCGGGTCCACGGCCACCGAAATA
>JBDHZK010000198.1:0-3734 GCA_039811865.1 Propionicicella sp. | reverse complement strand
TGACTACCCGGGGCGCGGCAGAGGTCGAAGTCACGCCGCGATTCTCGCACGCCGAGGACGCCGGCGGCGGGGCGTCCTCGGCGCCGTCGCCGCCATCCACGTCAGCAGCCCTCGCCACCTGGCGGGGCCCTCGCCGAAGACTCCCCTAACCCACCGAGGACCTCCCCACAACACAAGCCCTCGACACCTAACCGAAGCCCTCGCCGAAGACTCCCCTAACCCACCGAGGACCTCCCCACAACACAAGCCCTCGACACCTAACCGAAGCCCTCGCCGTTCCCGAGCGCTTGCCGGGACGCGGTTGCGGAGCGCCCCGACCGGCTCGACGTTCCCGAAGCCCTCAGCGATGCCCCGGCGAGCCAGTGCGGCAGACGCGCGACGACTGCGCCGCGCCCACGAAACGAGACGCGAATCCCGAATGCCGGCAGGCAAGCTGCTAAGTTTCCGCGCATGTTCGGTTCGAGCTACGTCGTCCCCGCGGTCGCCGCCGGGACGGTTGCGCGCGCCGACATGTGTTGCGGGCTTTGAGCGCGCCCGCCGATCCCACCACCGACCGGGCCCGCGAGGCCCGGTCGATCGTCATGCCCGGCTCCGCGTGCCCCACCCCGTAAGGAGCACTTCATGACCGCACCTCAGTTCCGCCTGAGTCGCCGCGCGGCCCTGCGCGCTGCCGTCGGAGCGTCCGCTTTGGCCGCACTTGGTGGGACGCTCGGCGCCTGCTCGAGTTCTGGCGGCAACCCCGTCCGAGTCGGCTACTTTCCGAACCTCACCCACGCGCCGGGCCTGATCGCAGACGCCACCGGACTGTTCACCAAGCGGATCGGCGCGGACGTCGCGACCAAGTCGTTCAACGCCGGACCGGACGTCATCCAGGCGATCTTGTCGGGCAGCCTGGACATCTCCTACATCGGTCCGAACCCGACCGTGACCGCCTACATCCAGTCGGGCGGCCAGGGGATCCGGGTGATCTCCGGGAGCACCTCCGGCGGCGCGTCCCTCGTAGTCAAGCCGACGATCACGAGCCCTGCGCAACTCAAGGGCAAGAAGCTCGCCACGCCGCAGCTCGGCAACACCCAGGATGTCGCGCTGCGCTTCTGGCTGGCCGATCACGGCCTGAAGACCGACAAGGACGGCGGCGGCGACGTCTCGATCCTGCCGCAGGCGAACTCGGCGGCCGTCCAGGCGTTCTCGTCCGGCTCGATCGACGGCGGCTGGCTGCCCGAACCGTTCGCCACGCGCCTCGTGGAGGCCGGCGGAAAGGTGCTGGTCGACGAGCGCGACCTGTGGCCGAACCGCCAGTTCGTGGTGACGAACGTGATCGCCCGGACCGATTTCTTGCAGTCGAATCCGGCGGGCGTCCGCGCGTTCATCGACGCCCACCTGGACGCCTTGGACGCCATCGCCGCCGACGCCGCCGGGTCGCGAAAAACGCTGGCCGAGCAGATCAAGAAGATCACCAGCCAGGAGTTGAAGGCGTCGGTGCTGGAGAAGTCCTGGTCGAAGCTGGAGTTCCTGGCCAACCCGCTGGCCGCGACCCTGCGGACGTCCGCGGAGCACGCCGACAAGATCGGGCTGTTGCCGAAGAAGTCCAGCGACAACTTCGCAAAGTTGTACGACGTCAACGTGTTGAACACCGCGCTTTCGGCCCGCGGCAAGCCTGGGGTCGGTACGTCGTGAGCGACGCACGCGGCCGGGTCCGTCTCGAGGGCGTCGGCAAGATTCACGGACGCGGCAGCCAGGCCGTCACCGCGCTGGAGGGCGTCGACCTGGACATCGCACCCGGGGAGTTCGTCGCCATCGTCGGCGGGTCCGGCTGCGGTAAGTCGACCATGTTGTCGCTGGTCGCCGGGCTGGACGAGCCCACTTCCGGCACGGTGACCGCTACCGGCGGAGTCGCCTTGATGTTCCAGGAGTCGACGCTCCTGCCGTGGCTGACCGCAGCCCAGAATGTCGAGCTCGCCCTGCGGCTACGCGGCGCCGACTTGGCCGAACGCCGGGAGCGCGCCCGTGAGTTGCTGGCCAAGGTCCGGCTCGGGCAGGCGGCGGACAAGCGTCCCCACGAGCTGTCCGGCGGCATGCGACAGCGGGTGGCGCTCGCCCGCGTCCTTGCCCAGGAGGCCGCGATCGTCTGCATGGACGAGCCGCTGGGGGCCCTGGACGCCATGACCCGCGACCAGATGCACGACCTGATCGAAAGCGTCTGGCAAGAGGTCGGGTTCACCGTGCTGTTCGTCACCCACAACGTGCGCGAGGCCGTCCGGCTGGCCGACCGCTCCGTCCTGATGGGGTCACGGCCGGGCCGGGTGATCCACATTCAAACTGACCCGTTGCCGCGGCCTCGGGTGATGGACTCCCCCGGCGTCTCGGCGATGGCCAGCGACCTGACCGTCCGGCTGAAGGAGGAGGTGGCCGCCCATGACGTCAGCGACTACTTCGACATCTGAGGCGCGGACGGCGACCGGCCCGCGGCAGGCGCCGTGGTGGCGCCGCGAGCTCGTCCCGATGCTGCTGGCCGCGGCGATCCTGCTGGCCGCATGGCAGGTGATCGTGTGGCTGCGGTTGCGTCCGGAGTACCTGCTGCCCGGACCGGTCACCGTCTTCGGCGAACTGGGCCGGACCCTGGTCGACCCCGAGTTCTGGCCCGCCCTGGGACGCACCCTCACCCGCGCCGTCGTCGGCTTCGGCCTAGCGGTGGCGATCGGGACGGCCATCGGCCTGGCTTCGGCGCGGTTCAAGCTACTGCGCTCGGCGATCGGTTCGCTGATCACCGGGCTGCAGACCATGCCGTCGGTCGTCTGGTTCCCGCTGGCGATCCTGCTGCTGGGGCTCGGCGAGCAGGCGATCACGTTCGTCGTCGTCCTCGGCGCGGCGCCCAGCGTCGCCAACGGCGTCCTGACCGGCGTGGACCAAGTCCCACCCGCATACTTCCGCCTCGGCCAAGTGCTGGGCGCCCGGGGCTGGACGCTGTATCGGCACATCGTCATCCCGGCGGCGCTGCCTGCCTACGTCGGCGGGCTCAACCAGGGCTGGGCCTTTGCCTGGCGCTCCCTGATGGCCGGCGAACTGCTCGTCGTGATTCCCGGGGCCATTGCGCTGGGCAACCGGCTCGCTTTCGCCCAGGAATTCGGGGACGCCGCGGGCCTGATGGCGGGAATGATCGTGATTCTGATTATCGGCATGGCCGCGGACGCCGCCTTCGGTGCCCTCGCCCGCCGGATGCGCGCCCGCCGGGGGCTCACGGTGCGCTGACTGGGGATGAGAAATGCCCCATCTCTTGGGTCTTTAGTGGTATTTCTTCACAAGACCGTCGCTCGGGTGGATTCCGCTCCAATTTGGACACCCCCCCGGCCTGTTACAGTGGCCGAGCCGGTTCGTCGCCCACCCGTTAGGAGACAAATGAAGAAGAACAAGAGTTGGACCCGACTAGCCGCCTCCGCGACGATCGGCCTGACCGCCGCGGGGTTGATCGCGTCAGGCGGCTATTGCGCGCCGCCCCTGGCGGCCGGCAAATAGCCACATGAGGTTATTTGTAGCTAGGTGGATTCTCGTGGTCACCACTCTGGCTACGGCACTGACCGCTTGTTCGTCGGATCCAACCACGCCTGCCACCGTCTCCAGCGGCGAGTGGCGGCCTTCGCACCCTGCGCGCGTCCGGCAGCTTTCCGATGCCGAACGCATGGAGTTGCGCCGTTCCAGCCTCGAACGCGAGGCGAAGGCGCTGAATCTCAAGCCCA
>JBDHZK010000197.1:0-3739 GCA_039811865.1 Propionicicella sp. | reverse complement strand
GTCAGGGCCAAGCCCACCAATAGGGTCAGCACGCACAAGATGCCCATCATCGAGAGGTCGAAGGCGTACTGGCGGGCGGTGTGCTTGAACAACTCGTCGATCGTGGAGTCCGGGATGCTCTCCAAGGACTTGTTCCAGTCCACGGAGGCGGCCGCGGCCGCGAACGCCCAGCGGGCCGGCGCCGTCCATGCGATCTGCTCCAGGACGTCTCGTCCCGCGACCTTGACCAGGGCGCCGGACAGCACCAACTGCACCATCACCAGACCCACCAGGGCGGGCATCGTCTGTTCCGAGCTGGTGACCAGGGCCGAAACCGTCAAACCGACGACGGCCATCGTGAAGGTGAGGAGCCCGACGGCGAGCGCGATCTCGAACCAGCCCATCCCCAACACGCCCGAATCGTCGGGTCCCGGCAGGCCGATCGTGGCCAAGAACGTGACCAGCACCCCCTGACAAAACGCCGCAGCCCCGAGCACCAGCACCTTGCTGAGGAAGTACACGCCCGGAGAGAGCCCGACCGCGTACTCGCGCCGGAAGATCGGCCGCTCCTTGACCAGTTCGCGGATGGTGATCGAGACGCCCATCAATGCGGCGGCGACGATCAGGATCGTCAGCCGTTGGGACGCCTCGGCGCCGTTGAACAACCCGGCGGCGGTCTTGGTCTCTTGGATCGACAGGCCGGCGTCGCCCGGGACGACGCGGCCCAGCACCGCCAGGACCAGTGGCATCCCGATCAGCAGAGCCAGCAGCAGCTTGTCGGACGCCGTCACCGCGAGGTTGCGCTCCACGAGCGTCCCCAACTGGCGCAGCACCGACTGCTGGGGCGGTGGCGCGGGCGGGCCCGCGTCGACGTGGATCGAGCCGGTGGGCAGCGCCCCGGTGCGACGCTCGGGCAGACGCTTGACCAGTTCGGGCTGGTCGAGCAGGCGGAAAACCTCGGGATAGTCCTGGCACCCGAAGTACGTCAGGACGCCCTGCGGGGGGCCGAAGTAGGCGACCCGCCCGCCCGGAGCAAGGACCAAGACGTTGTCACAGACGTCCAGCGCCAACACCGAGTGGGTGACGACCATCACGACGCGGCCTTCGTCGGACAGGCGGCGCAGCAGGTGCATGACCTCGCGGTCGAGACCCGGGTCGAGCCCGGAGGTGGGCTCGTCCAGGAACAGCAGCGGCGGGGCGGTCAACAGCTCGGTGGCGATCGACACGCGCTTGCGCTGTCCGCCCGAGAGCTGCGTGCCGATCCGGTTGCCCGCTTGGCGCTCCAACTGCATCTGGCTGATCACGGTGTCGATCCGCCTGCTGCGTTCGGCTGGGGTCGTGTCCGGAGGCAGGCGAAGCCGCGCCGCGTACTCCAGCCCCTGCCGAACGGTCAACTGCGGATGCAGGATGTCCTGCTGCGGGACGAGCCCGACTTGGTAGCGCAGTTGGGCGTAGTGGGAGTAGAGGTCGTGGCCCTGCCAGATCACCGTGCCGTGGTTCGCCGGGCGCAGGCCCGTCAACGAACCGAGCAGCGTCGATTTTCCGGCGCCGGACGGTCCGATCACCGCTGTCAGGGACGACGGTTCGAGGGCGAAGTTCACCGAGTCCAGCAGGCGCTTCCCGCCCTTGACGGTCACCGAGACGTCTTGGACGAACAGCGTGAGGTCGTTCCGCGTGACCTTGGCGGAAAGCTGCTCGGAGTCCCAGACGAAGGTCTGGCTGCCGAAACTGACCTGGTCGCCGCTGTTCAGCCGGACCGAGCCGTGGATGCGCGAGCCGTTGACGAAGGTGCCGTTGAAGCTGCCCAGGTCGGTCAGGGTCGCCGCCCGGCCGCGGTGGAGGGTGGCATGCCGGCGGGAGACGAGCGGGTCGTCCAGCACGATGTCGTTGTTCGCGGTCCGCCCGATCGTGAGCGTGGACGATCGGCTGTGCTCGGGGATGACCGTGTGGCCGTGCTCGAAGTGGCCGGGCGGCGCCTGCGCGGCCAGCAGCCAGCCGGCGGGCGACCTCTCCAAGCCCGCGCCGCGGCGGGGATTCGTGTGCGGCGGCTTGTCGTCGCGAAGCCCGTCCGCCCTGCCCTGGGCAGGCAAGACGGCGGGGATCGGCTCGACCCGGATCGGAACGCCCTGGAGGCCGCCGACGGCGATGTCCAGGGCGGCGATGACGGGCTCGAGGGCGATGCGCCGGCCGGCCACGAAACTGCCGTTCGTGCTGCCGGCGTCCAGCACGTACCAAGTCTCACCGCTTTGGCGGATTTCAAGGTGGCGGCGGGAGACGTCCGGGTGGCGGATCACCAGGTCGCAGGCATCGTCTCTACCGACGATGAAGTCCGTGTCGAAGTCGATCGCCTGGTCCGGGGTCGAAACGCGTAGGCGGGGCGCTGACGAGTGCGTGCTCATTTCACGCCAAGCTAGCCCGGCGTCTCGATTGGGACGGTGGGCTTCCGGAGAATGGTCAGCGGCCGGGATGGCTCAAAGCGTGGGTATAAGCCGATTCGACGGCAATCAGCCGAAAACGGCGACGCAAACCGGAATCGCCCAGAGCAGGCCCAGCCCCTGGAGCACATGATCGGACAACACCACGTCCTCCGGCTCGCCCGCCTGGCCCGCGTCGATCTCCATCGCATATCGCAACAGAGCAAGGGTGAAGGGGGCGATGGAGATGGCCGTCCAGGCGACCCCCCACGGTCCCTGGCCGCGCTGGTCGAAGGCCCACAGGCTGTACGACATGATCACCGCCGTGCACGAGGTCGTCCACACGAAACGAAGGTAGGTCAGCGAATAGCGCTCCAAAGATGCCCGCGTCCCGGCCTCGGGGCCGAGCTCGACGAGTTCGGAATAACGCTTTCCGGCGACCATGAACAGCGATCCGAATGACGCCACCAGCAAGAACCACTGGGACAACGGAATGCCCGACGCCACGCCGCCCGCGATCGCTCGCAGCAGGAATCCCGAGGCCACCATGGCCAGGTCGATGATCGGCTGATTCTTCAAGAAGATCGAATAGAGCACCTGCAAGGCGAAATACACCGCCACCGTGACCCCGAGCAGGGGCGCGACCCAAAAACCCAGCCCGACGCCGATGGCGAGGCAGAAGACAGCCAGGATGAGTGCGGTCCGCGGCGACAGTTCACCGGCCGCGATCGGCCGGAAGCGCTTCTTCGGGTGAAGCCGGTCGCCCTCCACGTCGCGGACGTCGTTGACCAGGTAGACCGCTGCACTGACCAGGGAGAACGCCACGAACGCCCACGCCGATTCGGCCAGGATGCGCAACTCGAAGAGCCGTCCGGCGGCCACCGGGGCGGCCAGAACCAGCACGTTCTTGACCCACTGCTTGGGACGCATCGCGCGGATCGGTGCGGGGACGCGACTTCGCGCGGGGGCGGGGAGGCTCACTTCGCTGCTCATGACCCAAGCAGGCTATCGCGCTAGCCTAAGGCGGGTGTCCAGGCGCCCCGGTGGAATCAGCGTGACCGTCGCGGCGTTGGCGCTCGCGCTGACGGGCTGCTCGACGGCCGGTCCGCTCCCGCCCGAGCCGACCGCACCGGCGTCCTCGGTGAGCATCCCGAGCGGGGGACGGACGCTGCGCGAACTCGGTTTTCGCAACGGTCCGATCGATCGTCTGTCGGTGCCGGCCGATGCCACGCTGCACCTGCGCGTGGACCAGCCGAACGTGGTCACGCTCGTGTTCTCTCAACCCGCCGCGCCCGCTTTGCTGACGTATTACCGCGCCGCCTTGCCGGCGGCGGGGTTCACCATCG
>JBDHZK010000196.1:0-3810 GCA_039811865.1 Propionicicella sp. | reverse complement strand
GCGAGCGGGCCGCCGCGACGCTGCAGGTCTTCGTGCCGTGGCTGCGCGAAACCCTGGTACGGGTGGTGGTCGGGCGCCCGATCGGGCCGGGAGAACTCGGCCCCAGGCCAACCCGAGCGGAGGTGTCCCGCCTGGTCGGTCAAGGGATGTCGAGGATAGTCCGGGCGCCTGCTCAGCCGCGGCGGTAGACCCGGACGCCGTCGCTGTCGACGAACATGAGCCAGGGTGAGGAGTCGTCCAGGCGAACCCCGAGGTGCAACCCGGACGCCGGATCGGCCGCGCTGGTGGGGTCGCGGACGTCCTCCAAGCTGACCACCCGTGCTTCGGCGTCCAGTCGAACAAACCCGATCACAGTGCTAGGGCTGGCGCCGGCGGGTTCGACGATGCCCGTCAGCAGCAGGTTCAGGACGCCGTCGGCGCCGGGTGTCGCCTCGACGTTGAGTTGGACGGGGAGTGTGGGGAAGGACGCGGCCACGACCGGGAGCGCCGCCGTGCCCGTCCGCATGACGACGCCGACGCCGCCGTCCGCCCGGGTCACCGAGAAACTGCTCCCACCGGGGCCGACGAACCGGGTAACCGGGGTGTCGCGTCCCGTGCTGGGGTCCAGGCGGACGAGGCGCCCGGCCATGAAGCCGTACTCGTACTTGCCGTCGGTGGTCTGCGCCGAGAAGTAGTCCCGCAGGGCGAGTTGGTCGTAGGCGCCGTCCGGTGAGCGGATCAACAGTCCAGCTTCGTTCACCGAAGTGCTGTGCGCGACCAAGGTGCCGTCGGCCAGTGCCGTGAGGCGCTGGTACTCCAGGAACCGGCCGCCGCCGAGGAAGCGCTTCGGCGGCAACGACTGGCCGAGGTAGGCGCCCGTCGCCGAATAGTGCGCCAGCCGGACCTTCGCCGGGTCGAGGAACCACCAGGTGCCGTCCGGTGCCTGCGTCCCGTAGTCAGGACCGATGTGCAGCCCGTTCCCGTCGCCGCCGAGATAGGTTCCCAGCAGCGCGGGCTGGCTGCCATAACCGATCTTGAAGGCCAGATGCCAGGCGGGGCCCAGCTTGCTCGGCGGATTCAGGACGAGCCGATTCAGCCCGTCGACGGACGACGGCATCCCGGTCGGTGTCACCTCGGTCGAGCGCGTGATGACGGGCGAGGCGGTCGAGTTGACCGGAACCGTGCTCGGCATCGCGCAGCCCGAAACGGCGACGACGGCGATCAGGCCGGTCAACAGTGCACGCATCGGGTCTCCTGACACGTCTAGGCCAGCGTCTCGGCAGCTTCAGTGGGCCCTAAACTCTCGCTGGCGAAAGGAGTCTCCCATGCGCGTCCGACTAGCGGCAGGATTGCTGACCGCTGCCCTGCTCACCGCCTGCGCACAGCAGCCGGCGGCGGTCCCGCCCGCTCGAAGCTCGGCGATGCCCACCCCCTCACCCAGCGCCACCAAGACCACCGCCAAAGCCACTCCCAAGGCGACCCCGACGAAGTCACGCAACAAGGCCAGCGTTACCGCCAGCGGCGACTACACGATCTCGCTGTCGGGCGCGGGAGGCCACTGCGACTATTCGTTTCCGGCCCTGAAATCGGGTCTGAAGTACTCGGTGACCGCCAAGGAGCTGGGCGGCAAGGGATGGTCGCTGACGGTTCAGGGGCCCTCCCCGGATCACATCACCGTCGCGTTGAACACCGAGCGCGCCACCTACGCCAACGGCGCGCAACTGAACGGGACGGTGCACGCCGGGGCCGACCTCAAACATGCCGACTTCGACCTGGAACTGGAGAAGATCAGCAATCACGTCTTCAAGGTGCGCCTGAAGGGCAGCATCGACTGTGCCTGACCTCAGGCGGCAGCGTGCTGGTTCCCACTCGCGCCGCCGGCGAGCGCCGGGGACGCGAGCCAGGCGTCCACCTGAGCGAGCCAGGCCGACTTGTCTATGTCCGCCGCGAAGGACGCCCGGATGCTGGTGCGCGCCAGTTCGGCCAGTTCCGAATCGTCGAAACCGTGGACGTCTCGGGCGACGGCGTACTGGTCGGTGAGCCTGGAGTGGAACAACAGGGGGTCGTCGGCGCCCAGAACGACGCGTGCACCGGCGTCCACGAGGCGGCGCAAGGGGACGTCCGCTGCGGCGTGGTAGACGCCGAGGTGCACGTTCGACATCGGACATACCTCGAGCGCGATGCCCCGGTCGACCACCCGGCGCAGCAAGTCGGCGTCCTCGCCGACGCGGACACCATGGCCCAGGCGGGCGGGCTCCAGATGGTCGAGCACCTTCTGAATGTGGTCGGGGCCGCGTAGTTCGCCGCCGTGCGGGACGCCGGCCAGCCCGGACCGGCGGGCGATGCGAAAGGCGATCTCCCACTCCGAGGTGTTGCCGTGCCGCTCGTCGTTGGACAGTCCGAAGCCGACCACGTCCCCGGGTGCGTCCCCAGCCCGCTTTGCGGCGATCCTGGCCAGGGTGCGGGCGTCCAACGGATGCCGCAGGCGCGAGGCTGCGACGATCAGCGCCACCTGCACCCCGGTGGCGGCGCTGGCCTGGATCGCCGCATCGCTGGCGATCTCGAGCGCCGGCTGCAGCCCTCCCACCCAGGGCGCATACGAGGTTGGGTCGACCTGTAGCTCCAGGCGCCGCGAACCCTCGGCGGCGTCGTCCAGGGCCGCTTGGGCGACGACCTCCCGCATCGCGGCCTCGCTGCGGACGACGCGACGAGCCAAGTCGTACGCACGCTGGAACTTCGCCCAACCGCGTTCGTTCGCTGGCACCTCCAAGGCGCGGGTGTCCAGCAGGCGCTCGGGGATTTCGACGTCTTCGGCCTGCGCCAGGCGCCGCAGCGTCGAGACACTCATCGACCCGGTGAAGTGCAGGTGCAGGTGGGCTTTCGGGAGCAGGCTCAGGTCTCTCCGGTGCGTCCCCACGTCAGCCATGATCGCGCGATCCTAGCTCGCGTCTGCAGGCACCGCTTTGCCAGCCACCCGACGCAGGCTCCCTGCTCCACGAGTCACCCCGCCCTGGATCTGGAGCGGGGCCGCGCCCCTCGACGTGTCGACCACCCGGTCAATCGGCCGGAGCTTTGCGGCGGGTGCGGCTCCACACCGCCTGGCCAGGCGGCCCACCCACCCGGGCTTCCGGCTTCGTGGCGCAACAGCCCTTGAAGCTCGACCCGACGATGGGGTCCACGGCTGATTGAAAGCGGCTGGGCCTGAGCCGAGAGTCGGCTGAAAGCACCTCGAAAGTGCCATCCGGCAGGCTCGATCCCATGACAGCTTTCAAGCCCACCGGATCCGCGCCGGCGGTGTTCGCGGACACGCTAATCAAGTCCTTCGGTGAAAAACGCGCCGTCGACCAGGTCAGCTTCGAGGTCGCCCCGGGCGAAATCCTGGGCGTGCTCGGCCCGAACGGGGCCGGCAAGACGACGGTGTTGCGCATGCTCGCCACGCTGCTGCGGATCGATAGCGGGCGCGCGGCGATCTTCGGCTTCGATGTCGCGAGTCAGCCGCATCAGGTTCGTCAACTACTGGGCGTCACCGGTCAGTACGCCTCGGTGGACGAGCAACTGACCGCGATCGAGAACCTGTGGATGTTCGGCCGGCTGCACGGCCTGCCGGCAACGACCGCCCGGCGACGCGCCGACGAGCTGCTTGGCCAGTTCGGCCTTGAGGAGGCTGCAAAGAAGCCGCTGTCGGCGTTCTCCGGGGGCATGCGCCGGCGGCTGGACCTGGCGGCCAGCTTGATCACCAGGGCGCCGCTGATCTTCTTGGACGAACCCACCACCGGCCTCGATCCGCGCACCCGGGGGATGATGTGGGACACCATTCGTGACCTCGTCAGC
>JBDHZK010000195.1:0-3813 GCA_039811865.1 Propionicicella sp. | reverse complement strand
GCAAGGACGCCGCGATCAAGGACAAGTTCGCCGTTGCCCCGATCCCGGGCCTGAACGGTCCCGGCGTTTCCACCCTCGGTGGCCACAGCTACGGCATCTCGCCGTTCGCCAAGAACAAGGGAACCGCTCGCGACTTCATCTTGTGGATGGATTCCAAGGCCAACCAGACCCGGCGCCTGAAGACCGCTTCGCTGGCTCCGACCCTCGAAGAGTTGTACGGCGACACCGCCCTGCAGGCTCAGTTCCCGTACCTGAAGGACCTCGGCGACTCGATCAAGAACGCCAAGCCGCGCCCGAAGGCCGTCAAGTACGGCGACGTGACCCTGGCCATCCAGGATGCGACGTACGCGGTGATCAACCCGGACACCTACAAGGATCCGAAGACCTCGTTCGATGAGCTGCAAACCAAGCTGACCCAGCTGGTCGGTTAGTCAGGAACTAGTCGCACTCGGGGTGGGCGTCCGCGAGATCGGGTGCCCACCCCGAAGCGCGTAAGAGAGGAGGCACGAAGAAGTGTCAGCTGGTTCCCCAGCAGTTGAGAAGCGGAAGAAGAATCCGCTCAGCGACGGTCAGGACACCCTGGCCGCGATCCTGATCTCCCCGACGATGCTGGTCATCCTGTTGGTCGTGGGCATCCCGATCTTCATGTCGATCCGCGAGTCGTTCTTCAAGAAGCTCGACGGCATTGACCCGAACACGGGCCAGGTGATGTCCGGCGAGAAGTTTGTCGGCCTGCAGAACTTCACCGACATTTTCGCCAACCCGCAGAAGGTCTCGGCGGTGTGGGGCAGCATGGATCGCCTCATCAACGCATTCTTGAACACGACTTTCTTCACCGTGGTCTGTGTCTCGATCGAGACCGTGCTCGGCGTCGCGATGGCGATCATCATGGCGAAGGCGTTCAAGGGACGCGGCCTGGTCCGGGCGGCCATCCTGGTCCCTTGGGCGATCCCCACCATCGTCTCGGCGAAGATGTGGGGCCTGGTCTTCGATTCCCAGGGCATCATGAACAAGCTCTTGGGTGCCGACCCCGCCAACCCGCCGCTGTGGCTGGGTGACAGCTGGCTGTCGCAATGGGCCATCATCATCTCCGACGTCTGGAAGACGGCGCCGTTCATCGGATTGCTCACACTCGCCGGCTTGCAGACGATTCCGGCCGAGGTCTATGAGGCGGCGAAGGTGGACGGTGCCAGCGCTTGGCAGCAGTTCACCAGGATCACGTTGCCGATGGTCAAACCCGCGCTCGTCGTGGCGGTCTTGTTCCGCACGCTCGATACCATGCGCATGTTCGACCTGCCCATGGGCATGATCGGCAAGGGCAAGTACTCGGTCGAGACCATTTCGATGTTCGCCTACAACGAGAACTTGGAGAGCAGATTCGGACCCGCCGCGGCATATTCGATCCTGCTGTTCTTGTACATCGTGTTGGTCGCCTTCTTGTTCGTTAAGTTCCTCGGCGCGGATGTCGTGGGCGACGAAGAACTCAAGGCGATCTCGGAGAAGAAGAAGCGGCAAAAGCGCCTGGCCAAGGCCGCCACGATCACCAGTGGGGAGGCGGCGGCATGAGCGCCGATACCAAGGCCAGGCCGGTCGCCGACGACGGCCAGACTCGGGCGACAGCCGAAGAGATCGCCCTGCTGAACAAGCCGAAGCGCGACGCGAAATACTGGATGGGCACCATCGGCAGCATCGTCGGCATGGCGTTCATCGTCTTGTACTGCGTCCTGCCGTTCTATTGGATGGTCGTTTCGTCCCTGCGCGACCCGAAGGACGGCCGCAGCACCGACCTGCTGCCGAACCCGGCTTCGTTGCAGAACTTCGTCGCCGTGTTCGATCCCCGCAACGGGTTCGGGACGGCCCTGGTCAACTCGATCATCGTGTCGCTGGTGACGACGATTCTGACGCTGGTGTTCGGAATCCTGGCCGCCTACGCCATGGCGCGCCTGCGCTTCCGGCTCAAGGGCCTCGTGCTGTCGATCATCATCGCCTGCTCGATGTTCCCCGGCATCACCTTGCTGATCCCGCTGTTCAAGCTGTTCACGGGCGCCTACCCGGCTCTTCCGCTGGACTGGATGAACACCTATCAGGCGCTGATCATCCCGTCGCTGTCGTTCGGCTTGCCGCTTTGCGTGTGGAACCTGACCTCGTTCTTCCGCCAGCTCCCGGTCGAACTGGAGCAGGCCGCCATGGTGGACGGCTGCACCCCCGGCCAGGCCTTCACGAAGGTCATCCTTCCGCTGGCCGCGCCGGGCGTGTTCACCACCGCGATCCTCACCTTCATCGCGGTTTGGAACGAGTACATGATCGCCCTTACGTTCGGCACGAAGCCCGAGATGTACACCGCCGTGGTGTCGATCTCGAAGTTCACCGGTGCGTACGGCTTCGACACTCCCTGGGGGACCATCATGGCCGCCGGCGTGTTGATCACCGTGCCGCTGCTGATCGCGGTGCTGATCTTCCAGCGCCGCATCGTTGCCGGCCTGACCGCAGGTGGCGTCAAGTAGTCCGCCAACTCCGGGTGTGACGAACGCGGCCGCCGCCGGGAACCTCCCCGGCGGCGGCCGTCCGTTTCGACAACCCCAGCCCGGTGGGGTAATGTTCCTTCTCGCGCGCCGCTAGCTCAACTGGCAGAGCAGCTGGCTCTTAACTAGCGGGTTCGGGGTTCGAGTCCCTGGCGGCGCACAGCAATCGCCCTCCGGCAACGGGGGGCGATCGTGTGTTCTGAGGCCGGTTGCAGACAGCGGCGCGTGTTGGCTGTTGATTTGCCCGGCATATGCCGGGTGGATTCACAGCTAAACGGCGCGGCCCGTAAGCGCCAGCCTCCCGGAGTGCCCGATGCTGTCGTGGTGAACATCGACGAGCGCACCGAGTTCTCATTTCTGGCATCGGACGGCGTCGCGGTTGGGCGTGAACGGCCGCTGCCCAGCCTTCGGCGGGTCCGGCCGAGCGCCGCGACGAGCGCGCTGCGCTGGGGGAGCGGCGCCGCCGAAGTCGTCCTCGCCCACGGGGCGGCCCTGAACGCCCATACCTGGGACTCGACGTTGCTGGCCTGGGCCGGGCGGGACGACTTCTTGGCACTGGACCTGCCTGGGCATGGCGACTCGCCTTGGCGTGCGGACGCCGACTACTCGCCGGCCGCGCTCGCGCCGGCCCTGGAGGATTCGCTCGCCGCGGCCGCCGCGAGCGGCTGGACGGTTGCGCGGCCCGCTCTGGTTGGGCATTCACTGGGGGGGCTGATCGCGCTGCAGTGCATCCGGGACACTCAACCAGGCTTTGGGCGGCTGGTTCTGGTCGACATCCTGCCGCTGGCTCCCGAGGCCGCCAGGACGGTGGCGTCCTTCCTGGACGGTCCGACGTCCTTCGCCTCCCGCGAGGAGATCGTGGAACGCGCCCTCGCCTTCGGCCTGGGCGGCGGTTCGCGGGCGAAGCTTGAGCGCGGCGTCTTTCTGAACACCCGCATCAGCCCGGACGGCCACGTCATCTGGAAGCATCACTTCGGCCAACTCGGTGGCCGGGCGATGGCCGGCCATGGCTCGGACTTGCTGTGGGAGGCGATCGCGCACTCGGACGTCCCGATCGATCTGGTCGTGGCCTCACAGTCGATCGTGGACGCCGACACGCTGGCCCGCTTCACCGCCCTGCGCCCGGACGCGCGAGTCGTCCGGGTGTCCGGATCGCACAACCTGCAGGAAACGAGCCCGGTCGAGCTGGCTCAGGTGCTTCAGCGGCTCGTCGCCGCCGGCTGAATCAGCGCTGCAGCAGTCCCGCCATCCGGTCGGCGATGGTCGTCATCGCGCGCTCGGGAAGCAGGCG
>JBDHZK010000194.1:0-3817 GCA_039811865.1 Propionicicella sp. | reverse complement strand
GCTGCGAGCCCGGCCTCGATGGCGCGCTGGGTGATCAGGGTCTCCTGCAGGGCGTCCTCGCGTGGGTCGGGGCCGCTGACCCGCAGGCGCCGGACCAGCCAGGGCAGGGTCAAGCCCTGGAGCAGCAACGTCCCGACGGTTACCGCCAGGGCGATCAGGACGAGCACGGGCCGCAACGGGGTGTAGTTGGGCAGCGACATGGCGGCCGCCAGCGTCACCACCCCCCGCATCCCGGCCCAGGAGATGACCACCGACTCCTTGAGCTTGGCGGGGTTGTTGTCCCTGGTGCGCAGGGCGAGGCGAGTCAGCATGACCCACACGATTCGTAGGAAGATCACGGCGACCAGGACGGCCGCCCCGGTGAGTGCGATCTGCCCGTCGTCCAGGGGGAAGGAGTGGGCGTCGGCGAGGATGGTCTTGGTCTGCAGCCCGATCAGCAGAAACACGACATGTTCCAGCGCGTACTGGATCGTGCTCCAGTTCAGCCAGGTCGCCACCCGTGCCGGAGCTGATCGCAACCGCGGGGTCATATGCCCGATCAGCAACCCGGCGATGACCACGGCCAACACCCCGGAGGCATGAAAGACCTCCGCGCCGGCGAAAGCGATGAATGGGACGCCGAACGTCATGGTCGTCGACAGCACCGGGTCGTTGGTCAGCCGGAACAGCCAGCCCATCACCACCGCGGTGGCCACGCCGACCAGCACCGCGATGATGACCGCCTCGCCGAAGTCGAGGAGCACCCCTCCGACCGACACGGTCGCCAAGAGGGCGCCCTGGGCTGTGCGCAGGGCCACCAGGGCGGTCGCGTCGTTGACCAGCGACTCGCCCTCGAGGATCGTCACGACGCGTCTGGGCAGACCGATCTGTCTCGCGACGGCGGTGGCCGCCACGGCGTCGGGTGGAGCCACGATCGCGCCGAGGGCGAACGCGGCGGCGAAGGGGATCGGCAGCATCCAGAAGGCCACCAGCCCCACACCCAGCGCGGTGAACAGCACCAGGCCGACCGAGAGCCAGCCGATCGCGGTCAGGTTGGCTCTGAAGTCGACCAGGGACGTCCTCACCGAAGCGGAGTAGAGCAGCGGCGGCAGGACGCCCAGCAGGATGACCTCGGGTTCGAGTGTCGGGATCTCGATGTTCGGGACGTAGGAGACGGCCGCGCCCACCACGACCAGCAGGAGGGGGGCGGACAGGCGGATCTTGCGGGCCAGCATCGTGACGGCAACGACCACCACCATGCAGGCCACGAGCATGAGCAGGAGTTCCACGCCGCGCCCCCCGGTTCCGAACCGCGCCTGGCTGGCGAGCCTAGTGCCCGGATTCGGTCGACATGCCCGGGCCGCGTGGGCCGAACTCGTTGTTCGCGGGACGGTGCCGCTGGGTAGGGTGGTGCGTCGGTGAGTCGCCATCCCCGAGTCGTTAGTGAGGTCGACCGTGATTGCCCGGATGACGAAGCTTTTCGTCCGCACCCTGCGTGAGGATCCCGCCGATGCCGAGGTGCCGAGCCATCGCTGGCTGGTGCGCGCCGGCTACATCAGGCGAGCCGCCCCGGGGATCTACAGCTGGCTGCCGCTGGGGCTGCGCGTGCTGAAGAACGTCGAGCGTGTCGTCCGCGAGGAAATGGACGCCATCGGGGCGCAGGAGGTCCATTTCCCCGCCTTGTTGCCGCGGGAGCCCTACGAGGCGACCGGCCGGTGGACCGAGTACGGCGCGAATCTGTTCCGGGTGCGCGACCGCAAGGGCGCCGACTACCTGCTCGGCCCAACCCACGAAGAGATGTTCACGCTGCTGGTCAAAGACCTCTATTCCTCCTACAAGGATCTGCCGCTGGCGCTGTACCAGATCCAGACGAAGTATCGGGACGAGGCCAGGCCGCGCGCCGGCCTGCTGCGTGGGCGTGAGTTCGTGATGAAGGACTCCTACTCCTTCGACGTCGACGACGCCGGGCTCGCGGCGTCCTATGAGGCCCACAAGCAGGCCTACATCCGGATCTTCGACCGGCTCGGGTTCGAGTACGTGATCGTCAAGGCGACCTCGGGCGCGATGGGCGGGTCGGCCTCGGAGGAGTTCCTGGCAGTCGCCGACAACGGCGAAGACACCTTCGTTCGCTCACCCGGTGGCTATGCCGCGAACGTCGAGGCCGTCGCGATCGTGCCACCCGCCGAGCTCGACTACGCCGGCGCACCGCCCGCCCGCGTCGTGGACACCCCGGACGCCGGCAGCATCGAGGCGCTCGTCGCCCTGGCCGACGTGCGGTTCCCCCGAGACGATCGGCCCTGGTCGGCGGCGGACACGCTGAAGAACGTCGTCTTCGCGCTCGCCCATCCGGACGGGCGGCGCGAAGCGCTGGTCGTGGGCCTGCCCGGCGATCGGGAGGTCGACGCCAAGCGCCTGGACGCCGCCGTCGCACCCGCCGAGGCCGTCCCGTTCACCGACGAGGACTTCGCGGCCAACCCTGGCCTGGTCAGGGGATATATCGGCCCGGCCGACCCGGCGACCGGGTCGCCCGTCCTCGGGCTGGAGGGCTCGGCGAAGGTGCGGTACCTCCTTGACCCCAGGGTGGTCGCCGGCACCTCTTGGGTGACCGGAGCGAACGCCCCCGAGCGGCACGTGGTCGGTCTGGTCGCGGGACGCGACTTCACCGCCGATGGCGTGATCGACGTGGCCGAGGTGCGCGCGGGTGACCCCGCACCCGACGGCTCCGGGCCGCTGGAATTGGCTCGCGGCATCGAGATGGGCCACATCTTCCAGCTCGGCCGCAAGTACGCCGACGCGCTCGGGCTCAAGGTGCTCGACTCCTCCGGAAAGCTCGTCACGGTGACGATGGGTTCGTACGGCATCGGAGTCTCCCGGGCCGTGGCCGCCGTTGCCGAGGGGACGTCGGACGCCAAGGGCCTGTGTTGGCCGCGGGCGCTGGCGCCCTACGACGTGATGGTGCTGGCCACCGGCAAGGACGCGGCGGTGAGGGAGGCAGCAGAACGCCTCGCCGGCGAGCTGGACGACCGCGACGTGTCCGTCCTGCTGGACGACCGCACGGTCAGCCCCGGGGTCAAGTTCGCCGACTCGGAGCTGCTGGGGATGCCCACGGTCGTCGTCGTCGGGCGGGCCCTCGCCGACGGGCTGGTCGAGGTGCGCGATCGCGCCACCGGCACGGCCGAACTCGTCGCGGTCGAACTGGCCGCCGATCATCTCGCCACCGTCGTCCGGGAGTGACCGGTCTGGAACTGCCCGCCCTCACCCTGATCACGCTCGTCGGGGCGGCGTTCTTGGCCGGGTGGGTGGACGCCGTGGTCGGCGGAGGCGGGCTGATCCAGTTGCCGGCGCTGCTGATCGGGCTGCCGGCGCAGACTCCGTTCGCGGCGATCTCCGGCACGAACAAGATCTCATCCGCCGCCGGGACGCTGACCGCGTCCATCACCTACGTGCGCAAGGTTCGGCTCAACTGGGGCCACGCGCTGATCTTGATCGCGACCGCGGGCGCGGGATCGGCGCTGGGCGCCCAGCTGGCTCGCTTCTTGCCCAAGGCGTGGGCGACGCCGATGGTGCTGGTGGTCGTTTTGGCCGTCGGCTGGTACACCTACCGGCGCCCCCAGTTGGGTCAGGCCACCAATCTCAAGCACAGCGGCGCGGGGGAGTGGGTGAGACTGGCCGGCACCGGGTTGCTGGTCGGCGCCTGGGACGGCCTGATCGGGCCGGGGACCGGGACGTTCTTCATCATCTTGCTCGTCGCCGTGATCGGCTACGGCTTCCTTGAGGCCAGCGCCTTGTCGAAGCTGGCGAACCTGACCACTAACCTGGCCGCGCTGGGGGTCTTCGC
>JBDHZK010000193.1:0-3825 GCA_039811865.1 Propionicicella sp. | reverse complement strand
AGGAAGGCGACATTGACCGAGCGTCCTGATGTCTCGACGGCGAGCACCGACTCGGCTATGTTCGCGCCAAACATCGACGTTTTGGGAGGCTGCAATGGGTGCACGGGTCTTGGTGGTGGGGTCGTTGAACGCCGATCTGGTGGTGCGGACGGCCCGCATCCCCGCTCCGGGGGAGACCGTGACCGGTTCGGATCTAGTGATCGTGCCCGGGGGAAAGAGCTCGAACCAGGCCGCGGCGATCGGCAAGCTCGGCGGCGATGTGGCGCTGTTGGGGTTCGTCGGCGACGATGGCAACGGCGCCATGCTGCGGGCCAGCCTGGAGACTTCCGGGGTGGACGTCCGTTATGTGCACAACCTCAAGGGGGTCTCCACCGGCTCGGCCATGATCGCGGTGGACGACCGCGGCGAGAACTGCATCATCGTCAGCCCCGGAGCGAACGGACGGCTGAAGGCCGCCGATGTAGAGGGTGCCGACGCCTTCTTCGACACCGCCGGCGAGGGGTCGGTGCTGACCCTGTGCCTGGAGGTCGACCTGGAGGCGGTCAAGGCGGCCGCGCGCGAGGCGCACCAGCGGGGCGCCCAAGTGGTGCTGAACGTCTCGCCTTATCAGAAGGTGGGCGCTGACCTGTTGGACCTCGTCGACATCCTGGTGGTCAACGCCCACGAACTGGCCGATCTCACGGAGCAGGGGGCCATAGAGCCGCTGGGAGACTGGTCCGGCGTCCTGAATGCGACCCGCACCGCCATGGGCGTGAACGGGCCGGAAACGGTGGTGGTCACGTTGGGTGGCGACGGCGCCCGCACCATGGACCTGGCTGCAGGCACCGTTTCCGACCAGATTCCGTCACCGAAGGTGAAGCCGGTGGACACCACCGGCTGCGGCGACGCGTTCTTGGCCTCGCTGGCGTTCCGGCTGGCGGAGGGCGATTCCCTGCAGGACGCGTGCGCTTTCGCTGTCCGGGTCGGCGCGTACGCCGCGACCGGAGAGGGCGCCCAGAACTCCTATCCGACGGCCGAGCAGTTGGCCAATTGGAAGCCCTAACCAAACGCCAAAGGTTCGCCCGCTCAGCGCTGGCTGAGCGGGCGAACCCTATGAGCAATGCGCGGGTGAGGCCGCGCTCAGCTACCGAAGGCGAGTAGCCGTTCCCGCAGCAGCGGTCCCAGCGGCTGGTCGGTGTCCAGCACGACGCGCACGTGGGCGCCGTCGACATCCTTGGGGCCGTTGCGTTGGCCGCGTAGGTCGCAGATCGTTTGGCCTCTGCCAGGCCCGTCGGTGGCGTCCACCACGACAGGCACGTTCGGCGCCCGTGTCGCCTTGACCTGGCCGACCGCGATCGCCGCCGCCAACGGATCGTGCAGCGCCGATGAGCGCCGACCATACTCGGAGACGTAGAAACCGTAGTAGAGGTCCAGGATCTCGGCGAGCGCCTGGTTGAGCGGCGAGGGGGAGTCGGCCAGGGCTTGCCGGTCGTCCTCCTCGAAGATGTTCTCCAGCGTGACGTCCAGCGGCACGAGGACGACCTGCCAGGGGGCGTCCATGGTGGCGCCGGCGGCCTCGGGATCGTTCCAGATGTTGGCCTCGCCGACTGGGCTGAGATTGCCCGGCACCAGCGCGGCGCCACCCATGATCGTCACCTCATGAACCTTCTCGGCGATCGAGGGGTCCAACTGCAGGGCAAGCGCCAGGTTGGTCAGGGGGCCGATCGCGATGACGTCCAACTCGCCGGCGTGCTCGTGGGCCAGGCGCACCAGCATCTCAGGGGCAGACTCGGATTCGGGCCGCTTGTCGGTGTGCGGCAGTTCGACGTTTCCGACGCCGTTGCGGCCGTGGATGTGCGGGACGCCGCCGCTGAACGGCCGGGTCAGCGGATTCATCGCCCCGATGGCCACCGGCACGTTGTGCTTGCCGCCCATGGCCAGCAGGTCGAGCGTGTTCACCGCCGCCTGCTTGGCGTCGATATTGCCGCTCACGGTGCCGATCCCCACCAATTCGATCTCGGGTGAGGCCATCAGGTAGACCAGCGCGAGGGCGTCGTCGATGCCGGTATCGCAGTCGAAATAGACCGGTCGTGGACTCATCTTGGTGCTCCCTATCTGTTGTTCAGCTACCGACGACGCCGGCAATGGCCGCGTTGAGCAGGTTGGCCAACGTTCCGCCCAGCAGGGCGAAGAGACCGTTCTTGGCGATTTCGCCACGACGCTCGGGAACCAGGCTCCCCAGCGAGCCGATCATGATGGCGATCGATCCGAAGTTGGCGAAGCCCGCCAGCGCGAACGTGCTGATCAACACGCTCTTGGGGCTCAACTGATTGCCGGTGACCATCGGGCCGAGGTTGGAGTAGGCGACGAACTCATTGAGGACGGTCTTCTGGCCGATCAGATTGCCGACCGTCGGTGCCTCGTTCCAAGGCACTCCGATCAACCAGGCCACGGGCGCGAAGATCCAGCCGAAGATCTTGTCGAAGGTGATTTCGGGGTGGCCGAACCATCCCGCGATGCCGCTGATCATGCCGTTGGCCATCGCGATCACCGCGATGAAGGCAATCAGCAAGCAGCCGACGATGACGGCCAGATGTCCACCCGACAGCGCGCCGCGAGCCAGTGCGTCGATCACGTTGGCCGACTCGGTGTCCTTGACATCGCGAACCGAGCCGTCGAGGTCGCTCTCCTCGGTCTCTGGGAACAGCCCCTTGGCGATCACCAGCGAGGCCGGGGCGTTCATCACCGAGGCGGCGATCAAGAACGGCAGTGGCGCGCCAAGGAGTGAGTATCCGACGAGTGTGGATCCGGCCACCGACGCGAAGCCGCCGACCATACAGGTGAACAATGCCGATTTGGTCAGCTTCTTCAGGTAGGGCGCGATCACCAACGGCGCCTCGCTCATGCCCAAGAAGACGACGGTCGTGGCCCAGACGGACTCGATCTTCGACGTTCCGACTACCCACTTCATCGCGGTGCCGACGATCTCGATGAACCACTGGATGACGCGCAGGTAGTAGAGCAGGCCGATCAACGCACCGATGAAGATGATCACCGGCAGTACGCCGAGGGCGAAGATGAAGCCGATGTCCTTGTTTCCGACGAGGCCGCCGAAGACGAACTTGGTGCCCTCGTCGGCGTACTTGATCAGGGTGGACACTCCACCCGAGACTGCCTGAAGGGCCTTGAACCCCGGTTCCCACTTCAGCACCAGCAACGCGGTAACGATCTGCAACGCGAAGCCGGCGCCAAGGATGCGCCAGTTGATCCTGGTGCGGAACTTCGAAGCCAGAAACACCAAACCGAAGATGACGACGATCCCGAGGACGCCCTGGAAACGGTCCATGTAACCTCCTAGCCGAATCCGCTCACATTAGGCTGGACGTCCTCGGCGCGACGAGAACGCCAACAGACAACACTCAAGAGTGGGACTTCTTCCAGATGGGTCCGGTTGCTGCCGCTGTGCCCTACGCTTGAAGGTCGTCTTGGCCAGTGAGCGGACAGATTCGGCTGAATCCGGGGGTCGACGTCGGCCAAGACAGGCCAGTCGCCCACTGCCGTTGGGGCGCTCGGAGTGTCTGCCGGGGAAGGCGGCACTCAGCCCTTGATCGTGCCGATGATGCCGCCGCGATCGCTACCGCCGATGCAGACGAACCAGCGGGCGGACTCGCGGTGCCACGAACTCGCCTGCGGGCCGATCGCGTGCCATTGATACCTGGTGGCGTTGGCTCCGGTGTACTTGCGGTACTCGGGCTCGCAGAAACTCTTGCCTTGAAAGCCCAGGGCAGCGTCTCCCGGGTAGGTCGCGGCGTCCTCGATGCGCTCGACCCCAACCACCTCGAAGAA
>JBDHZK010000192.1:0-3845 GCA_039811865.1 Propionicicella sp. | reverse complement strand
GCGACCATCACCGACGAGACGGTGAGCCCGGCGCGGGTCTTGTCGGCGCCGGCCGTCCACAGGGTAACCCCGCTGGTCAGCCGCCCGCGCAGCCGACGGACCGGGTCGCGCGCCTCGGACGGATCGTCGAACGGGTGGACATTATGAATCGTCACGCGCGTTCGAGCGCGAACACCGGGATCAGCCGCGACGTCTTGGTCTGGTAGTCCGCGTAGGGCGGGTATGCCTCCACGCAGCGCGCCCACCAGGCGTCTCGTTCGGCGCCTTGCAGTTCGCGCGCTCGATAGGCGCCGGTTCGGGTGCCGTCTTGGACGTCGACCTCCGGGTGCTTGACGAGGTTGCCGTACCAGCCGGGGTTGTCCGGGGCCCCGCCCTTGCTGGCCACCGCCGCGAAAGTGCCGTCGTGTTCGACGCGCATCAGCGGGATCTTGCGGACCTTGCCCGACTTCGCGCCCAGCATGGTCACCAGGATCACCGGCCGATCGAACACCGTCACCGAGTCGGTCGTCCCGGTTTGAAGGATTCTCCGGACCCGCTCCAGGTGCCAGTCGTTGCCCGATTCTTCGTACTCACCCTTGACAGTCATGCCTGCTGCAACCCCGCCGCCGACGTGCACATTCCACGTCGCTACTTGAGCCTGTCGAAAGCTGCGACCCGCTCCGCGCGGCTAGCGCAGGTGCAAGACGTCCCCGGCTGCGAAGGCGCGCGGGCCGGAGTCGGTGGCGACGACCAGGCGCCCGTCCTCGTCCACGCCCACCGCCCGTCCCTGGACGAAGGTGTCGGCGTCGACGATGACGCGGACGTCCCGCCCGATCGTGCCGCAGCGCTGCGCGTAGGCGAAGCGCAGGTCCTGGCCGGACTCCCAGCGGGCGAGCCAGCGTCCCAACTCGGTCAGGATCGCCGCGACCACTCGGGTCTTCTCGGTCGTCGAGCCGGCCAGCAGCAGGGACGTTGCCGTCGGCACCGGAAGTTCGGCGGCGTCCAGACTGATGTTGACGCCCAGGCCGATCACGCACGCCGGCGGTCGGGTCGAGACGACTTCGCTGAGGATGCCGCAGACCTTGCGCTCGTCGATGAGGACGTCGTTCGGCCACTTCACGCGCGCCTCGACCCCGGCGCAGCCGGTCAGCGCATCGACCACGGCCATCCCCGCAACCAGCGGCAGCCAGGACCACTTCGACACGTGTGCCGCCGGTCGAAGCAGCACCGAGATCGCCACGGACGTCCCGGGCGGCGCTTCCCAGCCGCGTTCGAGCCGGCCCCGCCCGACCCGCTGGTACTCGCTGACCAGGACGGCTCCCGCCGGTTCGCCGGAGCGGGCGCGCTCGGCGAGGTCGGCGTTGGTGGAGCCGGTCGCGGGCACGCAGTCGACCCGTAGCCAAGGCGAACCGTCGCCCACCAACCCGGAGCGAAGGAGTTGGGCGTCGACGGGTGGGGTGGCGGGCACGGCGCGAGTCTAGGGCGAGATCCACCGGCGAGTGGCGGCCTGGTCGGTCGTCACGAGGTGGAGAACGTCGGACCACCGCGGGGAAACAATCGGCTCCGGCTCGGCCTGATCAGCCAGCCTGGGCGCTAGGGTTCCGCGCATGAGCGACGGGCTGGACATCCACACGACCAAGGGCAAGCTCGCCGACTTCGGCCGCCGGGTCGACAAGGCGCTGCACGCCAGCCCCGCCTCGGCGGTGGACAAGCAGCACGCCCGCGGGAAGATGACCGCTCGGGAGCGCATCCAGGCCTTGCTGGACGACGGCACGTTCGCCGAGTTCGACGAGTTCGCCCGGCATCGCTCGACCGCGTTCGGGATGGAGAAGAAGCGGCCCTACACCGACGGTGTGATCACCGGGGTGGGCGCGATCCATGGGCGTCCGGTGTGTGTGTTCAGCCAGGACGTCACCTTGTTCGGCGGCGCACTGGGACAGGTTTACGGCGAGAAGATCGTCAAGATCATCAAGTTCGCCACCAAGACCGGCTGCCCGCTGATCGGCATCAACGAGGGCGGTGGTGCGCGCATCCAGGAGGGTGTGGTCTCCCTTGGGCTGTACGGCGAGATCTTCCGGCTGAACACGCACGCGTCCGGGGTGATCCCGCAGATTTCACTGATCATGGGGGCGGCCGCCGGCGGGCACGTTTACTCCCCCGCGCTGACCGACTTCATCGTCATGGTCGACCAGACCTCGCAGATGTTCATCACCGGACCCGCCGTCATCAAGGCGGTGACCGGCGAGGACGTCTCGATGGAGGCGCTTGGGGGTGGGAGGGCACACAGCACCAAGTCGGGCAACTCGCACTACCTGGCCGCCGACGAGGCGGACGCGATCGAGTACGTCCGCGAACTGCTGACCTACCTGCCGCAGAACAACCTCGAAGACCCGCCCGTCTACGACGAGCACGAAGCCGACCTGACGATCACCGAGCACGACCTCGTCTTGGACACGCTCATTCCAGACTCGCCCAACCAGCCCTACGACATGCACGAGGTGATCCGGGGCGTCCTGGACGACGACGAGTTCTTGGAGGTCTCCCCGTTGTACGCGGGAAACATCCTGTGCGGCTTCGGCCGGATCGAAGGACGAGCCGTGGGCGTGGTCGCAAACCAGCCGATGGTCTTCGCCGGCTGCCTGGACATCAACGCCTCGGAGAAGGCCGCTCGCTTCGTCCGTACGTGCGACGCGTTCAATGTCCCCGTGCTGACGTTCGTGGACGTCCCGGGCTTCCTGCCCGGCACCGACCAGGAGTGGAACGGCATCATCCGTCGCGGGGCCAAACTGATCTACGCCTACGCCGAGGCGACTGTGCCGTTGGTCACCGTGATCACCCGCAAGGCCTACGGCGGCGCGTACGACGTGATGGGCTCCAAGCATTTGGGTGCCGACGTCAACTTCGCCTGGCCCACCGCCCAGATCGCGGTCATGGGCGCCGAGGGCGCGGTCAACATCCTCTACAAGCGCGAACTGGCCAAGGCCGAGGATCCCGATGCCCTGCGAGCCCGCCTGATCGAGGAGTACAACGACGAGTTGGCCAACCCCTACCTCGCGGCCGAGCGCGGCTTCATCGACCAGGTGATCTACCCGCACGAGACCCGCTCGCAGATCATCAAGGTGCTGCGCCTGCTGCGCACCAAGCGCCAGCAACTGCCGCCCAAGAAGCACGGAAACATCCCGCTATGAGCGACTCCCCAGCACAGGCCACGTTCGGCATCGTCCGCGGCGGCGACTTGGACGACGCCGAGTTGGCGGCGCTGACGGCGGTCCTGGTGGCCGTGCGGCGTGCCCGGGGCGAACCGCACGCGCCGGAGACGTCCACGCTCGCGGGCGGCTGGAAGAGCTACTGGCACACGGTGCGAAACCCCCTCAACCCCGGACGCGAGGCCTGGCGCAGTTCCTTCAGGATCTGATCGTCCTTCAGGATCTGATCGCGTGCCGCTCGGTTGCGTAATCTCCCTGTCCCGACCAATCTTTCGCCTCGCCCGCTACAGTTTCGACGACGCTTTCCCGCGCTGAAAGGACGACCCCATGAGTGCAGTCGAAGACATTCTGAACGAGATCCCGTTGAGCCAGTTGGCCAGCGAGCTCGGCGTTGACGAGCAGACCGCCGAGCAGGCCGTCCGCGAGGCTGTGCCGACGCTGATCGGCGGCATCCAGAACAACGCGGGCACCGACGACGGCGCCACCTCGCTGGCCGGTGCGCTGGAGCACCACGCCACCTCGGATCTTTACGGCGGCGGCTTCACCCTCGGCGAGGTCGACACCAACGACGGCGAGAAGATCGTCGGCCACGTCTTCGGCGACCAGGCCGATCAGGTGGCGGCCACGCTCGGTGCCCGCAGCGAGACCGGCGATCAGACC
>JBDHZK010000191.1:0-3882 GCA_039811865.1 Propionicicella sp. | reverse complement strand
GACTGCGCAGTGTCGACCCGGGAGAGAAGCGGTTCCTGCGTGCCGAAGGTCTGGAGGTCTTCGACATGCGCTTCCTGGACGAGATCGGCATGCGCCGGGCGATGACACGGGCCCTGGCCGGGGTGGACGAGAACACCCACCTGCACCTGTCGCTGGACCTCGACTTCGTCGACCCCGACATCGCGCCGGGGGTCGGGACGCCGGTCCGTGGCGGCCCCACCTACCGCGAGGCCCAGTTGTGCATGGAGATGATCGCCGACACCGGACGCCTCGGCTCGCTCGACCTGGTCGAGCTCAATCCCGCACTGGACGTCCGAAACGCCACGGCCGAACTAGCCGTCGATCTCCTGGAGTCGCTCTTCGGCAAGTCGACCTTGGAGCGCGTCCACGAGGGCTGATCGGCCCGACGGGTCAGCTTCCCATCTGCGTGAAGACGAGCGCGAAGATGACGACCATGAAGATCAAGGTCGCGGCGAGGATCCCCCACGAGATCCAGACGAAGACCATTCCGGGCGTCTTCTGCGGCGCGTGACCGATCGCTCCGCCCATGAACGTTATCGCCGGCGTGGCATAGAACACCTCCACCGATTGGCCCGGCTGCGGCGCCACATCGAGGATCGCCTGTCCGAAGTCGAACAGGTAGCCGACCCGGACGGTGAGCCGGTGCATGCCAGGGGCCACAGGGATGGCGACATCGCCCCACTGCACCGGTACGGGGTAGTTGTCGATGGTCACCTTCGGCGTCGTCATGGCCTTGGCCAGAAAGCCCGGGGCCGGCTTCAGGTGCAGCAGCAACTGGGCGCCGCCGGCCTGCTGCGGTGCCGGCTGGGCCCCCGTCCCGGGGTACGGCTGCTGACCGTAGCCAAGCGGGTTCGATGCGGACGGCTGGCCGGGCTGGCTCAACTGCCAGCCCTGCTGCGGATTACCGGGGTACGACGAGGACATGCGCGTCATTGTGACAGGCGATCGTCCCGGACGGGCGAGCGGCACTAGGCTGCGGCGCGTGAAGCCCCCCACCTTCGATGACCTGCTTTCCGCCAACCGCCGGTATGCCAAGACCGCCCCCCGCGAGTTCGACGGGATCGCCCACGCCGGGGTCGCGATGGTCACCTGTATGGACTCCCGGCTCGAACCGTTGGAGATGATCGGCCTGCGCGTCGGGGACGCGAAGATCCTGCGGACGCCGGGCGGCCGGGTGACGCCCGCGGCGCTCGCCGGCTGCATCGTCGGCGTCCACCTGCTGCACGTCGAGAGGATCATGATCGTGCCGCACACCCGCTGCATGATGGCCTCCGGGGACGACGACGCACTCGCCGCCCGCGTCCGCGAGGCCACCGGCGCCGACCTTGGGCAACTGCGTCCCGGCGCCGACCCCGACCAGTTGGGGCGCCTGGCCGATGACGTCGCCATGCTGCGCGAACACCCGCTGATCGCCGACCGCGCGGTCGTCGGCGGCTTCGTCTACGACGTCTCGACCGGTCTGCTTGAGCAGGTGCTGTAACCGGCCTCAGGCGTCGATTCGGTCGCTGTCCAACTGGTAGGCACCGTCCACGATGAACGCCTTGCGCGGCGCCACATCGTTGCCCATCAGCTTGTCGAAGGTCGCCTCGGCGTCGGCGATCTCGTCCACCGTGATCCGTCGCAAGGTCCGATGCCGCGGGCTCATCGTGGTCTCGGCGAGCTGGTCGGCGTCCATCTCGCCGAGCCCCTTGTAACGCTGTGGTTCCTTGAACGCCTGGCCCTTCTTGGTGAGCTCGGCGGCCTTGCGCTGGTACTCCGCGTCCGAGTAGGTGTACAGGTACTTCGCCTGGCCGCGACGCGGGTTGATGAGTTCGAAGCGGTGCAGCGGCGGGACGGCGGTGTAGACCCGGCCCGCCTCGACCATCGGCCGCATGTACTTGAAGAACAACGTGGCCAGCAGGCACCGAATGTGCGCCCCGTCGGAGTCGGCGTCCGCCATGAAGATGACCTTGCCGTAGCGGGCCGACTCGAGGTCGAAGGTTCGTCCCGAACCGGCCCCGACCACCTGGATGATGGACGCGCATTCGGCATTCTTGAGCATGTCGGTGATGGACGCCTTTTGGACGTTCAGGATCTTGCCCCGGATCGGCAACAACGCCTGGAACTCGGAGTTGCGGGCCAGCTTCGCCGTGCCCAGTGCCGAGTCGCCCTCCACGATGAACAGCTCGGTGCGGTCGACGTCGTTGCTGCGGCAGTCCGAAAGCTTGGCAGGCAGCGTGGACGATTCCAGCGCGTTCTTGGCCCGCTGGGCCTCCTTGTGTGCCCGGGCCGCCTGCCGAGTCCGCGACGCCCCGACGGCCTTCTCCAGTACCGCCCGCGCCTGCGCCTTCGTCGCAACCTTTGTCGAGGTCAGGAACTCATACAGCTCGGTTTCGACGATCCGCGCGACCAGTCGGGCCACGGGCGGCGTGCCGAGCACCTCTTTGGTCTGCCCCTCGAACTGCGGCTCGGCCAACCGGACGGTGACGATCGCGGTCAGCCCCTCCAGGACGTCCTCCTTGGCGATGTCTTCGCCGTTCCTCAGCAGCCGAGTCCCTTCCAGCGCATGCGCGAACGCCTTCACCAGCCCGCGCTCGAAACCCTGGACGTGCGTCCCGCCCTTGGGCGTGGCGATGATGTTGACGAAGGACGGCACCTGGGTCTCGTAGCCGGCTCCCCAGCGCAGGGCGATGTCGACGTCCAGCGTCCGGTCGACGTCCGTGGGGGTCATCGCGCCGGCGTCGTCCAGCATCGGCACCGTCTCGGTGAACTGGTCGCTGCCCTGCAACCGCAGGATGTCGGTGACCGGTTCGTCGTGGGCGAGGAACTCGCAGAACTCCGAGATGCCTCCGGTGTGGACGAACGTCTCGCTGACCACCTCGTCGGCCCTGGCATCGGTGAGCCTGATTTCGAGGCCAGGCACCAGGAAGCTGGTCTGCCTGGCCCTCGCGATCAGCTGGGTGCGCGACAGTTTCGCGTCGGTGAGGAAGATCTGCCGATCCGGCCAGTAGCGCACGCGCGTCCCCGTGATCGCGCGATTGATCCGCTTTACCTTGCGCAGTTCGGCTCCCGGGGTGAACGGGGCATCCGGGCCGGGCCCGGCGAACTCGCCTGGGACGCCTCGCCGAAACGACATCGCCCACGTGCCGCCGTTGCGATCCACCTCGACGTCCAGCCGGGCCGACAAGGCGTTGACCACGGAAGCGCCGACCCCATGGAGACCGCCGGTCGCGTTGTACGAGCCGGCCCCGAACTTGCCGCCCGCGTGCAGCTTGGTGAAGACGACCTCGACACCCGAAAGGCCCGTGCGGGGCTCCTTGTCGACCGGGATGCCGCGGGCTCGGTCGGCAACGAAGATGCTGCCGTCGGCGCGCAACTCGACCTCGATCCGCTCGCCGAAGCCGCTCAGCGCCTCGTCGACGGCGTTGTCGATGATCTCCCAGAGGCAATGCATCAACCCTCGGGTGTCGGTCGAGCCGATGTACATCGCAGGGCGTTTGCGGACCGCCTCCAGCCCTTCGAGCACCAGCAGGTGCCGAGCCTCGTAATCCCGGCTCTCGGTAGCGGCCTTTGCGGTAGTCACGCGCAGAAGGTTAGCCCGGACCGCAGCCAAGCCAGCAGACGCCTGGGGATAAGCGCCGACGCTGCCTCGGGTGCGGGTAACCTCGAGGCAGCGGGACGGAACAAAGCTAGGCCGAGCCGCGTTGGAGTGGCAGAACGCCGATTCGGGGACCAGAAAGGACGGCCATCCATTATGAGCACCACGTACCTCGAAGACTCAGCCTTGACAGCGGCCGACCGCTGCGATCGCTGCGGGGCGCAGGCCTACCTGCGCGTAACGCTGGCCGTCGGGGAGCTGTTGTTTTGTGCGCACCACGCTCG
>JBDHZK010000190.1:0-4019 GCA_039811865.1 Propionicicella sp. | reverse complement strand
TCGCCGACGCCGACTTCGCCAAGACCTCCTGGGACGTCCGCAACTACCTGTTCGCGCCGCGCCTGGGCTGCTACGGGGTGCAGCGGATTCACTGGCTCCCGGATGTGGCGATCCTGGCCGGCGCCGGGGTCGGCGGTGGCTCGCTCAACTACGCAAACACGCTGTACGAGCCGCCGGGTGCCTTCTACGCCGATCCGCAGTGGGCCCGGCTAGCGAACTGGCGAGCCGAACTGGCCCCGCACTACGCCACCGCGAAGCGGATGCTCGGGGTCGTCCCCAACACCTGCCAGGGGCCGGTCGAGGACGTGATGGCCCGGGCCGCCGCCGATCTCGGCGTGGCGTCCACCTTCGCGCACACCCCTGTTGGGGTGTTCCTGGGTGAACCGGGACGCCGCGTCCCCGACCCGTACTTCGGCGGCAGCGGCCCAGACCGCACCGGCTGCATCATGTGCGGCAACTGCATGGTCGGTTGTCGCTACGACGCGAAGAACACCCTGGTCAAGAACTACTTGTGGTTCGCCGAGCGGGCCGGCGTCCGCGTCGAGCCGCTGCGGACGGTCGTCGACGTCGCCCCGCTCGACCCGGTCGTCCCCGGCGCCGGTTACCGCGTCACCACCGAGGCGACCAATGCCCGGGGCGCGCGCGGACGCCGCCGCGTGAGCGCCGCGCGCGTCGTCCTGGCCGGCGGCGCGTGGGGGACGCAGGAGTTGCTGCACTCCTTGAAGCGGACGTCCCTGCCGCGTCTGCCGGACGCCCTCGGCCGGCTGACCCGGACCAACTCCGAGTCGCTGGGCGGTGCCGTCCTGCGCCGGGTGCCGCCCGGTGTCGATCTCACCCGTGGGCTGGCGATCACGACGTCGTTCCACGTCGACGAACACACCCACGTCGAGAATTGCCGCTACGGCAAGGGATCCAACCTGATGGGGGCACTGGCCGCCGTCCTCGTGGACGCAGAGGCCGGGCACCGGCTGCTGCGGTTCGCACTCGAGGTGGCCCGGCATCCGCTGCGGGCGGCGGGGTTCGGCGACGTCCGGCGCTGGTCCGAGCGCGCGGTGATCGCGCTGGTGATGCAAAGCCTGGACAACTCCATCACCGTCTCCGGACGCCCCCGACGCTTTGGGCGAGGCGTCACCTTGACGTCGCGCCAAGGCCATGGCGCACCCAATCCGACGTGGTTTCCGCAGGCCAGCGCGGCCGTCCGGGCGATCACCGCTGCCTTGCACCGAGCCACGGACGTCCCGGCGACGCCTGCCGGGAACCTGACCGCGCTGCTCGACATGCCCCTCACCGCGCACTTCATCGGGGGATGCGTGATCTCGGGCACCCCGTCGGGCGGGGTCGTGGACCTGCGGCACCGGGTGTGGGGTTACGAGGGTCTCTACATCGTGGACGGGTCGACCGTCTCGGCCAACCTGGGCGTCAACCCGGCGCTGACGATCACCGCGCAGGCCGAACGCGCGATCAGCCTTTGGGAGCCGGCCCGGCCCAACGGCGCCCGTCGGGCCAGAGCGCAGTGAGCGTTAGCGGCGAGATCGCCCTTCTAAACGAGTTGCGCGCAAACCCGTTCGCCGCGGCGACGCCGCGCCGCTATCGCGCCGACGGCTCGTCCACGTACATGCCCGGCTCGTCCAGCACCAACCCGGTGCCCCCGGCGGGGTCGAGCAGTTCCCGGGGCGCCAGCGCCCGGGCGAGGTGATAGACGCCGACGGTCACGATCGTCCCGAGCGCGATTCCGCTGAGCGTGAAGGATTCGGTGAACTTCAGCGACACGTTTCCGATGCCGATGATGATCCCGGCTGCGACCGGCACCAGGTTGACCGGATTGCCGAAGTCGACCCCGTTCTCCTTCCAGATCTTCGCGCCGAGCAGGCCGATCATGCCGTACAGGACGACCGTGATTCCGCCGAGCACCCCGCCGGGGGTCGCGGAGATGATCGCTCCGAACTTGGGTGAGAAGCCGAACCCGATCGCGACGACCGCCGCGACGACGTAGGCGGCGCTCGAGTACACCCTGGTGGCGGCCATCACCCCGATGTTCTCGGCGTAGGTGGTGGTCGGCCCGGCCCCGACGGCGGTGGCGATGGTCGAGGCGAGCCCGTCGGCGGCGATGGCGCGGCCCATGTCGGCGTCCAGGGAAGCTCCGGTCATCTCGGCGACCGCCTTGACGTGCCCGGTGTTCTCGGCGATCAGCGCGATCACCACCGGTAGGGCGATCAGCGCGAAGGCGAAGTTGAAGCTGGGCGCGTGCAAGCCGACGACGTTGGTGGCGGCGTTGAGTTTCCAGTTGGTCAGGTCGGAGATCGGGGGGAAGCCGATCCACGGTGCGGCGGCGACCCCCGACCAGTCCACGCGCAGGTGGGTGGTGATCTGGCCGGATCCGGGGGAGTAGCTGGTGATCGGGCCGGAGACCAGGTCGAAGATGTAGCTCAGGGCGTACCCGATGACCAGGCTGAGGAAGATGGCGATCCGGCCGATGAAGCCGCGGACCCCGACACTGAGGACGATCACGATCAGCATCACGAGCACGGCCGTCCACTGGTCCTGAGGCCAATACACGCCGGCCACCACCGGGGCCAGGTTGAAGCCGATCAGCATCACGACCGCACCGGTGACTACCGGCGGTAACGCCTTGTGAATGGCCCGAGCCCCGACGAAGTGGATGATCAGGCCCACGATGAACAGCAACACCCCGACCCAGAGCATTGCCCCGGAGACGTGGGCGGGGTTACCGCCCGCCGCGTAGATGGCCGTGGCGACCCCGACGAAGGACGCCGAGGAGCCTAGGTAGGACGGCACCCGCCCGCGCACGACCGCAAGGAAGATCAGCGTTGCGATCCCGCTCATCATGACGGCCAGCTGCGGGTTCAACCCCATCAGCAGGGGGAACACGAAGGTGGCGCCGAACATGGCCACCACGTGTTGGGCGCCCAGCCCCACCGTCTTTCCCCAGGACAGTCGCTCATCGGGTGCGACGACGGCTCCAGGCTCCAGCGATCCGTTGCCATGCAGCTTCCACAAGGCCATTTGCCCCTCCAAGTCTGATTCTCAGCGTCACGGTAGGCCGGTTCGGGCGGCCCGGCGACTCCGGCGCCGGACGTGGGCAGCGGCGTCCTCGCAGCCGCGGCGGGTCTAGGCTCGGGTCTGATTTCCCGGCGCCGAAGCAGCGCCGGCGGGCTTGGGTCGAGCTGTTCGCAACCCGGGATGCGCGCTCACGGCCAACCGCCGCGTCCGGCACAGCGGTCCCGGACAACGACGACGGGGCCGCCGGTGTTACCCAGCGGCCCCGCCTTTGTTACCGACCAGCTCGGATGGGAGTTGGTCGCTCGGTGCTTACTTCTGCCAGCCCACGTTCTCCCACTGGACGCCGGCGGACAGGCCCGGCAGGCCGAACGCGCCGAAGTTGGCGAGCTTGGTCTTGGTCGCGGCCAGGTCGGGACGCTGGTAAAGCGGCAACGTCATGACGTTCTCCCAAATGACCTTGCCGGTGGCATTGGCCAACTCGATCCGCTTGGCGGGATCCATCTCGGACATGATCTTCGGCAGGGAGTCGTCGATCGCAGGCACGGACAGCTGGGTGAAGTTCGACTCAGACCCGGTGCCGTAGATCTGCTTGATGCCGGTGTACGGGTATGGGGTGCCGATCCAGGAGAAGGCGATGATGCCGAAGTTGTGCACCTCGAGCAGCTTGCCGCCGGTGAAGTCGGCGATCGAACCGTCGACGATCTTCAGCTCGACGCCGATGTCCTTCAGCATCTTCTGGGCCTGCAGGGCCTCGTTCTCAGACGCCTTCACCCCGACGAGCTGGGTGAAGTTGACGGTGAGCCGCTTGCCGTCCTTGACCCGGATGCCGTCGGCGCCGGCCTTCCAGCCCGCGTCCTCAAGCTTCTTCTTGGCCGCCTCGACGTTGTAGTCGATGCCGGTGGCGGCGCCCTGGTCTACGTAACCGGTCTGGTTGGTCACGAAGATGTTGTTGTTCAGCGGCTTGGGATCCCAGTCGACGCCGGCCAGGTCGGACGCCG
>JBDHZK010000189.1:0-4151 GCA_039811865.1 Propionicicella sp. | reverse complement strand
GGTCAGAACAACGGTTCGCCGCGTTCCAGGCGCAGTAGAGCGTCCTTGCGGTCGATTCCGCCGGCGTAGCCAGTCAGTTCGCCCTTACTGCCGACGACGCGATGACAAGGGATGACGATCGAGATCGGGTTGCGTCCCACCGCCGCTCCGACCGCCCGCGGTGAGCTGCCGAGTTCCAGCGCCAGGTCGCCGTAGGTGCGGGTGGCGCCGAACCGAATCGCACGCAGGGCGTCCCAGACTCGCCGTTGAAAATCGGTGCCCGCTGGCGCGAGCGTGAGCTCGAAGCGCGTCCGGGAGCCGACGAGGTACTCGTTCAGTTGGGCCAAAGCGTCCCCCGCAACCGTGTCATCGCGCCGACCCAGCCGGGCCTGCGACGGAGCATGGCGTTGGCCGACGAACCAGGCGCCGGTGAGCGCGCCGGCACCGTCCACGGCCAGCAGCAGCGGCCCGAGACGGGTCGTGGTCAGGCGATGCGTCATCTCGACTCCTGCGGAATGCGGTTGATCGGGTGGTCCTGAGTGGCCCACAGGTACTGCACGGCGTAGGCCCGCCAGGGACGCCAGTCGGCGGCGTCCGCGGCAGTTCGGCCGACCGCAGCCAGCCCGCGCCGCACGCCCAGATCGGCGGCTGGAAAGGCGTCCGGGTCGCCCAGTGCGCGCATTGCGATCAGTTCGACCGTCCAGCCACCGATGCCCGGGATGGCCGCGAGACAACGACGGGCTGCTGCGCGGTCGCAGCCCGGCGATAGGTCGAGGTCGCCGGCGGCCAGCGCCGCCGCCAATGCGCGCACCGTGCGGGCGCGGCTGGCTGGCATGGCCAAGGTCTCGGATTCCGCCTCGGCGATGGCGTCCGGCTTGGGGAAGCACCTGGTCAAAGTGCCCCCCGGGTCCGCGAACGGGCTTCCGTAACGATCGGCCAGGCGAGCTGCCAGAGTGCGTGCGGCGGCCGTCGAGACCTGTTGGCCCAGGACGGCTCGGACCGCGAGTTCGGCGGCGTCAACCGTCCCGGGGACGCGGCGTCCCGGCGCCTGCCGGACCAACGGGCCAAGCGCTTGGTCGCTGACCAGGACGTCGGCGGCGGCGAGCGGGTCGGCGTCCAGATCGAGCAGCCGGCGGCAGCGGCGGACGGCCGGTTGCACGTCGCGCGGATCGCTGAGGCGAAGCGTCGCGGCCACGTGATCCAGCCCCGGGGACAGCGCCACGACGCCCACGCCGTGCGGAAGCGAGAGCGTGCGGCGCAATGCCCCGCCGGCCCACTCCTCGACGCCCGGCACGGCAGTGGCGATCAAGTGGCCGAAGACGTTGCTCGCCTCGAACGGCAACCGCACTGGCAGGCGGATATCCAGGCGTAGCCAGGCCGCCGTCCGCGACATCGGGGCCCCGGCGCGGCGTCCACGAAGCTGGGTGGGATTGGCCGCATAGGCGGACCGGATCGCTTCGTTGAACGTGCGCACCGATCCAAAGCCCGCCGCGAACGCCACTTCGGTCACGGGCAAGTCTGTGCGCTCAAGGAGTACCCGGGCGGTTTGCGTGCGCAGGCTGCGGGCCAGGGCGAGCGGACCGGCTCCGACTTCGGCGACCAGCAACCGCTCCACCTGCCGCGCGGAGTACCCGAGGCGGGCGGACAGCCCAGCGACCCCGTCCCGATCGACGACGCCGTCGAGTATCAACCTCATGGCCCGGGCGACCACGTCCGCGCGGACGTCCCACTCCGGTGAGCCGGGGGTGACATCCGGACGGCAGCGGCGGCAGGCCCGAAACCCCGCCTCCTGGGCGGCCGCAGCGCTGGCGTAGAAGCTGGTGTTGGCCGGTTTCGGCGTCATGGCGGGGCAGCTTGGCCGGCAGTAGATGCCGGTGCTGGTGACCGCCGTGTAGAAGGTGCCGTCGAACCGCGCATCCCTGCTGGCCACGGCCCGCAGGCAGAACTCGCGATCGGGGAGCATGCGTCGATCCTGCGCTCGTACCGGACCCAGCACCAGCGGAAATCCGACATCACGGGCCCTCGGCAGCGTCCCGCACCCACCGGCCAGAGGCCGTCCGCTGTGAAAACGTGCGGCGCGTGGCGGGCGGGCGGCGCCGCGCAGGCGCAAACGCGGCGAGTTGCGCCGAAGCGCCGCACAGAACCACAACTGCGAGGCTGCGGGCCCGACCGCGCGGACGATCGGCATGTGGGCGTCCCGGGGAATGACCCCGGGCGGCAAGACGTTCGCCGCTAGAAGAGGCTCGCGGCTAGCCTTGCCCTGCCGAGGCGGGCGAGCTCGTCGCGGCTCGTCAGCAGCAAAGAAGGTCGAAATGCCCGCACTCCGCTCCCGCACCACCACCCACGGTCGCAACATGGCCGGCGCCCGCGCGCTGTGGCGCGCGACCGGCATGGGCGACTCCGACTTCGGCAAGCCGATCGTCGCGATCGCGAACAGCTTCACGCAGTTCGTCCCGGGACACGTCCACCTGCGTAACCTCGGTCAGTTGGTTGCGGAGTCCATCGCCGAGGCCGGCGGCGTGGGGCGGGAGTTCAACACCATCGCGGTGGACGACGGGATCGCCATGGGCCACGGGGGCATGCTCTACAGCCTGCCCAGCCGCGACCTGATCGCCGACTCGGTGGAGTACATGGTGCAGGCGCACGTGGCCGACGCCTTGGTCTGTATCAGCAACTGCGACAAGATCACCCCGGGCATGTTGATGGCCGCCCTGCGGCTGAACATTCCCACGGTGTTCGTCAGCGGCGGCGCGATGGAGGCGGGCAAGGCTGTCGTCGTGGACGGGGTGGCCAGCAGTAAGCCCACCGACCTGATCACCGCCATGGTGGCGGCGTCCGACCCCTCGGTCTCGGACAGCACCCTGCTCGCCTTGGAGCAGTCGGCCTGCCCGACGTGCGGCTCATGTTCGGGCATGTTCACGGCCAACTCGATGAACAGCCTGGTCGAGGCGATGGGCCTCGCGCTGCCGGGTAACGGCTCGACGCTGGCCACGTCCGCCGCCCGCAAGCGGTTGTTCGTCGACGCGGGCAGGCTGATCGTCGACCTCTGCAAGCGCTACTACGGCCAAGACGACGACTCCGTCCTGCCGCGATCGATCGCAACCCGCGGCGCGTTCTCCAACGCCATGCGGCTCGATGTCGCGATGGGCGGGTCGACCAACACGGTGCTGCACATCCTGGCTGCGGCCAACGAGGCCGGCCTCGACTTCGACCAGGACGCCATCGACCAGATCAGCCGGCACACCCCCTGCATCTGCAAGGTCTCCCCCAGCTCGGACTACCACATGGAGGACGTCCATCGGGCCGGCGGAATGCCCGCGATCCTCGGCGAGTTGGATCGCGCCGGTCTGCTCGATCGAGACGTTCACGCCGTGCACTCGCCGAGCCTGGACGAGTGGCTCGGCAAGTGGGATATCCGTGCCGAAAACCCCGCCCCCGAGGCCGTCGACTTGTATCACGCCGCACCCGGCGGCGTCCGGACGACCGAGCCGTTCTCCTCCACCGCCAGATGGGACGCCCTGGACACCGACGCGGAGGCCGGCTGCGTCCGCTCGGTCGCTACGCCGTATTCCGCCGACGGCGGGCTGGCGATCCTGAAGGGCAACATCGCCCTGGACGGCTGCATCGTCAAGACCGCCGGCGTGGACGAGGCGCAGTGGAGGTTCACCGGGCCGGCGAAGGTGACCGAGAGCCAGGAAGAGGCCGTCGAGGCGATCCTGGGTGGACGCATCGTCCCCGGCGACGTGGTGGTCGTCCGCTACGAAGGCCCCAAGGGCGGCCCGGGGATGCAGGAGATGCTGTATCCGACCAGTTACCTCAAGGGCCGCGGCCTGGGCAAGGACTGCGCGCTGATCACCGACGGCCGCTTCTCCGGAGGGACGTCCGGGCTGGCCATCGGGCATGTCTCCCCCGAGGCGGCTTCCGGTGGTGCGATCGGGCTCATCGAGGACGGCGACCTGATCGAGTTCGACATCCCCAACCGGAGCGTGAACGTCCTGGTGGACGACGCGACCTTGGCCGAACGTCGCCAGGCGCGCGACGCCGCCGGGTGGCGACCGGCCAACCGCGATCGTCCGGTGTCGAAGGCGCTGAGGGTGTACGCGTCCCGGGCGCTGTCCGCCGACAAGGGCGCGGTCCGCTTCGTCGAGGAGTAGGGCGCCGAAATCGAGCTT
>JBDHZK010000188.1:0-4156 GCA_039811865.1 Propionicicella sp. | reverse complement strand
GCGCCGAGGCGCTCCAGCAGGTTGATCGAAGTGATGATGCCGCGACCGGCGCAGCCCACACCGGGCTCCGGGCCACCGGACTCGACGCACATCGAGGCGCAGAAACCCTCGGAGCGGACGTCCTCGAGCTCGACGTCCTCACCCTCGACCCGCAGGGTGTCCAAGACCGACCGCTGGGCGAGGCCGCCCAGCAGCAGGCGCGTGGAGTCCGCCTTCGGGTCGCATCCGACGACCATCACCTTGCTGCCCATCTCGGTCAGGCCCGCGACGGTGTTCTGAGTGGTGGTGGACTTGCCGATGCCACCCTTGCCGTAGATAGCTACCTTACGCATGGCTTTTAGCCCTTTCATGCTTTGCCGGACGCAAAACTGGTTGTGGGGGACGAGTCGTCGGCACAGTCGTCGCCGTTCGGACCGCTTGGCGGGGGCGCTTTTCGACTTGCCTGCCCTGCGGAAGTACGGCGGCGGCGCCCTCGCCTTGTGCTGAAAATTCCAGCACCCGAAGGTTACGTAGAGGTAAATCGACGGCCGGTCGGAGTTACGAGTTTGATTCATCGACTTCACACCGCGACCCGGCGCGATTTACCGCCGAATTCGCGCGGACGCAGACCGATGTTTCGCGCCCCGCGGGCAGCCATCGGACGTCCGCCCGCGAAGGGTACCCCCCAGATTGACCACGTTTCCGCCTGCCGGACGCCGTCCGGAAGCGGAAGTTGCGGCGGTCGGCGATGGGCCCGGGCGGCGCCGGCAGAAATGATGGCCAAGCGGAATTGGCGATTTTGGCGGCAACCACCCCGGCGCCCGAGTCGCTCGTGTCGATTATACGACGAATTGCCCTGCGTGCCTAACATCTCTCCAATTGCCGTGAGAGGTTTGTTGCGGTCTCGTTTCAGCCCTGAACTGAGCGAAGACGGGCTCATTTGCGGGCCATAGGATCTCGCTATGACGAAAATGCGGATCCGCGATGCGGCAGCTTTTCTCTCGGTTAGCGACGACACCGTTCGCCGCTGGATGGACACGGGCGCGCTGGCCCACGAGACGGACGCCAGCAACCGAAAGGTGATCGACGGCCGCGTCCTCGCCGAGTTCGCCCGCTCGCTGGCGCACCCGATGCCCGACCCGTCGGAGGTGGCCCGCTCGGCTCGCAACCGCTTCGTCGGCCTGGTCACAGACATCGCCTCCGACAAGGTCATGTCGCAGGTCGAGCTGCAGTGTGGCCCTTTCCGGGTGGTGTCGCTGATGAGCACCGAGGCCGTCCACGAGTTGGAGCTGGAACTCGGCTGCGTGGCGGTCGCCGTGATCAAGGCCACCAACGTGATCGTCGAGACCCCTTACTGAAAGGAACCACCAATGCCCATCTCATCCCGCCACGGCACCGCTTTGGCGGCGACCGCCGCGCTCACCACCATGGCCTTGGGCCTGGCCGCCTGCGGTACAGGCGTCCCGGGGAGCAGCCTGTCGGGCGCTCCCTCCGGCACCCTGACCGTGTTCGCGGCCGCGTCCATGAAACCGACGTTCGAGGGGCTGCAGGCGACGTTCGAGGCCGCCCATCCCGCGACCAAGATCACCTTCAACTTCGCCGGTTCGCAGGAGCTGGCCACCCAGATCGTCGAGGGCGCCAAGCCGGATGTGTTCGTCTCCGCCAACGACACGCAGATGGCGGTGGTCACGGGCGCCGGGCTGAACTCCGGCGAGCCCAAGGTGTTCGCCACCAACAAGCTCATGATCGCGGTCCCGACGACCAACCCGGCCGGCATCAAGTCGTTCGCCGATCTGACCAAGCCGGGGGTGAAGCTGGTGGTTTGCGCTCCCGCCGTCCCCTGCGGCGCGGCCACCAAGAAGGTTGAGACGGCGTCCGGAGTGAAACTGAAGCCGGTCAGCGAGGAACAAGCCGTGACCAACGTCTTGACGAAGGTCCAAACCGGCGAGGCCGACGCGGGACTGGTATACGCCACCGACGTGATCGCCGCCCACGGCACCGTCGTCGGGATCGCGTTCCCCCAGGCATCCAAGGCGATCAACCGCAACGTCATCGTGGTACTGAAGGGTGCCCCCAACGCCGCCGCCGGTCAGGCCTGGCGCGACCTCGTCCTCTCGGCCGTCGGCCAGCAGGTGTTCGCCGCCGCAGGCTTCGGCACCCCCGAATAGGCAAGTCAGGACGACGGGGCCCGGCGTCCGCTCGCGCCGGGCCCAACCAGCAACCAGGGGGCCCTGTGACGTCCATGACAAAAGCCCTGCCTCAGGCCGGGGGGCAGCGCGAAGTAACGCGGTCGGGGGAGAGAACACGGCGGTCCAGCGGAATGCCCAGGTGGATCCTTGCTCCCGCCGCGGTCGGCGCGCTGTTCGTCGCGTTGCCGCTGGTGGCCATGATCGTTCGGCTCGACTGGAGCCGATTCGGTGCGCTGATCGCCAGCGAATCCTCGGTCGCGGCGCTCCAGCTCAGCCTGGAGACCTCCGCGTCTGCGGCGACGATCTGTCTGCTGGTCGGAGTACCGCTGGCGATGGTGCTCGCCCGAACCGAGTTCCCGGGACAACGACTGGTCCGCGCGCTGGTCTTGCTGCCGCTGGTCCTGCCCCCCGTGGTCGGCGGCATCGCCCTGCTGTACGCGTTCGGGCGAAGGGGACTACTCGCCCCCGTGCTGAGCTTCTTCGGCATCACGATCGCCTTCTCCACCGCGGCGGCGGTCTTGGCGCAAACCTTCGTCGCCCTCCCCTTCTTCGTCGTCTCGTTGGAGGGGACCCTGCGCACGATGGGCCAGCGCTACGAGCAGGTGGCCGCGACCCTCGGCGCTCGCCCGTTCGCCGTCCTGTTTCGAGTCACCTTGCCATTGGTGCTGCCCGGGCTGGCTTCGGCGACGATCCTCGCCTTCGCCCGGGCACTGGGCGAGTTCGGTGCCACCATCACGTTCGCGGGCAGCATGCAGGGCATCACCCGGACGCTGCCCCTGGAGATCTACCTGCAGTCGGCCACCGACCCCGACGCCGCCACCGCGCTCTCGTTGGTGCTCGTGGCGGTGGCGATCTTGGTCACCGCGCTCACCGCGCGCCTCGCCGAGGCGCAACCCCGGTGAGCGTCCGCCTGCAAGCGACCCTGGCCGCCCGCGGATTCGACGTCCACCTCGAGATCGGTCGAGGCGAACGGGTCGCCGTTCTTGGGCCCAATGGCTCGGGCAAGTCGACCCTGCTCGGCATCCTGGCCGGCACCGTGCGGCCGGAATCGGGCCGAGCGATCCTGGACGACGAGCTGCTGTTCGACCTGGGGCCCGGTCGCCGGCGCTGGCTGCTCCCCCACGCCCGTGGGGTGGCCCTGCTCGCCCAAGACGCCCTGCTTTTCCCCCACCTGTGCGTGCTCGACAACGTGGCCTTCGGGCCGCGCGCGCACGGCGTCGGCAAGCGTGCCGCGACCGCGCGCGCCCGACATTGGTTGGACGAAGCCGGCGCTGGCGAGTTGGCCGCTCGGATGCCCGCCCAGTTGTCCGGTGGGCAGGCGCAGCGGGTCGCGATCGCCCGAGCGTTGGCCGCCCAACCGCGCCTGCTGCTGTTGGACGAGCCGATGGCGGCTCTGGACGTCGCCGTCGCGCCGCTGCTGCGGCGCCTACTGCGACGCGTCCTGACCGACCGCGCGACGATACTGGTCACGCACGACCTGCTGGATGCCCTGTTGTTGTCGGACCGGATCTTCGTGATGGATTCCGGCCGGGTCGCCGAGTCCGGACCGACCGAATACGTCCTGCGGCACCCCCGGACGCGGTTCACCGCACGCCTGGCGGGGCTGAACCTGATCCGCGGGGTCGCCGCGCACGGGGGCGTCCGCGCCGCGTCCGGGCTCACGATCCAAGGGACCCGCTCCGGCGCTGAGCCCCTCACCGAAGGCGAGCCGGCCGCGGCGGTCTTCTCCCCCACCGCGGTGGCTGTGTTCGGGGACCAGCCCGCCGGTAGCCCGCGCAACAACGTCCCCGTCCGGATCGCCGAACTCGAACCGGCCGGCGACCTCGTCCGGGTGCGCGGGGACGACCGGCGCGGCCACGTCCTCAGCGCCGACGTCACCCCCACCTCGGTGGCCGATCTCGACCTGTACCCCGGGCGCGAGGCGATCTTCTCGGTCAAAGCCGCGGCCGTAACCATCTATCCGCTCTGAAGCCGACACCCACCCCGGC
>JBDHZK010000187.1:0-4175 GCA_039811865.1 Propionicicella sp. | reverse complement strand
GACCTGATGGCCGGCTTCTACGGCTGGGACCTGTTGGTGCACCGCTGGGACCTGGCCAGCGCTCTGGGAGTCGATGCCGGTCTCACGGAGGCCGAACTCGACGCGATCGAGGCGCCGCTGGCCATGTTCGGCGATCAGCTCTATTCCCCAGGCATCTGTCAGCCCCCTCTGGACGTCCCCGCGGCCGCCGATCGACAGGCGCGCGTCCTAGCGCGGCTCGGGCGCAGGGGATAGGCGGCGAGTGCCCGCCGTGTCGTCTCAGGCGGCTAGCCTTTCCGCCGGGAGGTGTGGCGGCGTGCGCGAGGCGGAGTTGTGGGCCAGGCTAGAGGCCCACTTCGGCTTGGCCTATGCGTCCTTGTGGGCGCGACAGATTGTGCTCGCCGATCTCGGCGGGCGCACGGTATCCGAGGCGCTGGCGGCCGGCTTGCCTTGCAAGGCGATCTGGCGAGCGGTGTGGAAGCACGAGGAACTCCCGGCCTCGCAGCGCTGATCCGAGGGCCGCCACCCCCGCGTGTCGCATTTCGTTCGAACAAGTGTTCGGGTAGGGTCGGGCGCGCACCGGGTTTTCCACAGATCTTCGGCCACCTGATCAAACGGCGGGCGGCGTTCCTATGGTCCGGACATGAGTGTCGACGAGTTGGAAGCAGTCGCCGAGAAGGCAGACGGAAGGACGGCAGAGATGGCTGTTGCGGATCGCGCGAAAGCGCTTGAGGCGGCGCTGGCGCAGATCGAGAAGCAGCACGGCAAGGGGTCCGTGATGCGTCTGGGCGAGGAAACCAGGCAGCCGATCGAGATCATCCCGACCGGTTCGATCGCGCTCGACATGGCGCTTGGGATCGGGGGATTGCCGCGCGGTCGAGTCGTCGAGATCTACGGCCCCGAGTCGAGCGGTAAGACGACCGTCGCCTTGCACGCGATCGCCAGCGCGCAGGCGGCGGGGGGCATCTGCGCGTTCATCGACGCCGAGCACGCCCTCGATCCCGATTACGCCTCCAGGTTGGGGGTCGACACCGACGCGTTGCTGGTCAGCCAGCCGGACAACGGCGAACAGGCGCTCGAGATCGCCGACATGCTCGTCCGTTCCGGGGCGCTCACCCTCGTGGTGATCGATTCCGTCGCGGCCCTGACGCCGAAGGCGGAGATCGAGGGCGAGATGGGCGACAACCACGTGGGGCTGCAAGCACGACTGATGAGCCAGGCGCTCCGCAAGATGACCGGCGCGCTGGCAACCGCAGGCACCACGGCGATCTTCATCAACCAGTTGCGGGAGAAGATCGGCGTCATGTTCGGCTCGCCCGAGACCACGACCGGTGGGCGAGCGTTGAAGTTCTACTCCTCGGTGCGTCTGGACGTACGTCGCATCGAGACGTTGAAGGATGGCCAGGAGATGGTGGGCAACCGCACTCGGGTCAAGGTGGTGAAGAACAAAGTCGCTCCCCCGTTCAAGCAAGCGGAGTTCGACATCATCTACGGGCAGGGCATCAGCAAGGAGGGCAGCCTGCTCGACATGGGCGTCGATACGGGCGTGATCCGCAAGGCTGGGGCCTGGTTCACCTTCGAGGCCGATCAGCTTGGCCAGGGCAGGGAGAATGCTCGGAACTACCTGCGCAAGAACCCAGAGGTGGCGGGCGAGATCGAGAATCGGATCAAGAAGGCCATGGGACACCTTCCAGCGGACGAGGTTCCCGAGGGGGTCGACCCGGTCACCGGCGAGATCCAGTTCTAGGGCCATCGAGCATGGCGAGCGCGCGTGCGCGCGACACCGAGCGCGAAGCCGATCCGGTCGCTGTGGCGAGGGAGATCGCGCTCCGACAGTTGACCGCCAAGGACCGGACGCGGGAGGAGTTGGCCCGTGCTCTGGCCCGGCGCAACGTCCCGGCGGACGCGGCCCGCGTCGTCTTGGATCGCTTCGAGGAGGTCGGGCTGATCGACGATGCGCGGTACGCGGCCAATCTGGTCGAGTCGGTTCAGCGACGCCCCCGCTCGCGCGCGGTCGTTCGGAAGGAGTTGTCCGACCGGGGCGTGGCGGCCGAGACCGTCGAGGACGCGATCGCGGATCTCGACGCCGACACCGAACGCGATGCCGCCTTGGCTCTGGCCCAGAGGAAGGCCAAGACCGTTTCGGGGCTTCCCCGTCCGGTCGCGTTCCGTCGGGTGGCGGGGGCGTTGGCTCGACGTGGGTTCGGTTCGTCGGTCGTCATGTGGGCGACGGCTCACGTGCTGGACTCCGCCAACGCCGAAAGCGGCGACGCCGGCTAGGCGAGAGTTGCTCGCCTAGCCCGGTGATCCGCGGAATCCTTGAAATCTCCGGTCCCGCGGGCCTAGCCTGCAAACCAGGTATTCGCATGCCTCCGCTAGACCAGAAACTGATTGCCTGAACCCGGCACCACAAGGGGATTCGTCCCAGCAAATGCAGACACGTCAAACGCTTGGCATAGGCGTGCTGTTGGGCGTATCTCGGCTTGGGTTGCTGATCGGCGGGGTCCACATAGTTGCGAGGGGAGGTCGTCGTGGACGCCGTCTCGCTGATGATCGCCATGGTCGTCGGGCTTGGGCTCATCTTGGTCGCGGTGTGCGTGCTCCTGGTGATGGTGCTGCGCCAACCGGGGCGCGCTGCATCGGGGCCGCGCCAACTGGGCGCCGAGCGTCTGGTCGAGATCGGTGACCAAGCGGAGCGCGCGGCCGCAGAGACCCTGGCCAAGGCGGAGCTCTACCAGCAGGAGAGCCGGGCGCATGTCGACGCCCTGTTGCGCGAGGCAGAGCGGGCTCGGCAGGACGCGGACGATCACGTCCGGACCCAGCGAGACGAAATCCGCGAAGCCAGGGCCGCCTTGCTGCGGCGTGAAGAGCGGCTCGGCGAGCGCGAGGACCGGGCTGACGCTGAGCAACGGGTGTTGGAGGCCAGGCAGGCCGTCGCTGAGGAGCTACGCCAAGACCTGCGAGAACGAAGTGCAGCTCTGGGTCGCGAAGAGGCTCGGGCAAAGGCAGAGCGAGAGCGGATCGCCGGTCTGACGGCCGAGGCGGCCAAGGCGGAGCTGGTCGCAGGCGTCGAGCACGAGGCGCGGCTAAGGGCCGTCACCGTGAGCCGAGAGATCGAGACTGAGGCCCGCAGAATCGGGGAGCAGAGCGCTCGCCGCATCATCGTGACCGCCATTCAGCGGTTGGCCTCGGAGCAGACTTCTGAGTCGGTCGTGGCCACAGTAGACCTTCCCGGTGACGACATGAAGGGGCGGATCATCGGCCGGGAGGGAAGAAACATTCGGGCGTTCGAGCAGGTTACGGGGGTGAACGTGATGATCGACGACACCCCCGAGAGCGTGCTGCTGTCCTGCTTCGACCCGGTCCGCCGCGAGACTGCGCGGCTGACCCTCACCGAGCTTGTTGCCGACGGCCGGATCCATCCGGCCCGCATCGAAGAGGTCCACGAGCGAAGCAAGGCGAAGGTCGAGGAGTTGTGCCTGCGCTCCGGCGAGGATGCCTTGGCCGAGGTCGGCATCACCGACCTACATCCCGAGCTGATCGGCGTCCTGGGCAAGCTGCGCTACCGCACGTCGTATGGGCAAAACGTGTTGAAGCACCTCATCGAGTGTGCCCACTTGGCCGGGCTGATGGCCGCCGAACTTGGGCTGGACGTCGCGGTCTGCAAGCGGGCCGCCTTCCTGCACGACCTTGGTAAAGCACTCAGCCATGAGGTGGAGGGCTCGCACGCCAAGGTGGGCGCGGACCTGGCCCGGCGATTCGGGGAGCACCCGGACATCGTCCACGCCATCGAGGCACACCACAACGAGGTGGAGCCAAGAACGGTCGAGGCGGTCCTGACCCAAGCGGCCGACGCCATCAGCGGGTCTCGCCCAGGTGCTCGGCGAGAGAGTCTGGAGGCCTACGTGAAGCGCCTGGAGCGGCTGGAGGAGATCGCCTCGGCGCACGGGGGAGTCGAGAAGGTATTCGCGATGCAGGCCGGTCGCGAGGTGCGGGTAATGGTGTCGCCGGCGGCCGTGGACGATCTGGCCGCGCACGCTCTGGCCCGCGACATCGCCCGCCAGGTGGAAGAAGAACTGACCTATCCCGGCCAGATCCGCATCACGGTGGTTCGCGAGTCGCGGGCCACCGGCATCGCCCGATGATCACGCACCGGCAGCCGCAGCAGCGGTCCATTCGCGGGGGGCGCAAGGCGG
>JBDHZK010000186.1:0-4218 GCA_039811865.1 Propionicicella sp. | reverse complement strand
GCCGAGCGGGAACGCGCCTTCCTCGACCGGGCGCAGCGACTCGTGCCGAACGGCCTGGACGCTGCTCGTTCGTCCTACCAGGGACTCCCCTGCCACGGCACCCCGGAGCAGATCGTCGAGCAGCTCAAGCCGATCGTGGACGCGGGCATGGCGTATGCGATCACGTACTTCCCCGAGGCCGCCTACGACCGCAGCGGGATCGAGTTGTTCGAGCGCGAGGTGATCTCGGCGCTCGCCTAGCGACCCGTGGGGCGTCTGGGTCGACGGCGCGGGTCGCTCATTGAGGCACCGGCAACAGGCACCCGGCGCTTGGGCCACGTCGAAGGAGCCCGCTCGCTCCTTGAGTCTTGTCGGGGGGCGCGGACCTACCTGATTTCGACGCGGTAGGGCATCGTGAGGACGCCGGGGACGCTCAACCCGGCCAGCTCGCCGAGGCGGGCCAGGAGCCCGTCCGGACCGAGCCCGGCCAGGCCGCGCAGGGACGTCGCGACCGACGGGTCGGCAACGCCGAAGCCGCCGGACGATTCACTGGAGTCCGCCGGCCGGATCTGCTCCAACAACGGCATCGCCGGGATCGACTTCACCGGGACGCCAGGCTCGAGGCCCGCGAGGATGGCTGCCCGCTCGAGCGCCAATCCCATGCCGCCGAGGTGATCGACCAGGCCGATCCCCAGGGCGTCGGCGCCGGTCCAGACGCGTCCTCGCGCCAGCGGCTCGAGGACGGCCAGGGTCAGCCCGCGGTCGGCGGCCGCCTTGGTGGTGAAGTCGGCATAGATCTCGTCCAGCCGCTCATCGAGCGCGGCCCACTGCTCGGGGGTGAACCCGACGTTGCCGCTGTTCACCGTGGACCACTCGCCCGAGGCGACGTCCTGGCTGACCAGGCCTAGTTTGCGCTTCAGTGCCGCCGTGACGAACTTGCCGGCCAGCACGCCGATCGAGCCGGTGAGCGTGGTCGGAGCGGCCACGATCTCGTTGGCCGGCATGGACACGAAGTAGCCGCCTGAGGCCGCCAGCGAGCCCATCGACGCCACCACGGGACGTCCCGACTCGCGCACCTGCAGCACCTCTCGCCGGATCGCGTCCGAGGCGACATAGGAACCACCGGGGCTGTCCACGCGCAGGACAACCGCCTTCACCGACTCGTCCCGGACGGCGGCACGCAGGTGCGCACCGACCAGTTCGGCTCCCGCCTGGGCACCGCCGGGGCCGCCTGGACGTCCCCGGCCACTGACGATCGCGCCGCGGACCGTGACGACCGCGATCCCCGGACGCCCGCGCTCGGTGAGCGCCGCCAACGGGCGTGCCTGGCGGCCGTATCGGTGCGCGTACTTCAAGCCGGGAGCCGCCCCGCTCCCCCACTCGGACCGGACGTGCGCATACACCTCGTCGCGGTAGCCCAGCGCGTCCACGAATCCCCCGGCCAGGGCCTGGGCGGCGGTGAGGGAGGGACTGTTGACCGCGGCCCACACCGCCTCGGACGACAACCCACGCCGCCCCGAGATCACCTGCACGGCCTCCTCGGTGATGGAGTCGGCGATGCGCTGCATCATCTCCTGGTGGGCCGGGGTGACCTCGTGAGCGGCATAGGTATTGGCCGCCGTCTTGTATTCGTACCGCTGGCCGAACTGAGGCTCGACCCCGAGCTTGTCCAGGCCGCCGCGCAGCAAGGTGATCGCCAGCGCGGTGCCGTTCAGCCCAAGCTCTCCGGTCGGCTGCACCCAGACCTGCTGGGCGTTGACCGCCAGCTTGTAAGCCAGGGTCGCGCTGCCCATCTCACCGAACGTTTCGGAGTAGGCCAGCGTCGGCTTGGCCTCACCGAAGGACTGGATCTCGGCACCCAGCTCGTCGAGTTGGGCCGGGTCGAGTGGCGCAGTGCCCACGTGGACGACCAGGCCGACCACGCTGTCGTCCGTTCGGCCCGAACGCAGCCCGTCCCGGATCGCCCGCATCGTGGGGGCGTTGAGCGCGCGGAACGCTTGCATCGGGTTGTCGGGTGGGGCGCTGAGGACGCCGAGGTCGAGGTCGATCTCCAGGATCTTCAGCTCGGGTCGAGCGGGAAACAGCCGTCTGGTCAGAAGCGCAAGGGGATCCATGGCGACTAGCGTAGGCGCGCACTTGAGCGAGCCAATCGGGTGAGTCCCCCACCCCACCCGGGCACAGTAGGGTCGCCACATGTTGTGTGCAGTGCTGCATCGACCCAACGACCTTGAGTTGGTCGAACGTCCCGACCCGTCGCCGGCGCCCGGAGAGGTGCTCCTCAAGGTCGAAGCAACGACCTTGTGCGGCACGGACATGCGCATCCTCGACGGCTCCAAGACGGCCGGCGTCCTGCCGGGCATGACGCCCGGCCACGAGATCGCCGGACGGATCGCCGCCCTCGGCGAGGGCGTCCAGGGGTACTACGTCGGCCAGCAGGCGACGGTGTCGATTGTCGTGTCGTGCCACTCGTGCCGTGATTGCCAGGACAGCCGCGAGCATCTGTGCGCCAACCTGGAACTCTTCGGATACGCCATCGACGGCGGGCTGGCGGAGTATCTGGTGGTGCCTGCCCGCGCCGTCTCCTCCGGCAATCTGTTCGTCACGAGCAAAGAGTTGCCGGCCACCCATCTGTGCTTGTCGGAACCAATTTCGTGCTGCTTGAACGGATTTGACCAGTACCGCGTCGAACCCGGCGACACCGTCGTCGTCCTCGGTGCCGGTCCGATCGGCCTGCTGCACACCCAACTCGCGGCCAGGCTCGGCGGTGCCGCGCAGGTGATCGTCAGCAACCGCTCGGCCGCCCGGCGAGAGATCGCCGCGAATCTGGGCGCCACGGCCACCGTGGACCCGACGACCCAAGACCTGAAGACGGCGGTGTTGGACGCCACCGACGGTCAGGGAGCGGACGTGGTCGTCGTCTGCATCGGCGGGGTGGACCTCGCGAACACCGCGCTGCAGTTGGCCGGCAACGGCGGCCGGGTCAACTACTTCGCCGGATTCCCGAAGGGCTCGACGGCCGTGATGGACCCGAACCTGATCCACTACAAGGAACTGGCGGTCTCGGGTGGCTCGAACGCGCGGCGCCGCGACGTCCGCCGAGCCATCTCGGTGCTGGAGGCGGGGCTGATCGATGCCGACGCCATCGTCAGCCATCGCTTCCCGCTCGCGCGCCTCCACGACGCGTACGACGCCCTCAAGAACCGCCTGGGCGTCAAGATCGCAGTTATCCCCTGACGCTCGCGATCCCTGCCGCGCACATGCTCGGCGCGATGGTGTGCGATCACGGCGTCCAAAGCCCCCGTTTCAGCCGCCGATGCTCGGTTTGGCGTCGTGCTTGGCGCGGCCCGGCCTGGTTCACAAGACGCTGCCCCCGACCGGACGGGCGGTCGGGGGCAGCGTTCTTCCTCAGGCCAGCGCCGCCTTAGCCTCGGCGACGACATGCTCGGGGGTGAAGCCGTACTCCTTGTACAACACCGACCCGGACGCAGACGCGCCGAAGTGTTCGATGCTGATGATCCGGCCGGTGGCGCCGACGATCTCTCGCCAGCCCATGGCCACGCCTGCTTCGATGCTCACCTTCGGGACGTCCGCGGGCAGCACCTCGTCGCGGTAGCTCTCGTCCTGAGCGGCGAACCACTCCTGACACGGCATCGAGACCACCCTCGTCGAGATGCCCTCCGCCTCCAGCTGCGCCTTGGCCGCAACCGCGATCTCGACCTCCGATCCGGTGCCGATGAGGATCACCTTCGGCGACCCGCCGCTGGCCTCGGCCAGCACGTATGCGCCCTTGCCAACTCCGTCGACGCTCGCGAACTCGCCCGAATCGCGGTCGAAGATGGTCAGGTCCTGACGCGACAAGATGAGGCCGGCCGGCCGCTCCTGCCCCTTCAGGATGACCTTCCACGCCTCCGACGTTTCGTTGGCGTCGGCCGGGCGGACGATGTCCAAGTTCGGGATCGCCCGCAGCGCCGCAAGGTGCTCGATCGGTTGGTGCGTGGGGCCGTCCTCGCCGACGCCGATCGAGTCGTGCGTCCAGACGAAGATGCTGGGCACACCCGAGAGGGCCGCCAGGCGCGGCGCCGGGCGCATGTAGTCGGAGAACACCAAGAAGGTGCCGCCGTAAGCCCTGGTCAGCCCCGACAAGGTGATGCCGTTGACGATGCCGCCCATGGCGTGCTCGCGGATGCCGAAGTGCAGCGTCCGACCGAACTTGTTGCCGCTGAACTCGTGGCTGCTGCG
>JBDHZK010000185.1:0-4234 GCA_039811865.1 Propionicicella sp. | reverse complement strand
GGTGGAGCTAAGGGGACTCGAACCCCTAACCCCCTGCTTGCAAAGCAGGTGCGCTGCCAGTTGCGCCATAGCCCCGTCGGCAAGGAGCAATGCTACGCCCACCCGTGCGGCCGCTTCCACCCCGGCGAGTGGGGCTGGCACGATGTCGCGTGACCGGCCGAGGGCAACCTTCGGATCGCGTGAAAACGTGCGGCGAGTCGAGTTGGCGCAGCGGCTTCCCGCCTTGGGCGGGGCACGCGGCGAGCTACTCGCCGCACATTTTCACAGAGAGCCCCCGTGAACCGCCTCCAAAGCTCACCCCGCGCCCTGTCCCAACGGATTCCGCCCGATGGCGGGCGCCATCTAACCTGGTGGGCATGTGGTCCAAGCGTCAGGTCGTCGACTACGCGCTGCAACGCCGGCACACGCTGGAAGCGTTGCGGCGCCCGTCGCGCACCCTGACGCCGGCGGACGCCTGCGACGCCGACCCGATGCTGGTCCGGGCCGCAATGCACCACGGGGAACTCTCGAGCGTGCCTTGCCCGGTGTGCCGCTCGAAGCACATGGTCAACTTGAACTACGTGTTCGGCGATCAACTGGGGCAGTATTCGGGGCGCATCAAGTCCACCGCAGAACTCGAAGAGATGCAGTCGGAGTTCGGGGAGTTCAAGGTGTGCGTGGTCGAGGTCTGCACCGAGTGCGGCTGGAACCACATGATCAGTTCGTATCTGCTCGGTGACGGCGTCAAACGCCGCCCACCGCGCCGCCAACAGACCGTCGAGGACATCTATGGCTAAGCCGAAGTCGCCCGCCAAGGCACCCAAGTCGACCAGACAGAGGGTGCTCGGCGCCCTCAAGTGGGTCGCGATCGTGGGCTTGTCGGTCGTCCTGCTCGGCGCTGGCATCGTCGGCATCGCCTACGCGACCACGCCGATCCCGAACCCGAACTCCGACTTCCAGACGAACACGACCTTCGTCTACTACCGAGACGGCAAGACCGAGCTGGGCACCTTCGCGGTGCAGAACCGGGTGTCCATCCCGCTGGCCGAGATGCCGAACAGCATCAAGGACGCCGTGGTGGCCGCGGAGAATCGCACGTTCTGGACGGATCCAGGCATCTCCGCGTCGGGTCTGATGCGGGCGGTCTGGTCGATCGTCAGCGGCGGCGACGTAGTTGGTGGCTCGACGATCACGCAGCAGTACATCAAGGTCTTGTACCTGTCGTCGGATCGCACGTTCACCCGCAAGTTCAAGGAACTCATCCTCGCCGCCAAGATCGGCAATGAGGTGCCGAAGGAGCAGATCCTCGAGGGTTACCTCAACACCATCTACTTCGGCCGCGGCGCCTATGGCGTCGAGGCGGCGGCGCAGGCGTACTTCAACACCTCCGCGAAGAAGCTGACGGTGCCCCAGGCGGCCGTCCTGGCCGCGATCCTGAACAACCCCGGCTACCTCGACCCCTCGGGTGGTGCCAAGAACGTTGAGCGCCTGACCGAGCGCTACCACTACGTGCTCGGCCAGATGGCCGAGACGGGCAAGATCACCACCGCGCAGCGCGACGAGTACGCCAAGTCGCTGCCGAAGTTCCCAGAGATCCCGGCCGACTCGCGCTACGGCGGCCCGAAGGGCTTCCTGCTGCGCATGGTGGCGGACGAGCTGTCGGCCGCCGGCCTTACCGACGCGCAGATCAACGGTGGCGGGTTGAAGATCGTGACGACCTTCGACGCCAAGGACCAGGCGGCCGCCGTCAAGGCCGCCCAGGACCACACCAACTCCGCCGCCAAGGAGGCCGGGAAACCGGCCAAGGGTCTGCACGCAGCGATCGCCTCGGTGGACACCGCGACCGGCGGCGTCCTCGCCCTTTACGGCGGGCCGGACTATGTGAACAACTCGCGCAACTGGGCGCGCACCGACCGGCCCACGGCGTCCACCTTCAAGGCGTTCGCAGTGCTCGCCGCACTGCGCAACGGGGTGGTGTTGAGCGACCGGTTCAACGGCAACACCTTCACCCCACGCGGGGACGGCGTCCCGATCCGCAACGCCGGCGGCGAGGAGTACGGCGAGGTGACCCTGCTCAAGGCGACCACGGACTCGATCAATACCGCGTTCGTCGACCTGACCCAGCAGATGCCGAACGGTCCGCAGAACATCATCAAGGCCGCCAACGATGTGGGCGTGCCGACCGGTGCGGGCTGGGACGCCAACAACCGCATCGCCTTGGGCACAGCGGAGGCGAGCCCACTCGAGATGGCCGCGGCTTACGCCACCTTTGCCAACAACGGCAAGAGGATCACCGCGCATGTGGTCCGCGAGGTCACCGACGCCGACGGCAACAGCGTCTACAAGGCCGACGAGAAACAGTCCCAGGCGATCTCGGCCGACGACGCTCGCGACGTGACCTATGCCCTGTCGACCGTGGTGGAGGACGGCACCGGCAAGACGGTGGACACGATGGGACGCGACGTGGCCGGCAAGACCGGCACCGGCGCCGTCCCAGGACATACGGTGTCCTCCTGGCTGGTCGCCTACACCAAGCAGATCTCGACCGCGGTGATGTTCGTCGCGGGGGACGACGGCAACGGCGATCTCGACGCCTATCGCCGTCCCGGGGACGCCTGGTTCTACAGCTCGGTCTTCCCCACCGCCGTCTGGTCGGACTACATGGAAGTCGCGATGGCCGGTCTGCCGAACGTGCAGTTCGACGGTCCGTCCGATCGCCAGCCGAAGGAGCAACCGACCGAGGTGGTGCCCCGGACCACGCAGGCGCCGGCCACGTCCAAGGCTCCGACGCCGACCGTGTCGGCCCCGGCGACGTCCGCCCCGGCGACGTCCGCTCCGGCCACCTCGGCACCCCCGGCCACGAGCAAGCCGCCCGCGACGTCGGCTCCGGCGACCAGCCGCGGGCCCACCGGCAAGGTGTCGCAGGCGGGGTCAACGCCGTCGTGACGTTGCCCGCCCCGCCCCCGGGCGCGACCCGCCCCCGGGCGGCGCGCCCGGCGCTGTGGGCCTGGACGGGGGGGCCGGTCGGCAAGCGGGCGCGCCGGGACGGGTACTGGTTCAACCCGGCCCCGTGGGCCGTGCTGACCGCCGTGGCTACGTGGTTCGTCCTGATGGTGCGCCAAGTGCCGTGCCTGCAGACCACCGCCGGGGTCGTCCCGAACACGTTCGAGGCGATGTGCTACTCCGACATCCCGATCCTTTATCAGGCCAGGGGGCTGTCGACCGGGCACATCCCGATGGTTCAGGCGCCGCTGGAGTATCCGGTGCTGACGGCCGGTTTCATGGAGCTCGGTCGCCGGTTGGTCGTGCTGTTGGGCGGACGCAGCGCCCCGGACGTCTCGGCGCAGGAGGCCGTGTCGTCCGCGTTGTTGTTCTTCGGCATCAACGCCGTCCTGTTGTTCGGGCTGTTCCTGGTGCTGGTGGTGACGCACCTGCGCATGGGCCGTCCCTGGGACGCGCTGATGATCGCCGCGTCCCCGACGGTCGCCGCCGCCGGGTTGATCAACTGGGACCTGCTCGTGGTCGCGCTCACCTCCCTGAGCCTGCTCCTCTGGGCGCGGCGACGTGAGGTGCTCGGCGGCGCCGTGCTGGGACTGGCGGTCGCGGCCAAGCTCTACCCCGTCTTGCTCCTCCTACCGCTGGCCGCGCTTTGCCTGCGAGCCGGCCGCGGACGCGACTTCGCCAGATTCGCGGGGGCGGCGGGTCTGACCTGGCTGGCGATCAACCTGCCGCTGATCGTGTTGGCGCCGGAGGGCTGGCTGAACTTCTGGACGTTCAACGTAGACCGCGGCGGCGACCTGGGCTCGATCTGGTACGTCCTCAGCCTGGCCGGGACGCCCGTCCCCAACGTCAGCGCGGTGGTTGCGGTGCTGCTGCTGCTTTGCGGCATCGGGGTCGGCGCCCTGATGTTGCTGGCTCCCAGGCGCCCGCGGCTGGCCCAGGGCGCGTTCCTGATCGTCGTCGCCTTCTTGGTGCTGAACAAGGTCTATTCGCCGCAGTACGTGCTGTGGTTGCTCCCGCTGCTGGTGCTGGCCCGCCCGAACTGGCGTGACGCTTTGGTGTTCACCCTTGCCGAGTTGGGTTATTGGGCGGCGATCTGGGGACACCTGGCGGGCACCCTGCACCCGGGGAACGGCGGCCCGGACCGCCTGTACTGGCTCGCGGTCATCGTCCGCGTCGGGGTGCAGCTTTGGCTTGCCGCGCTGGTCGTGCGCGACATCCTGCGCCCCGAGGACGATCCGGTGCGGGCGCCGTC
>JBDHZK010000184.1:0-4279 GCA_039811865.1 Propionicicella sp. | reverse complement strand
TTCTTGATGAAGTCGTCCATCGGCTATCCCGACCACGACGTGGCCGTGGAGCTGATGCAGCAGGCGGCGAATCGAGACCGGGCGGCGAATGTCGGCTCGGTTATTGCCGCGCACGCAGTGGCGCAGATGGCGGACATGGCCAACGAGGTACACGTCGACGGCTCGGTGCTCAGCTTCATCGCCCAAATCGCGGCTCGCTCGCGGGAGCATCAGCAGGTGCGGCTGGGGGTATCGATGCGCGGGTGCCTCGCCTACGTCCGGGCGGCCAAGACTTGGGCCGCCTCCAAGGGACGCGAGTACGTCCTTCCCGACGACGTCAAGGACCTGGCGCAGCCCGTGCTCAGCCACCGCATCCTGCTGAACCCGGAGGCCCAGTTCGCCGGGGTCGGCGTCGATCGGATCATCTCCGATCTAGTGGGCTCGGTGCCCGCCCCGACGCAGCGCGCCGGCATTCGATGACTTCAGACCCATGGGACGACCCCGACGCGACGGTTCGCGGCGGGGCCGCCGAACGACCCGTTCCGTCGGCCGCCGCCCGGGGGAACGGTGTTGACCCGGGGCCTCGATTCGTCCCCGCAGCGAGTTCAGGGAACGGGTCCAAGGCGTCGTCGGCTGGGCCGCTCGACGCCGGGCGAGGTTCGGGGGTCGTCTCTTCGGCACGCTCAGGGCGCGAAGCCGAAGGGCAGGCCAGCGCGGCGAACCAAGCACACGGGTCGTCCCCTGAGCTGGTCGAAGGGGAATCACGCCCCCTAGCTGCTACACGGGCTCGGTTGGCCGCCGCGCTCGCGCCGGTCGCGGAACTGCTGGCGCCGATCACCCGCGCGGTCCGGGCGGCGCTGGCTTGCATCACCCCGCTCGGTTGGACGACGCTCGCCATCGGCCTGTTCGCCTGGTTGATCGCTGCCGTCCTGGGCTGGCGCGAGTTCGGCATCGCCGCCGCCTGCCTACTCGCGCTGTTCGCGCTGTGCTGCCTGCTGCTGATCGGACGCACCCAACTCAGCGTGCAACTGCGCCTCGAGCGGGTCCGGGTGCGGGTCGGCGAGACGGCTCTGGCCGACGTGCAGGTGACGAACGAGGCGAAGCTGCCGCTGCTGCCGATCGGCCTGGAGTTCGGCGTGGGCGCGGGCATGGCGTCCTTCACCATCCCGACATTGGCCGCTGGCGAGACCTTCGAGGAGCCGTTCGCGATCCCGACCACCGAGCGCGGTGTGATCGTGGTCGGGCCGGCCCGCACTCAGCGCGGCGATCCGTTCGGGCTGCTGCGCCGCGAACTGATCTGGGGAAGCCCGATCGAGTTGTTCGTCCACCCCGTCACCACCCCGCTCGACCCGGTGGGCACCGGACTGTTGCGCGATCTCGAGGGCTACACCACCCCGGATGTTTCGATGAGCGACCTCGCCTTCCACACCCTGCGCGACTACGTCCCCGGGGACGACCGGCGCTACATCCATTGGCGCTCGTCGGCCAAGCGGTCCACCACCTCCGGGCAGAGCAGCTTCCTGGTGCGCCAGTTCCTCGACACCCGCCGATCGCACGTGGCGGTGGTGGTGGACGTGGCGCCGGAGGCCTACGCCGACGCCGACGAGTTCGAGGTGGCGATCAGCGCGGCGGCCTCGATCGCGCTGCGGACGCGCGCGGACGAGATGGACCTGACCGTGGTTGCCGGCAGCCACGTCGTCGTCGACCCGCCGCCGGCCCTCGCCCTGGACACGTTCTCGCGGGCACGGTTCCAGCCGCAGCGACTGGCCGACGCCGCGGCCCGCCTGGTCAGGGTGTCTCCGGACGTCAGCCAGGTCGCCTTCGTGACGGGCTCGGCCCGCGGCTTCGACGACCTCCAAGCCGCCCGGATGTTCTTCGGGCCCAACGTCAACGCGTTGGGGATCCGGGTCGCCTCGGGTTCACGAGTCGGACTGCATGCTCCTTCCGGAATCACGATCGTGACCATCGGAAAACTGACCGACCTACCCGGGGTTCTCCACGCCGGTGTCACCGGGAGGGGCGCATGAAGATCGTCGCCGCCAACGAGTCGAGTTCGCCTAGCACACAGACGTTTACCCAGCGGCTGCTGGCGTTGCGCCCCCGCGCCAATGACCTGGTCGACGCCGGCTTCGTCGCGGCGCTGAGCCTGCTGGCCCTGCTCGGCTTCTCGTCCACTTTCGACAGCTGGCACTTCCTGCTCGTCGGGTCGGCCGGGATTGTTCTCGGGCTGTCGATCTCCCACCTGGCCAAGGTGTTGGGCTGGCCGTGGCTGAGCGTCGTCGGGATGTCCGCGCTGGTGTTCTTCCTGCTCGGTGGGACGGTCGCACTGCGTCGAGACACGGTGGCGGGATTCATCCCGACCCTGACCACGTTGGGCGACCTCGCCCTGCTGAGCGTGCAGGGTTGGATGGACCTGCTGACCACGCTGCCGCCGGTCGACGGGCAGGGTCAGTTCCTCGTGCTGCCGTACCTGCTGGGGCTGCTGTTCGCCTCGGTGGGGCTCACCGTGGCCACCGGCAGCCGTTCGGTCGGTTGGCCCTTGGCCATTCCCACCCTGCTGTTGGCGATCGTCATCGCGCTCGGGACGCTGGAACCGGCGGCGCTGCTGCCGCAAGGGCTCGGCTTTGCCGCGTTAGGCTTCGGCTGGCTGGTGGTCCGGCGGCGTCGGCGGGCCACGTTCACGGGAACCGGCGGCGCCAACCGAACTCGGCTGGTGATCGGCGCGGGCTTGCTGGCCGTGAGTTTCGGCGTTGGCGCCTTCCTGCCCATGCCCGCGGTCAACGACGCCGGCCGGCAGGTGCTACGCACCTACGTCAAGCCGCCGTTCGACGTCTCGGCATACCCGAGCCCGCTGTCGTCCTACCGGCGCTACAGCAGTTCGGCGCTCAAGCTGCTTTGGGATCGGGACCTGTTCAAGGTCAGCGGTCTGACCGCCGGGTCACTCGTTCGAATGGCCGTCCTGGACGACTATGACGGCTCGGTTTGGAACGCTTCTGGCGGCAGCGCCGGGGGCGGGTTTCAGCGCGTGGGTGCGAAGATCCCGGTTGCCTCGGGTGCGCCGGTAGCCGCCACGATCACCTTCGAGGACGCCTACGCGGGCTTCAGCGACATCAACCCGTGGGTGCCCGCGGTCGGCCCCGCGGCGACGATTTCGTTCACCGGCCCCAACGCCCGCGCGCACGAATCGACCCTTCGCTACAACCTTCGGACCGGCCAGGCCATCGTCCCCGACCGGGTGAAGTCCGGCGACGTGGTCGAGATCAGCGCGACCCCAGTTTCCACCGAAGTCGGGGACGTCCCTGAGCCGGCCGATGACGTCACGGTGGACGACGCGGCGGCCTCATTCCTGTCACCCACGCTGAAGAAGTGGACCGACGGCAAGTACGGATCCTGGGAGCAACTGAAGGCGGTCGGCGACAAGCTTCGCTCCGGCGCCTACAGCGACGGGACCCGCGCCGGGGAGGGTCGCTACTGGCCAGGTCATAGCCAGGCGAGACTGGCGAACTTCGTCGCCGGAGCGGAGCTGGTCGGCAGCGACGAGCATTATGCGGCGACCTTCGCGGTGATGGCGAATCAGATCGGGTTCCCGGCCCGGGTCGTCCTCGGTGCGGTGCTGCCCTCGAGCGGGCAGGTGCAGGGAAAGGACGTCCGCGCCTGGGTCGAGATCCACCTCGCGGACGGCCGGTGGGTCGCCCTGCCGCCGGACTTCTTCACCCCCGATCGGGACAAGCGTCCGCAGAAGAACCAGCCAGACCCGATCGACGACTCCAACGCGATGGTCGTCCCGCCGCCTGGCGGGGTGAAGCCACCCGGCAACCTGGACGCCCTGTTCGACTCCACGGCCGGCGCTCAGACGATCGAGCAGTTGCTGGGCAACCGCGTCCCGCGCTGGGTGATTCTCGCGTTGCTGTATGCAGGCCCGCCGCTGCTGGCCTTCGGCCTCTACGCGGGTCTGGTGACCGGGGCGAAGGCGCTGCGCCGGCGGCGTCGGCGCACGGGCGGATCACCGCAGCGGCAGGTCCAGCTTGGGTGGCGCGAGATGCTCGACCAGGCGCGCGACCTGGGCCAGCGTCCCCAGCCGGGCGCGACCCGCCGCGAGCAGGCGCGGGCGTTGGGCGGCGGACTGCTGCTGGCCCTCGCGGCGGACACCGACCGGGCCGTCTTCGGGCCAACGGATCCCTCGTCGGAAACGGCCAGGCAGATTTGGTCCGCTGTGGAGAAGACCCGGCGGGCGCGCCTCGCGCAAGAGAAACGCTGGCGCCGCTTCCTCGCCGCGCTGAACTTGCGGTCCCTGGTGGCG
>JBDHZK010000183.1:0-4385 GCA_039811865.1 Propionicicella sp. | reverse complement strand
CGGTGTTAGCCCGTCGACTTTGGCGGGACGCGGACCACATTAGTGATTCGGGCAGACAGTCACTAGCGAGGGGCGCAAATCAGCCCCATCGGTTGGGTGATTACTCGTGCGAGCAGGGCGCCGGGGCACGCGGAATGCCCGGCGGACGCCCGGAGGGGCCGCGTAGTCTGCCGCGCATGGAATTCCGCCGCATCCCGGGCCTGCCGCCCTACGTCTTCACCATCATCGACTCGTTGAAGGTGGAGGCACGGCGAGCCGGTCGGGATGTGATCGACCTGGGGTTCGGCAACCCAGACATCCCGTCGCCGATCATCGCGGTCGACAAGCTCTCCGAGGCTGCGCACAACTCCCGCAACCATCGCTACTCGGCCTCCCGCGGCATCCCCAAGCTTCGGCTGGCGGTGGCGAACCTGTACCAGCGCCGCTTCGGCGTCATGCTCGACCCCGACACCGAGGTGATCAGCACCATCGGCGCCAAAGAGGGCTTCAGCCATCTGATGTGGGTCCTGCTGCAGCCGGGGGACGCGGCGCTGGTGCCTTCGCCTTCCTACCCGATCCACATTTGGGGCCCCTACTTCGCCGGTGCGGACGCTCGTCAGGTCGCGATCGGCCCGAAGCCGGGTGGGGACGGCCAAGAGGACTACGTCGCCAACGTGATGGAGGCGTGGGAGTACGGCTGGCCGAAGCCACGGGTAGTGGTGATGTCGTTCCCGCACAACCCGACGACGGCCACCATCGACCTCGAACACATGCAGCGGCTCGTCGACTGGGCGCGCGAGCGGGACGTCGTCCTCGTGCACGACTTCGCCTACGCCGAGACCGGCTTCGACGGCTGGTTGCCGCCGTCGATCCTGCAGTGCGAGGGCGCGAAGGAGTGCGCGGTCGAGCTGTACTCGATGACGAAGTCGTTCTCGATGGCGGGCTGGCGGATGGCGTTCCTCGTGGGCAACCCCAAGGTGGTCGCAGCGCTGGCCAAGCTGAAGTCGTACCTCGACTACGGCGTCTTCCAGCCGATCCAGATCGCCGCGACGGTGGCGATGGACGAAGCGCCCGACTACCCGCTCGAGGTCAACGCCACCTACCAATCACGTCGGGACGCACTGTGCGACGGGCTGGTGCGGGCGGGTTGGCCGATCGAGCGGCCGAAGGGGACGATGTTCGCGTGGGCGCGCATCCCGGAGCCTTACCGCGACCTCAAGTCCATCGAGTTCGCCAAGCTGTTGATCAACGAGTGCGACGTGGCCGTTTCCCCGGGCGTCGGCTTCGGGCCACAGGGGGACGACTACGTCCGCTTCGCGTTCATCGAGAACGAGCAGCGGATCGCCCAGGCCATGCGGCAGTTGAAGCGGGGTCTGACCAGGCTTTGACGCCGCCCCCGCGTTAGCTGTTGATTTACCCGGCAGATGCCGGGTGGATTCACGCGTTAGGTGGCCAAGCTGGCCGGCGCCGCCTGACCAGGGCGATCGCTGCGGCCGAGACGGCGCCGACACCAGCGGCCCCGGCCAGAAGCGGCGCCCAGCGCCGCTTGGCAACCGGGATCGGCTCGTCCTCGAGCTCGTCCAGCAAGGTGACCAGGCCGGCGTCCCCGTCGACATGGACGCGATCACCGGTGGCGATCCGGGTGGTCGCCGAGCCCGTGCCGAGGACGGCGGGGATGCCGTACTCGCGAGCCACGATCGAACTGTGCGACAGCGCGCCGCCCACGTCGGTGATCACGGCTCCGGCCATCGCGAACAGCGGCGTGTACGCCGGGGTGGTGATCCCGGCGACCAGCACCTCCCCGGGCTGGAAGGACGCGAAGTCGTCCGGGTCGCGAAGCAGTCGCGCCAGACCGGTATAGGCGCCCGGGGAGCCCCCCAGCCCCTTGAGCACCCGGCCGGTTTGCGCGCCCTCGTGGGCCGGATAGAGCCCGGAGAACCAACTCATCCAGCCGTCCTGTGGCATGTACTGGGGCGGTTTGGCCAGCCGCTGCCCGCGCCAGGTCGCCTTCCGCTTGGCCACGACCGCCGCGAGCGAGGGCAGGCGGGTCCGCGGGGCGGAGTCGAGGTCGGCGCCAGCGCGCGACACCTCATCGCCGGTCAGCCAGAACACGTCGTCCCGGGCTGGAATCGCGCCGGCGGCGTCGAGGCGCTCACCCAGTTCGCGCAGTAGGCGACGGATCGTCGGCCAGGCGAGTCCGCACAAAGCGAGGGCGTCCTCGCGGACGGGGGCCAACGTTTGGGCCCTGGCCAGGTTGCCGGCGAGCAGGCGCCGGCGAACGGGGTCGAGCCGCGCCCACAGCGCCGCGGTCGCGGCCTCGCGGGCGGCGGCCAACCGCGCCTGGCGAGCCGCCGGATCCGGGGCGTCGTCGCCGAGATAGAACCGGAGCGCCTCGAGGACGGGGGCGGGGTCGTCGGCGGGGACCGGGTTGGCGAAGTCCAGGTTGTAGACCGTGTGCCCGTAGCGGTCGAGATACGCGGCGAAGCGTTCCCGGAACTCCACCCAGTCGGCGGCGCTCACGCCCGCCGGTGCCCTACCGGGCACGGACGTCCGCAGGGCTGGCGAGGCGAGCGCTTGCGCGAGTCCGGGACGCAACTTGGCCCACTGGGCCAGGTCGTATCGGGCATGATCGCTGCGGATCGGTTCGGACTCGAACCCGGTGAGGAACGTCGTCGCCGGCGGGTCGCCGGCCCGGCGCGCGGTCTTGTCGTAAAGGCGGGTGAAAGCGATCTCCGCCGACGCCGCCTGCGGGACGATGGTCTGCACGTTGGTGTAATACGCAGCTCCCTCCCACAGCAGCTCGGCCGCGCCGGCCAGCAACTGGGTGGACGACAGCGTCTCAGGGGCGCGCTGCGCCCAGCGGGTGACGGCGTTGCGGTAACGAGGGACGGCTTGTTCGGCCCAGCGCCGCTCGGCCGGGACCTTGCTGCCGAAGACGTAGGGCAACGCGGCGGGGGTGCCGCGCAGCATGGCCCAGAAGACGTCCTTCGCGTACTCGTAGAACGCCCAACCGTTGACGGTGACGAACTCGATCGCCCCGGGAGGCAGCTTGATTCCAGGCATGAACTCCTCAAGCAACTCGCGCAACGTGCCTGGGACTGCCTTGGCGGCGAGGTCGGCGAACAGCGGGGTGAGCGGGTCGGGTAATTGCTCGATGATGCTCGCCCGGAAGTAGAGCGCATCGCGGCGCGGGGGCGCGAATCCGGTCGGGACGTCCCCCACTTCGGGTGGGAGCGCGGTAATCGGCCGGGCCTGCAGCACGGCGAACCGGCCGTCCGAAAGAGCCCACTCGATGTCTTGGGGGACGCCGAAATGCGCCTCGATGCGCCGTCCCAAGGCGGCGAGCGCGACCGCCTGGGAGTCGGTGAGGGCGGGGGTTTCGCGGGCGTCGGCGGGCACCTGCTCCACCCTCGCGCCCGAGCCGGTGGCGACAACGCGTTCGGCCTTGTCGGCGGTGTCGCGGCTGGCTACCCGGCCATCGGCGACCACGATCGAGTCGGGCGAGACCGTCCCGGATACGACCGCCTCGCCGAGACCCCAGACGGCGTCGATCACGGTTTCGTGGCGGCGCCCGTTCGCCGGGTTCGCGGTGAACATCACACCCGCGGCCAGCGCCGGGACGAGCCGCTGCACGACCACCGCCAGGCCCAACCCGGCCGCGACCGGGGTGCCGGCTGCGGCGAGCCGGGCGCGATAGGCAAGCGCGCGGTCCGTCCAAAGCGATGCCCAGCAACGCTTGATCGCCACGTTGAGCCCCGCGGCGCCGACAACGTCGAGGAAGGTCTCCTGCTGTCCGGCGAAGCTGGCTTCGGCGAGGTCCTCGGCGGTGGCCGAGGACCGGACCGCCACCGAGCCGGCACCCAGCAGCCCGTAGGCGGACGTCACCTCGGCGGCGAGGTCGGCGGGCACGTCCGCGCCGTCGAACAGCGTCGCGATGGCGCGACTGGCGGCCTGAGCGGACGCCGGGTCGTCCGGGACGACGCTGCCCGCGGCCTGCGCGATGGCGTCGGCCAGCCCCGCCTCGCTGAGGAACGCGTGGTAGGCCCGGGTCGTCACCACGAACCCCCACGGCACGTCGAATCCCGCGCGCGTCAACTCGCCGAGATTCGCCCCCTTGCCCCCGGCGACCGCCAGATCGCTGCGCCCGATGTCGTCCAGCCAGCGCACGTGCTCCATGGCTACCTCCGTTTACAGCCTTCTTACACCTCGCGGGCAGGGCGGGAAAGGGTCACTAGGGCGTCGGAGCGCGGCAGTGGGGCCAGGTCGTCCGATTCTCCCCCCGGCCGGAAAGTAACTCCCCTCGCCGGATCCGAACTCGAAGAGGGCGGACGACCGATCGTGGCTGCATTTCGGAGCCCGCCTGATTGAGGCGATCCTGGTCTTCATTCAAGGAGAACACGCCGGGG
>JBDHZK010000182.1:0-4437 GCA_039811865.1 Propionicicella sp. | reverse complement strand
ACGCGGCCGTCCTCGACATGGCCGACGGCTACCGCGTCCAAAGCGGGTCGGGGACGCCCACCCCCGGCACGGGTGAGGCGGCGGCGGCCAAGTGGCTGCAGGCGTTCTCCGCCCTCCCCACCCGCAACGGCTACCGCAGCCTGTTCGCACTGCCGGACGTCACCGCCGCGGCCCACGCCGGCGACACCCATGTGCTGTCCCGCGCCCTGGACGCCGCCAGGTCGGTCGACGGGCTGGCCGACCTGCCCCTGCTCGTGCTTCCGGGCGGCGGGCGCGGCGACGCCGCCACCCTCGCCTACGCCGAGCGCTGTGGCGCGGTCGGACTGCTCTCCGCGCTGCCCGTCAGCGACTACTCGCTGCTCGCGGGCGCCGGAAAGCTGCCGATCGTCCGGTCGTCGGCGATGTTCAACCATGCCGGTCCCGGGCCTGCACCCGACAACGATTTCATCCACACGCGGCAACGCCTCGAGGCCGAGGCGCTAGTGCTCGGATCGGCCGGTCAACCTCAGGTCAGGGTCGTCTGGGACGTCGACGACCTGGCCGTCGACGCCGCCTCCGCTTCGAACTGGCTGAAGCGGGTCGGTTTGGCGGACGTCCTCGCCGGCACCCCGCACCAGTGGACGCCGACCTACGCCGCCGATCCCGGCGGGAGCCTGCCGCCGGCCTACCTGTCTCGACTCGGCCGCCTCGAGGCCGACTTCGCCGCGTACGCCGAACTGTCCCCCACCAGCGAGTTCCCGGCGCAGGGCAACGCCATCTTGTCCCGCGCCGCCAGCGTCACCTTCGATGGCGCGACGGCGCCCGCGACCGCCTACGTCAACGCGGCGGCGGGTCCGGTCGACCGCATCCTCGGCGGCGCCCACATCCAACTGCACGCCGCGCCACGATTCTGGATGTCAGCCAGCGCCAACGAGTTTCCGGTCACGGTCACGAACGAACTGGACGAACCGGTGGCGGTTCGGGTCGCCTTCACCTCGTCCAACCCATTGCGGTTGGACGTGCCGGATTCCGATCTGATCGTCGTCGGCGCCGGCGAGAGCCGGACGGTCAACGTCCGGCCGGTCGCCAACGGCAACGGGGTCGTCCCGGTGGCCGCGCACCTGGAGACCAGCAAGGGCCGCACGATCGGCCCCGAGATCACGATCATCATCGAGACGTCACAGGTGGGGGCGATCGGCTGGACGATCGTGATCGCCTCGGCGGTCGTCCTCGTCGCCAGCACGGCTTGGCAGATCCGCCGGAACCGGCGGGATCGAGCAAGGGAGAAACCATGAGCGTCGAAACCCCCGCGCCGGCTCCGTCCAGCGGGCGCCGGCTGCTGTCGGCCACGGCGGTGATGGCCTCGGGCACCCTCGTTTCGCGCATCCTGGGCTTCGTCCGGGTGATGCTGATCGCGTTCGTGCTGGGCAATGGCACCAGGCAGGCCGACATCTTCAGCGTGGCGATGACCGTCCCGAACTCGTTGTTCATGCTGTTCGCCGGCGGCGCCCTCAACACTGTGCTGGTGCCCCAGATCGTCCGGGCCGTCAAGAACGACTCGGACGGCGGTGAAGCCTACGTCAGCCGAATCATGACCGCCTTCATGCTGGCGCTGGCCGGCATCGCGGCGATCGTGACGCTCGCCACGCCCGTCATCATCGGCATCTACACCTCGGCCCGCTGGCGGGTGCCCGAGCTTGCGGCGCACTACGACTCGCTGCTGCTGTTGGCCTACCTGACGATGCCCCAGCTCTTCTTCTACGGAGCGTTCTTCCTGGTCGGGCAGGTACTGAACGCCCGAGACAAGTTCGGCCCGATGATGTGGGCCCCGCTGGTGAACAACGTGGTCTCCATCGGCGTCTTCATCCTCTACCTGGCCGTCTGGGGCAACGGCGGCGACCGCGGGGCCGCGTTCGACCTCAACCAGGTTCTGGTCCTCGGCGTGGGCTCGACGCTCGGGATCATCGCCCAAACCCTCGTCCTGATCCCGTACCTGCGCCGAGCCGGGTTCCGGTACCGGCCGCGGTTCGACCTGCGCGGAGTCGGCCTGGGCCACACCTTCCACATCGCCAAGTGGACGCTGGCCTACGTGGGCGTCAACCAACTGGCGTTGATCGTCGTCGACAACCTCGCCACCAGCGCGACCGCGGGCGGCCACGGCGCCGGTGTGACGGTCTATCTGAACGCCTACCTGGTCTGGATCCTGCCGCACTCGCTGATCACCGTCTCGCTGGCGACGGCAATGCTGCCGCAGGCGTCCCGCCTGGCCGCGGAGCAGGACTTCCGGGCCGTGGGGCAGGAGACGACGCAAACCTTGCGGCTGGCGTCCACCTTCTTGCTGCCCGCCGCGTTCGCCTTCCTGGTCTTGGCCCAGCCGTTCGCCCTGGTCGCATTCGGCCACGGCCGCGGCGTCGAGGACGCCGGCTTCGTCGCCTGGACGTTGATGGCCTTCGCGATCGGGTTGATCCCGTTCACGCTGCAGTACGTGTGCCTGCGCGGGTTCTACGCGTTGGAGGACACCAAGACCACGTTCTTGATCCAGGTCGTGATCGCGGCGGTGAACGCCGCCTTGGCCCTCGCGTTCGTCCTGCCGTGGCATGACCCGACAACCGTCGCACCCCGGCTCGCGCTCGCCTTCTCGCTGGCCTACACCCTCGGTGCCTACCTGTCGTTCCGTTCGCTGCAAAAGCGCCTACCCGGCATGTCGCTGGGCGGCATCGTCCAGCACCTGGTCAGGCTCGCCCTGGCGGCACTGCCCGGCGCGCTGCTGGCCTGGGGACTCAGCGCCCTGATCGGTCGGTTCACCCAGTCGGTGCCCGCGCTGTTGGGGGCGCTGCTGGCCGGCGGGGCTGTCATGCTGCTCACCTTCTTGTTCACCGCCCGGCGGCTGCACATCGCCGAGGTGCATCAGATGATCGGGTTCCTGCGTCGCCGGCGCGGGATCGCGCGCGAATCGGACGTCCCGCCCGAGGAGCCAAAGATCGCCGAATCGGCGGAGGCGCAGGTCGTCGAGGAGTTGGAACAGCAGTACGACCCGGCCCCGGACGTCCCCCCGCCACCGCCCGGGATGATCCACGCGAACCAGCCGCTGCTGCATTACCCCGACCCCTCCGACGGCCATGAGCCGACGGTCGAGATCACCCAGACCGAGGGCATTCCAGTCGCGCGGGTCAAGGCGGGACAACTCCTGGGCAATCGGTACCGGCTGGAGGAGGTGCTGGCCCAGCGCGACAGCACCCTGACCTGGCGCGCCTTCGACACGACCTTGTCGCGCGCGGTGCTGATGCACATCCTGCCGCCGCACGACCCGCGCGCCGAGGAGATCCTGACGGCGGCACGGGCCGCGGCCGTGGCCACCGACTCACGCTTCCTGCGGGTGCTCGACGCCTATCACGCCGATGACGAATCGGTCGGCTCGTACATCGTGTGCGAATACGCCCCCGGAGAGTCCTTGGAGCATCTCCTTGAGCAGGGACCCCTCAGCCCATTGGAGGCCGCGTGGCTGGTCCGCGAACTGGCGGACGCGCTCGCCGGGGTGCACGCGCAAGGGCTTTATCACCGCCAGCTCAACCCGGACACCGTGATCGTCACCGCCGCGGGCAACGTCAAGGTCGTCGGATTCCTGATCGAGGCGTCCCTGTACCCGGAACTGGACGCCAGTGCCACCGCCGGCGAGGCCGCGGATGTCACCGCCCTGGGCCAGCTGCTGTACGCATCGATGGTGTCGGCCTGGCCGGGCGGGCAGCGCTACGGGCTGCGTCCCGCGCCGCGCGACGGTAAGCGCTTCCGGACGCCACGCCAGGTGCAACCGGGCGTCTCCCCCTCACTGGACCGGATCTGCGACCAGATCCTGAACGATCCGCCCCGCTCCAAGGAACCGCGCCTGACCACCGCTCAGGCCGTCATGATCGCGCTCACCAAGGTGCTCGGCAACGCCGATGCCTCGCACGATCTCGAACGCCGAATGAAGTACCCCGTGGCGCTGATCCGCCCCAACGTGGACCGCCCGGCGCAGTCGCCGCGCTCGCAGGTGACTCCCGTCCGCGTTCAGTCCGACACCCAGTTCACGCCCGATGAGGCACCGACGGTTTCGCCGTCCACGGCACGTCTGGAGCGCCCGGTCGACATCGACCAGGCGACCGCCGAGATGGTCTTCAGCCCGTTCGAGGACACCGGCCCGTTCACCCCGGTCCCGCCACCGCCGCGACGCGGGACGACGTCCCCGATGTCGGCGCGGCAGACGGCCGTGTCCGCACCCGTGGGAGACCCGGTCGGGCGCCCCACGACGGCAGCCGAGGTGCCGGACGGCGAAGCTCCTGCCCAGCCCGCGGAGCGTCCCCAGCCCTCGCGGCGCTGGCTGGTTTGGTTGTTGGCCGTCGCGGCGGCGGTGCTGACCCTGAGCCTGATCGCGGTCGCGATCGTCCAGATCGGCGGACGCTTGGGTGGCTCGGCTCAGGC
>JBDHZK010000181.1:0-4465 GCA_039811865.1 Propionicicella sp. | reverse complement strand
CCATCACAGGTTCGACGCCGGATGTGCAACTCGCTTGGTTCCTTAAGTGTGCGGACATGCCAGCCACGGGCTACGCCCACTTGGCACTGAGTGGATGGCTCGCCCTCGTCGAGCACACAGCGCGGGCACACCGTGAACTGGGCGCCACGTCGAGAGAAGAAGCGGTTCAGCTGTGCATCAATGCTTTCCAGGGGATCACCAAGGCCACGCTCTGACATCGATCAGTCACTGGCGGGAGCGCTCGCGCGGGCCCGCTCGGGAGGGCCAAGTTCTGCGGGGTGGTGTATGGATGATCCTTCGGGGTTCAGGCCGTGAGCGCCTGGAGGATAGGTTCGATGTTGACCTCCTCGGTGGTGATGTTCTGGGATTTGGCTAGGACGTCGAGGCGCCGGCCGGCCATCGTGCAGAATCCCGAGGTACTGGCGGAGCGGGGACGAAGCACCCGGCGAGGGTAGAGTCTCCGATTTGTGAGCCCCCTGAAGGACCCGCGGGTCCGAAACACCCTCGTCCAGTTCTTCCGATTTGGTCTCATCGGCGGCTTGGGTGTCCTGGTCAACCAAGGCATCCTGATCGCCGCCAACGTCATCGGGCGGGAATGGCTGCATGTGGGGGCATCGGATGTCTTGTTCCGAATCCTCAATACTCGCTACAACGTCCGAAACTTCAATCTCTATTACGTGTTGGCGTTCCTGGGCGCGAACCTGTTCAACTTCGTCCTGAATCGCTACTGGACGTTCCGGCACGGCACCCGCGCGCCGTTCTGGAAGGAGTACTGGCCCTTCCTGGTCGTCGGCGCCGCAGCCGCGGCGGTCGGGCTCGTTCTGCTCAATCTGCTGATGCACCCCGATTCGCTGATCGGGCTGCCGAACTCCGTGTTCGACAACTCCTCCGGCCTACGGACGAAGCTCTACTGGGCAAACCTCATCGTCATCGCCGTGGTCACGCCCATCAACTTCGTGTTCAACAAGCTGTGGACGTTCCGGCACGTGCGCCGAAAGCACGCCGCCTCGCTCGCCGATGAGCGAGCCCTCGACGAACCGACGCCGCCCGAGGGCGGCCCGGTTACCGAGCCGGGACCGGCCTCCTAGGCATACTGGGAGTCAACCAAGCCCGCGCACCCAGCCCGCTATTTCTGGAGAACCATGCCGATCGTGTTCATCGTGATGCTGCTCATCGTGCTCGTCGCGCTCGGGGTTTGCGCCGTTGTCGCGATGGGCATGCAGGGAGCCGGCCGGGATCGCGCGCCGGAACTGGCAAATGTCTTGGCGAAAACAGCCCGCCACCTCAACGGCGACGCCGACCCGCCGCAGGCCCTACTGCGCTTGATCGACCCGTCGGTGAAGGACGAGGACGATATCGAGGCCGACGAGGCGGCGCCGAGCGTCACCGACAAGGTGGACGCGAGCAAGTAGGAGGCACCGCCCGCTCGGGCCGCCACCGCAGGGTCTGGAGGCGGCGCTTGGGGGCCGCGGGCCTCACCCAACCAACTCGACCTGATTGTTCTCCGGGTCGAGCACGGCTGCCTCGTAGTACCCGTCACCAGTCACCCGAGGACCGCTGAGCACGGTGTAACCTTCCCGCCGCAAGACGGCGGTCAGGTCGTCCACGGCCTCCCTCGAACCGAGGCTGAAGGCGAGATGAATCCACCCGGCGCGTGCCGACGCCGGCTCCGCGTCGTGGCCCGGCCGCTGCATGATCTCCAGCCGAGCATCCCCGTCGAAGCTCAGAAAGTAGGTCCGCAGGCCGGTGTTCGGGTTGTGGTAGCCATCGTTCGAGACGCCGCCGAGGTAGCGCACATAGAAGTCGCGCATTGCCTCCAGATCGCGGACGTAGAGCGCGGCGTGGTTGATGCTGGTCATCCTGCTTCTCCTTGGAGTGATCGTTGCCTGGACAATGATCACGCTAGGTAGTCAAATGATCACGTGCAACGATCAGTACGGCTCAAAATGATCAGCAGAGCGCTCGCGTCGGGGTCCCGGATCGGGGTGGACGACCTGGCCAAGTTGACCGGGGTCGCACCGGTGACCATTCGCCGCGACCTGATCGAACTCGAAGCTCTGGGTGCTGTGCGCAGGGTTCACGGCGGGGCCGTCCGCACCGCCAAACGCGGCGAGCCGATGCCGTTCGCGGCCCGCTTTGCCGAAGACCAAGCGCAGAAGCTGCGGCTGGCCGCGGTCGCGGCCGCGCAGGTGTCCGACTATGAGTCGGTCATCATCGACAACGGCACCACCTGCTTCGCTGTCGCCACCGAACTGGTCGGCCGGCCACTGACCGTCCTGGCCCTGTCGTTGCACGCGGCTTCGGTGCTGGCCGGAACCACCGGACCGCAAGTGATCGTGCCCGGCGGACCGGTCGAGTCCGACTCACTCGCCTGTCTGAGCTCAACCGCCGTGGATGCGGTGCGTGAGTTCCGGGCGGACGTGGCCCTACTAGGGGCTTGCTCCGCGGCCGCCGGGACCGGTCTCACCTCGACCTCGCATCACGACGCGGCCATCAAGAAGGCCATCATCGCCGCGAGCTCGCGGCGCATCCTGGTCAGCGCCTCGGACAAACTCACCCGCACCTCCAGCTTTCGCTTCGGCACCCCCGAACAACTCACGACCCTCATCACCGACTCGGGCGCGCCCCAGGAGGTGCTTGAGCTCTTTCGTGTTCACGGGGTCGATGTGCACATTGCGTGATGACACCGACACCGCTCAACCGGACCGGAAAGCTTGGTCACCTGGGCGCCGGTCAGCGCTTCTTGGGTTGACCGGGGATGATCTGCTTCTCCATCCGTTGCGTGCCCAGCTTCGCCACGATGCCGGCCGGCAGCCGATCCACCACCTGTCGCCGTTCGAACCACTGCGTCCAATTGCCCTGGGGCGAGGCGGTCGAATCTGCCAGTAGGCGAGCCGTGTCCGGATCGAGGTAGATCGCCGAGATCGCCCCGGGCCGGCGCGCGTCGTCGACGAAGGTTGCCCGGATCGAACGCCTGCCGACCGGGTCGGTCACGTTCTGCGTCACGGTCACATGGGGAGTGTGGGCCAGGACTCGCAGAGCTGCGGAGCGCACCAGCGACGAGAGCGCGTCCGCCCGCAGCAGGTCGCTGATCGCGACGTAGACGGCCTCATCCTGGCTGGTCGAACCGTGGACGTTGGCCCGCAATTCCCGCTCCAAGCCGGGGGCGTCGGCGGGGAGGTGCACGGCGGAGTCCGCGAACGCACCGCTGGGCGCGAAAATGAAGTACTCCCCACGTTCGCGGCTCTCCCAACGCCAGCCATCAGGGGCGACCCAAGCCTGGGTCTTGCCCCCCTCGTGAACCGGTTCGGGGCCGTCTTGGCGGTAGTGGCTCACCACATAGAGGAACTGGTTGGGCCTCAACTCCACACCGGGCAGTCGAGCCGCCTGGTCCGCGAGAGCGTCCAGGGCGTTGGCCGGCGGCGGAGCGCCGATCGAACCGGGAGGAAGCACGGATGACACGCCGAAGCCGGCGACCGTCAGGGCCGTTGCCGCGGCGGCGGAGATCAGCCAACGGCGCGGGTGGCGACGGCTGGAGGACGCGGGCGCGCCGCTCAGCGCCCGCGTCAGGAGCTGCTCGCGACGATGGTCCGGTAGCGCGTCAGCCAGTTCGCGGCTGCTTGGAGCCAGAGCGCGCAGTCGAGAGTCGAGGTCGGTGGTAGTCATTTCGTGCCTCCTTCGAGCAGGAACAACTTGGGGGTGACCGAGGGAGCGGGGCCGTCCAGGAGAGCGGCCAATCGGGTCCTCGCGCGCTGCAACCGGGCCGAAAACGCCTTCGGGCTGCAGCCGGCCACCCGAGCCGCATCGGCGCCGCTGAGTCCGTCCCATGCGGTCAGCAACAGAGCCTCCCGGTCCGGCTCGGACAGGCGTGCCAGGCACCGCAGCATCTGCACGCGGTCGATCGCGGCACTCGCCGTGCTCTCGGCTGGGGGTTCTCGCCGCGCGGCAGAGTCCAGCAGATCGGCGACGGCGGTTCGCCGCATCCTGCCGCGGATTGCGTTTCGAGCGCAGTTGCGTGCCGTCACCAGGAGCCAGGGGAGGGGATCGTGAGGGAGCTCCGCCCGTCGCCGCCATGCGGTCAGGTAGACCTCGGCCACCACGTCCTCGGCGAGTTCGGAGCCGCAGTGTCGCCGGCTGTACGCGAAGACCCGGGCGACGGTGTCGGCGTAGATGGCGCCGAACTGCGCCTGGGTTAGCTCGCTCATGCCCCGAAGTGTCCGCTCGGGTCCCCATTTCCACAGCCGATTCCAACGATCCCAGGGGGAATCGGTGGTGGGTGGGGACCCCACGAATCGCTTGTGCCTAAGGTGATTCCCATGTGGGTTGCGATTCTTGGCTGGGTGTGTGCGGTGCTGGGTGCGGTTCTCGCGCTGCCTCAGTTGATCAAGTTGTTCAAGACGCGGGACACCGCGGGTGTGTCGCTGCTGAACTGGCAACTGGTGGTGGGTTCGGGGCTGGCCTGGAC
>JBDHZK010000180.1:0-4549 GCA_039811865.1 Propionicicella sp. | reverse complement strand
TGGACAAGCCCAGTTCCATGAGTTTCCTGAACCGACCCTGGAACTAGGTCAGCACAGTAAGCCTTCTAAATGAGGCCAGGATCCGGACGGAAGGCGCGTCCGGGCTGACCCTTCGGTCACTGCTCAGGCAGCGAGAGCGAAGTCAGTGCGCTTTGCGTTGGCACTTATAGGTTCCCAGGAGTCGTTAACGAGATGTCCCTGGATCCTCGGCCCGCTTCGCCTGGGACTACCGTCCCGAGTCGAAACCAGTCACCCCCCTGTTGAGTTGTCCCGCCCCTAGAGGCGGACCACCAGCTTAACGCGGTCGTCAACGCAGATATTCCGAGGCTGCTGGCGTCGCGAAGGCCCTAGCCGCGTTCGCTGAGCACCTCCCAATGCACGAAGCGGCGGACGGGGTTGCGCCAGTCCTCGCCCTGACCGGCCTTGAGCGCGCCCACCAACGTCAGGACGAACCAACTGACGCCGAGCAGCCCCATCACGACCCCGTGCGGGTCGCTGAGCAGCAAGCCGGAGACGATCCCGCCCACGGCGAACGCCAGGCACGAGACGAGTTGGAAGTTGAACGCCTTGGCCGCCTCCCGCCTGGCGAAGCTCCCCTTGGCGGCGAGGCCGTAGCAAAGAGCTGGCCCGAACAGCCACAGCACGAACACCGAGAGGTGACTGACCGCTGCCAAACCGCGCCCGAGGGTGGCGTCCGGGCCCTGATGCAGGGCCGGGTGGACGGGGCTCAACCCGACCGCGCTGGCCAGCGCCGGGACGCCCACGAGACCGAGGAACGCGGCGTTCAACTCGCGCCGCGTGGTGGCCGTGAGCGCGATCCCGATCCGGCGATCGAACTCGGACGCGGTCAGGCGCCCGTTGGCGTAGGCGTCCTTCAGCCAGGCTTCGGCCCGGTCGCGTTCGGCCTCGGTGACTTCTTGCGTAAGCGTCGGATGCTCGTATGTCGGGAAACTCATGGCTCAAGTCTTCGCCGCCCGACTGCGCCGGTCATCGGGCGCGGCCCCGAGACCACCCTGTACCACCCCCTAGGCGCGACCAGGGAATGGGCCCGACCACGGTATTCAACCAGGTGGTTGACTTCCACCCCCGGGTGGAGCTAGGTTATCAACCAGTCGGTTGAGGAGGTACGGATGAGCGATGAACTGTCCCAGGTCTTCGCCGCGCTGGCCGACCCAACCCGACGCGATCTGGTCTCCCGCTTGGCTGCCGGGGACGCCACGCTCGGAGAGCTGGCCGCGGCCTACCCGATGAGCCTGCAGGCCGTCGCCAAGCACCTGCGCGTGCTGCAGGACGCTGGCCTGATCACCCGAGGACGCGACGCCCAACGGCGTCCGGCACACCTGGAAGCCGAGGTGCTGGACCTGATGACCAAATGGCTGGAGCGCTACCGGCGCAAGGCCGAGGAACGCTACCGGCGCCTGGACGGCGTCCTGGCCGAACTGGACGAGTCCGGCCACCAGCTACCCGACACGACCGAATCCCAGGACCCCACGAAAGGTATGGCGTCATGACCATTGAGCACCTCGCCACCGCCCGCATCGAAGCCGACGAACAGGTACCGATCATCCGGATCACGCGCGACTTCAAGGCGACGCCCGCGCAACTGTTCCGCGCCCACACCGACCCCGAGCTGTACGTCCGCTGGGTCGGGCCCGCGGACATCGGCACCCGGATCGACTACTGGGACGCCCGGAGCGGCGGTAGTTGGCGCTTCGTCAACTTCCGGGACGGGCAGGAGTACGGCTTCCACGGCTGCTTCCACGAGGTCAGCTCGGACCGCCTCGTCCAGACGTTCACCTTCGAAGGCGCACCCGAGGGAGTCTCCCTGGAAACCCTGCGCTTCGAGGACCTGGGTGACGGCTGGACGCGCCTGCACGCCCAATCGCTGGTGGATTCCTTCATCGGCCGCGACCAATGGTTGGCCAGCGGCATGGAAGCCGGCGTCAACGACGGCTACGCCAAGCTGGACGCCCTGCTTACGGAAGGAGCGGTCCGATGACCGACATCGTCACCAGCTTGTGGTTCGACGGCGACGCCGAGGAGGCGGTCGGCTTCTACACCTCACTGATCCCGAACTCCTCGATCGATCACGTGCTGCGCGCCGCCGCGGACGGTCCTGGGACGACCACCGGGGATGTCATCCAGGTGTCCTTCACCCTGTGCGGACGCCGATTCAACGCCATCAATGGCGGGCGCGGTTTTCCCTTCACCGAGGCGATCTCGTTGGCGCTGACCGCAGACACCCAGGCCGAGGCCGACGCCTACTGGGACACGCTCACCGAGGGCGGCGAGGAGAGCCAGTGCGGCTGGCTGAAGGACCGCTTCGGGCTGAGTTGGCAGATCGTCCCCGCGCCGGCGATCGAGCTGCTGAGCAGCGCCGACCCCCAAGTGGCCCGCCGGGCGACCGAGGCGATGTTCACGATGCGCCGAATCGACTCCGAGGAGATGCGCCGGGCGGCGTTCGCGGATAACTAGCGCGGCGGGTCACCAGCCGCCGGCGCCCCCGCCTCCACCTCCTCCGCCGGAGAATCCTCCGCCGGAGAAGCTGGAACCGGTGGAGGTGCCGGCGCTGGACGACCAGAAATGACCCGACGAGCGCCCTGCCGAAGATGAGTGTCCACTCGAAGGCGGTGTATGCACCGACCACCTTGTGACCTCGTGGAGGAGGTCGAAATCAAGGTCGAATCCCGTCGCGCCGACCACCCATGAGTGCGCCTTGGGGATCTTCCCGGCCGCGGCCAGTTCACCGCACACCCGCGTCCACCGTTCGACGATGCCGAACAGGGCGGCCCAGGCCACGTACTTGGAGTAGATGTCCTCGCCCTCCTCGAACTCCAGTTGGTCGGCCTCCGCGGTCGTGAGGTATTCCCGGAAGCCTTCTACCTGGTCCAGTAGCGCTCGCCCGTCGGCGGTCCGCACGGGCGTCGTCCGCCGAGCAAGCCAGGTGAAGGCAATCACAGCGATCGGAATCACTGGCGATCCCAGGAGCAAGCCCCAAGGCCCCAACCAGATGGCTCCGCCGACCGTCGCCACAAAGAACCCGATGAAGGCCGAGAGGACGACGAACCCGCGGGCGCTCTTGCCGCGACTGCTGACCTTCTTCGAGACCTTCGTCATCAGCTTCTGCTGCTCAACCAGACCCTTCACCCGATCCTGAACCGCCATCAGTGAGGCTGCCGTCCGCTTCGACGCGTCCAGTTTGACCTTCGGGCCGCCCTGCGCCGGCTGTTTGAGGTTGGCGAACAGTCGCTTCAACAAGACCGCCTGGACGGGATCGGTCGAGACCTGCGGATTCGCGCGAATGGCCGTTTTCGCCGACAGGTTCAACTGGATCGCTCCGGTTACCGCCAGACCCAACAAGGTGGCGCCGACCGCGCTCGGCTCGACCTTGCCATGCATCAGGTAACCGGCGACAGCAACCGGGACGTCCGGCGGGTCGAATGCCACCGGCGGCCTGATCCCGGGGTCCGGCCCAACCTTGGCGATCTGCGCGGGCGGCGGCCTGACGCCGGCGGGAAGGTCCAGGTAGCGCAGGTCTCGGCCGGCTCTAAACCTGGTAGCTACCACGATCGCAACCACCGCCAGGACGGCAGTGGCGCCCAGCGCCCCCCAGCCCACACCGGCCGCCACGCTGGCCCTGGGCGTCCGCAGATGCGGCCGATTGTCGGCGACGGCTCCCGGTTGCAGCATCGCCCCGACCGTGAGCACGTCCCCGGTGGAAAGTTCGTCCTGGCGGTATCGGGCTACGCCGTCGACGATGCCTCGCTCGCTACAAGGCTTCTTGCCGCCCGGCGCTCCCGCGAAGCAGATCACCTCCGTGACGCCTCCGGGGACGCTGATCGTGGCCGTCAGCCGGCTGACGTGCGGGACGTCGGGCCCAAGGACGTCCCAGTACAACTCGTCGTGGGCCGAACTCCCCCGGATGGCGCCACGCACTGTGTATTCGAGGATGTAGGTCGCGCTGGACCCGCTCAGATACCGGTCGGCGTCCCCGACCCGGATCCGCAGGCGTTCGGCGCGGCCGTCTTGTTGCGTGGTGCCGGTGTCCAGCTTCGTCGCGGCTCCGGTCGGGCTCGAAACGCGAACGTCGAAGACTTCGTAGACCACGTCGGAGTCGTCGTCCCAGCGCTCCCTGACGATGATCCAGCGATCGATGCCATGCCGGCGATAGCCGCCGAACTCGTAGACGATGCGCTCTCGGACGCGCATGGCGCCCGACGTGTCAACGCTGTAGGTGACGTCCCACGAGTCGAACGCTTCGTCCGCGGAGGCCGCCGGAGCCGAGGTCAGGGCCGCGAGCACGACCAGCGCGAAGGCCGCCAACCAGGCGCCGGCCCGGCGCCCCAGCTCACCAACTGCCGATGTCTCCGCCACCGCCGCCGCCACCGCTGAACCCGCCGCCGTCGAAGCTGGACGACCCGCCGCCCCAGCCGGAGTCGCTCGAGGTGGCCGGCGGGGGTGCGACCGAGTAGCCGACCGAACTGTCGAGCGTGCCGATGTTCCAAAGGAGGAAGGAGGGATCGCCGTAATACCAGGTGGGGGCCTCCTG
>JBDHZK010000179.1:0-4623 GCA_039811865.1 Propionicicella sp. | reverse complement strand
AGCCGCTCGACGGAGTGCCCGGCGTCCTCCCACAACGTGAGCACCATCGTCCGAACGCCCAGCGTGCCGTACGCGGTGAGGAACTTGTTGATGTAGCGGGGATCATCGGCCGACGCCGTCGGCGCGAAGCAGACCAAGGGAGTGCGCACGTCGGCCAACTCCAGCAGGTAGCGGTCGAGCTCCGTGGGGGCTCCCAGCGGGGACATGGAGAACCCGCCGCCGCCCATCGTCAGGAATTGCGCCGTCATGGGCGTCATCTTGGCAGATGCGTGCATCGCCGCGAATTACCCACTAGGGTATTCCCAGACCCGACCGAGTGATCCCCCCGAACGCTCGGCCGGGTCTTCCTCCGCCTTGGATAGGCTCAGGGCCGTGAGCCAAACCTTGCGCCCCGTCGTCGGCATCATCGGCGGCGGCCAGTTGGCGCGGATGCTCCACGCCGCCTCGATCGGCCTCGGCGTCGATGTGCGGCTGCTCGCCGAGGGACCAGCGACGTCGGCGGCCCAGGTGATCTCCGACGTCACGGTGGGCGACTACACCGACCGCGACACCGTCGTCTCCTTCGCCGCCGGCTGCGATGTGGTCACCTTCGACCATGAGCACGTTCCGACGGACTTTCTGCGCGAACTCGAGGCCGTCGGGGTGGCCGTCCGACCAGGTCCGGACGCCCTCGTGCACGCCCAGGACAAGGCGATCATGCGCGCTCGGCTGACCGCCGCGGGGTTCCCATGCCCGGCCTTCCGGGTCGTCCAAACGCCGCAGGAGCTCGCCGACTTCGGGGACGAGATCGGCTGGCCGATCATCGCCAAGACGGCCCGCGGCGGCTACGACGGCAAGGGCGTGTGGAAACTGTCGGGGCCAGACGACGTCGCCCAGGTCTTCGCGCTCACGAGCGCGAACGTGGTGGCCGAGGAGTTCGTGGACTTCACCCGCGAGCTCAGCGCGTTGGTGGCGCGGTCACCGGCCGGCCAGGCGGTCGCCTACCCGGTGTCGGAGTCGGTCCAGCGCGACGGCATCTGCGTGGAAACCACCACCCCGGCGCCCGGGCTGGCCGACGATGCCGCCGCCAGTATTCAGGCGCTGGCGCTGAGCGTCGCGCGCGAACTGGGGGTGGTGGGCCTGCTGGCGGTGGAGCTGCTCCAGCGCGCCGACGGCGCCATCGTGATCAACGAGTTGGCCATGCGCCCGCACAACACCGGCCATTGGTCGATCGACGGAGCGGCGACCAGCCAGTTCGAAAACCACCTGCGCGCCGTCCTCGACCTGCCGCTGGGGGAACCGACCCCGCGGGCCGGCTGGACCGTGATGGCCAACGTGCTCGGCGGCTCTCGGACCGACCTGTTCGCGGGCCTGGAGCACTGTTTCGCCCACGACCGCGGGCTGCGCGTGCAGCTATATGGCAAGGACGTCGTCCCCGGGCGCAAGGTCGGGCACGTCACCTGTCTCGGGGAGGATCTAGAGGCCACCCGCCACCGCGCGCGGCACGCCGCCGCCTACCTGATGGGAGCAACCGATGAGTGAGCGCAGGGTGGGGATCGTGATGGGCTCCGATTCCGACTGGCCGGTGATGAGGCAAGCGGCCGCCGCGCTGGCCGAGTTCGGGATCGGCTACGAGGCGGATGTGGTCTCCGCCCATCGCATGCCGGAAGACATGGTCGCCTATGGCCGCGCCGCGCACACGCGCGGGCTGGAGGTGATCATCGCCGGAGCCGGCGGTGCCGCGCACCTGCCCGGAATGTTGGCCGCGCTGACGCCGTTGCCGGTGATCGGCGTCCCGGTGCCGCTGAAGTACCTGGATGGCCTGGACTCGTTGTTGTCCATCGTGCAGATGCCCGCCGGCGTCCCGGTGGCCACCGTCGCCATCGGGAACGCCCGCAACGCAGGGCTACTCGCCGTCCGGATCCTCGCCGCCGGCGACCAGGAGCTGACCGGCAAGATGCTCGCTTTCCAGGACGATCTGCGCGCCCAGGCGCAGGCCAAGGGGGCGGTCGTCCGCGAGGCGTCGGCGTGAGGGAGCTGTTCGAAGGGCCCCGATTCCTGCTCCGCGGATTCGGCTTCGTCGCGGCTCGAGGTCGACTCTTCGCGCTCGGCGCGGTGCCTCCGCTGATCTCCTCGGTGCTGCTGACCGGAATCATCGTGGTGCTCGGATTCCAGATCGAGCCGATCGCCGTCTGGCTGACGCCCTGGGCATCGGGCTGGGACGCCGGTTGGGTGGCCGTGTTTCGCGGATTCGTCGCGGCATTGGTGTTGGTGTCGGCGACGCTGTTGTTGGTGCTGTCGTTCACGGCGCTGACGCTGGCGTTGGGCGCGCCGATCTACGAGCGCATCTCGCTGGCGGTGGAGGCAGCCTGCGGCGGCGTCCCCGGCACCGTGAACGAGAGCGGACTGGCCAGCTCGATGCGGCGCGGGCTCGTCCAGGCGCTGGCGACAATCGCGCTTTCACTTTGCGTTGCCGCAGCCTTGTTCGCGATCGGGTTCGTTCCGCTGGTGGGGACGGCGGTCTCGGCGGTGGCGTCTGCGACCTTCGGCGGCTGGTTGATCGCGCGCGACCTGATCGGCCCGGCGCTGGAGAGACGTGGTCGCGTGACCCTTCGCGAGAAGTCCGCCGCCGTCAACTCCCGGCGCTGGTTGGCGCTCGGCTTCGGCGTCCCGACTTTCCTGCTGTTGTCTATTCCGTTCGTGGCGGTGTTGGTCTTCCCGGGCGCCACCGCCGGGGGGACGCTCCTGGCTCGACGAATCCTCGGAGAACCCACGGTAGGGAGCAACAACCAGCCTCGTTGACGCGCATAGTCGCACCAACGAGGCTGGCTGACCGAGTTACTGCTGGCCCCATTGCGGCGGCTGGCCCGGCTGCGGGTACTGCTGGGGCTGCTGCGGGTAGGGCTGCTGACCTGGCTGGGGCTGCCATTGCCCCGGCTGCGCGAACGGCTGGCCCGGCTGCGGGTACTGCTGTGGCTGCTGCGGGTAGGGCTGTTGGCCCTGTTGGGGCTGCCATTGCCCCGGCTGCGGGTAATGGTCCGGCTGGCCCGGCTGCGGGTAGGGCTGACCTTGCTGCGGGTAGGGCTGCTGACCTGGCTGGGCTTGCCACTGGCCGGGCTGGGATTGCGCCTGCCCCGGCTGCGGGTACTGGTCCGGCCGGCCGGCCCAGCCAGGCTGCTGTGCGGCCGCGGCGTTCGCCTTCGCCTTCTTGGAACGCAGCACGAAGAACGCCACCAGCGCGCCCACCAACAGCAGGCCCACCAGCCCGATCACGATCGGGATGATCGGCAGACCGCCGGAGTCCTTGCCGCTGGCCTTGAGGCCCTCGGTGCTGAAGAGGTCCGTGGCGGAGTTCCAGGTGACGGTGTTTCCGCTGACGGTGCTGCTGCCGTTGTGCTCGGTTACCTGGCCCGGGAAGCTGACGCTGACCTTGAACTGCTCAAACATCGCGGCGCCGGCCTGCCCGGCCGACGAGCTTCCGCTGCCCCAATGGAAGGTGTACAGCCCATTGGCGTGCGTGACTGCCAGACCGTCGGTCTGCTTCAGCTCGGAGATCCCGACCCTGCCCTCAATGCGGCAGCCTACGTAACCGTTCTCGTCGTAGAACGTGGACTTGCTCCCGAGCGGCATGTTGTCGGACTTGCAGTCCTTTTCTGTGAAGGTCTGCCCGCTACCGCTGGCCGCGAGCTTCTCCTTGTTGATCCCCATGTCCATCTTGATGGCCAGAGTTTCGTCGGAGTTGATGGTCAGGTCGGCGCTGAGGCGGACGCACCCGGCCAAGACCAGGAGTAGTGGCAGACACAGGGCCGCCAGCAGGCCGCGGGTACCTAAACGGTGGGGCTTCATGGCCGGAGCCTATTGCGGCTGGGGGTTGGACGAGCGGTCGGCCGGGGTTGTTCTCCCGGCGAGCCTGGACGACCGATTAGGGCCGCGTGGGGATACTTGGCACGTTCGACTGAGAATCCACTGAGAGGTCAACGTGGCGACAAGCGTGCAATCCCCGCCCCGTGACGCGCCGCCGGAGCTGCCGCCGGCGGCGGAGCGCAGTTCCCGCTACAAATTCCGTCGTGGGCTCACGCTGGTCGGCATGTCCTTGGTGATCCCCGGCTCGGCCCAACTGGCGGCCGGGAGCAAGCGCGTCGGTCGGATCGCGCTGCGCGTTTGGCTGATCGTCCTCGCCGCCGTGCTGCTCGTGGCGGTACTGGCGTTGCTCGCCCGCGGCTTCGTGATCGCCGCCTACGCCAACGGGATCACCCCGATGGTGCTGGCCGTCATCGGGATCCCGCTCGGGCTGGGCTGGCTCCTGCTGGTCCTGGACGCCGTCCGGCTGGCTCGGCCCCGCGAGATGGGCACCAAGCGCGGCTCGATCTTCGCAGCGATCGCGCTGGTGCTGGCGGCCGTGATGGCCTTCGGCACTTTTGCCGGGGCCAATATCCTGCGGGCGCAGGCCGACCTGTTCGGCTCGGTTTTGTCCGGCGGCGGCAACGTCCAACAGCAGGCTGGCCGCTACAACATCCTGCTCCTCGGTGGGGACGCCGGCCCCGATCGGACCGGACTTCGTCCCGACAGCATGACCGTGGCCAGCATCGACGCCAAGACCGGACGCACCGTCTTGTTCGGGCTGCCGCGAAACCTGGAACACGC
>JBDHZK010000178.1:0-4644 GCA_039811865.1 Propionicicella sp. | reverse complement strand
GCGCCGGGGCCGTGGGCGATGAGCACGCTGTGCGTGTCGGTCAGCGTCACCGTGCCGAAGACGTTTCCGTCGGGCATGGTGGCCAGGATGCCGGTCTCGACGCGATGGCCCGGCCACTCCTGCGTCGGGGCCGGAGCGTGCGACCAACGTCCCGTCCGGGCGTTGTAGGTGGCTACATGCTCCTCGGCGCCGGTGGCGTGCAACCGCCAGATCTCGGCCAGGTGTGGGACGGGAAGCCCCAGCTCGCCGAGGATCTCAAACTCCTCGATCGGCTGGGCGCTGGTCGATCCGGGCGCCTCGCCGGTGCCCAGCCATGGCCGAGCGTGGTCGCGGACGACCGCCCTGAATCCATGGTTCCCAGGGGTGACGCCCGAGGCGATCGGGATCACCAGGTCCTGCGGGCGGACGCCGTTGAAGCGCAATACCTCGATGCTCGTTGCGGCCGGGTCGTAGGCGAGCGTCTCGGCCACGCCCGGCACCGACACTGTGAAGCCGAGCCCAAGCGCGCGGTGGAACTGATCCGGGGTGCGCAGTTGGGCCACCTGGTCGAAGAGGTAGACCAGGCCCCGGAGCGTCGACAAGACACCGAGCGCGAAGGCGTCCGACTCTCCAGGCAGCAGCGGCTTTACGAACACCGCCGACATGCCGGCCGGCATGGGCGCCAGAGCCTGGTCGTCCGAGCCGAACTGAGTGGGTGCGGCAAGAGGGGTCAAGCCCTCGACGAACGGCTGGCGCAGGTCGGCCAGCACCGCCAGCGCCGATTGCAGGCTGCCCGCCATGACGCCAGCGGCCATGAGTGCCAACTGCGGATCCGCCACGTCGCCCGGCCGCTCCCCACGGTCTCGTCCGGAGCCGCCCTCTCCCGGACGCTCGCCCGTCCCCTGGCCGCCCGACTGACCGCTTTGCGTGTTGGCCGAGGTAGAGCTCTGAGAACCTGATGACGACTGCGATCCAGAGGACGTGGAGGTGCCGGACGTCCCGCCCTGGCTCCCCGACCCGCCGCCCGACGACCCGCCGCCGCCTGACCCGGCACCGCCCGATCCGGACGAACCGGAGCCGCCGGTGCCGGAGGTGCCGATGACCCCACCACCCGAGCTTGTGCCCGAGCCGCCAGTGGGCCCGGCGGAACCGCCGCCCGCCGACCCCCCGGAGGCGCCCGTGGGGGCGCCCGATCCGGCCGATGGGGTCCCGCTGGTGCCACCGCCAAGGTGCTGACCCGAGGTGAGGTTGATCTGACCGCCCCCGGCGGTGCCCCCCGCAGGGGTGGGCGTCGTGCCGGTCAGCCCGGCCCCGGTGCCCGGCGGTGGCGCGACCACCGACGCGTTTTGCTGCGAGCCGGTCGCAGCCGGCGCGTCAGCCGCCACACCAGAGGCCGAGGTGCCAGCCGGGGCCGCCGCGTGGGGACTTGCCCCGGACGAGTCCGGCACCAGTGTCTCGGACGCCGTCGGCACCGACCCCGAACCGCCGCCGCCGCTGGGCTGTCCGCCCGTCGGCGCGGGATCGGGGCTGGCGATCTTGATGCTCTCGCCGCCGGACTGCCCGCCGCCGGACTGCCCGCCGCCGGAGTCACCGGAGGGTTTCGGCGGTTCTCCACCGGTGGGGCCTCCGGGATCGGCGATCGTGGCGGGCTCCTTGGGCTTGTCCTCGTGCATGGCCTCGTGGCTTTGGTCGCCGCCTTGGCCCTCTCCCTGCCCGCCACCGCCATGATCGGACCCGCGGTCGCTGTGAAGACTCTGCTGCCCGGAAGCGTTTCCGCCCTGATCCTGGCCCATCTCCTCCGAGCCCTTGGCCTGGCCCTGCCCGTGCCCTTGGCCCCGCGGATCTTCCTGGTCGGCAACCATGGTCTGCTCGCCCTCGCCGGCCTTGTCCTTCTTGGTGCCGTCGAGCGCGAACTGCCCGGCCGCGACGCCCTGGCCGGGCATGAACTGTCCGCCTGCGATCAACTGGTCGGTTGGGATGGTGGTGAGCATCTGGGGCGGAAGTTGCGTCGCGCCACCGGCCGGAGCGACCGTCATCATGCCGCTGGCCGAGGTCCCTGCCGGAATGGTCTGTGCGGCGCCGATCGGCGAGCCCGCTAGCGCCGCCCCCGCAGGGGTCCCCGGAGCCTGGACGAACTGGCCGGCCAGGGGAGGGGCCTGTGTGCCCGGCCCGTTGCCGAAGACGGCGTTGACGATGCTGGCTTGTCCGCTGCCGTAGGCCAGTAGGCCTTGGACGGCGGGTCCCGCGTAGTTCCTGATCCCGCCGGATGTGACGACGCCGCGTCCTTGGGCCGGGGAGGCGCCCTTGATCGAGAGGTCGAACTTGATGCCGCCCAGCGAGTCCAGCAGGGCCTGCTTGAAGGCCAGCAGGTGTGCCCGCGCCGCCTTTTGGACGGAGTCTGCCGCCACCAGTCCGGGCGCGACGGCCAGGGGGTTGGCCGCCACCTGCGTCTGGATGTTGGTCATGGCCCCGCCCAGGCTGGCCAGGATCTGGTTCATGGCCAGCTTGGTCGTCCGCACCGCCTTGGCCGCGTACGAGCAGCCCTTGGCCAGCGAATCTGCCGACTCACCCGTTGTGACCAGGAACTGGTTCACCTTCGAGCCGGTGGCGAACGCCGACTCGGCGGACGGCCCTTCCCAGTGGTGGCCGAGCTTGCGGAAGCTCGTATTCAGTTCGCCCGCGTCGGTTGCCGAGTTGCGGGCGGCGCCGGCCCAAGCCTGCGCCAGCGCGTCCAGCCGATCCTCGTCTGCTTCGGGGAAGACTCCCTCATAGACCCACTTGGGAACCGTGGGGGCCACCTCGATCTTGATCATGCTTCCACCACTCCGCTCGAAGCTTGCACGGCCGACTCCTCGGTTTCGGCGTGGTCGCGAACCGTGCTCGCCAGGTTGGCGCTCAGGTAGCCGATGAGCGCGTCGCGCGACAAGACCGCGTCCAGCACGGTGGTCGCTGTTTGCACGTACAAGCCGGAGAAGACGGCGCCGTACTCGTCGGTTCCCCATGCCTGCTGGCCTTCGACCATCTGCTGCCGCAACTGCAGATTGGCCTCGGCCGCCTGGCCTGATAGGGCTTGGAGCCCGTTGCCGATCTTGGTGATCTCGTCCAGTTCGTGCCGGATATTACTCATAGGGATTCGTGTCCTCCCAGATCGAAGGGGTGCGCTTGCGACTGGTCTGTGGAGACTCTGGCGGTTTGCGCCACTGGTCGACGTACCGGCTTGGCAACATCGCGACGACCTCGGGCATGGCGTCGAAGTAGGCGGTCATGGGATCGGTCGGCGTCGCCCCGCCGACGGCTCGGCGGACGCGGCCCATCGCCTCTTCGGTCGCCTCGGCGACCGCGTCCATGATCGCGTTGCGCAACCGGCTGGCGCTGCTCAGCCGGAGCGCGCCAGCGGTCAGCGTTAGATCCTTCAGGCGCCCGTTCGCGTCCACGACCACCGCGACGCTGCCGTTCTCGGCGCTGCCGCGGCCCTCGATGGTCGGCAGGTTAGCCAGCAGTTCCGCCGCCCGCTTGCGTTCGGACTCCAGCCTCGCGTTCAGGGTGTCCTGGCGGCGCCGCAACTCGTTGGCGTTGCGCTCAACGTTCTCAGCGTCCAAACCACGGGCGGGGCTGACGTCCGCATACAGATCATCGGTGGTGTCCCACGGGGAACTCACGGCAGCTCCTTCAGCCTCGAAACACGGCTTGTTCAGGATCTCATTTTGGCGGGCGGCGGGTTCACCGATGCGGGCAGCGGGTCGACGATCGTCCCCCGCGTGCCCGCCGCTACCCTCAACGCGTGACCTCACCGTGGCGCCCGGAGTTGTGGCGCGAAGTCCCCGGCTTCGACTTCACCGACATCACCTATCACCGCGCGAAGGATGTGCCCGCCGTCCGGATCGCCTTCGACCGGCCGGAGGTGCGCAACGCGTTTCGGCCGCATACGGTGGACGAACTGGCCACTGCCCTGGAGCACGCCCGAACCAGCTCGGACGTGGGCTGCGTCCTGCTCACCGGGAACGGTCCCTCACCCAAGGACGGCGGCTGGGCCTTCTGCAGTGGCGGCGACCAACGGATCCGAGGCCGGGTCGGATACCAGTACGCCGACGGCGAGACGTCCGACTCGGTGGACGCCGCCAAGCTGGGCCGGCTGCACATTCTGGAGGTGCAGCGGCAGATCAGGTTCCTGCCGAAGGTCGTGATCAGCCTGGTCAACGGTTGGGCGGCCGGCGGCGGGCACTCCCTGCACGTGGTGTCCGACCTCACGTTGGCGTCCGCGGAGCACGCGCGCTTCAAGCAAACCGACGCCGATGTGGGCTCGTTCGACGGCGGGTTCGGCTCGGCCTACCTGGCCCGACAGGTGGGGCAGAAGTTCGCCCGGGAGATCTTCTTCTTGGGCGACGTCTACGACGCGCAGGCCGCGCACCGGATGGGGATGGTGAACGCCGTCGTCCCCCATGCCGAACTGGAGGTCGTCGGGTTGGAGTGGGCCGCCAAGATCTGCGGCAAGAGCCCAACCGCGCAACGCATGTTGAAGTACGCGTTCAACCTGATCGATGACGGCCTGGTCGGCCAGCAGGTCTTCGCCGGGGAGACCACGCGGCTGGCCTACATGACCGATGAGGCGCTGGAGGGCCGCGATTCGTTCCTACAGAAGCGTCCGCCGGACTGGTCGCGGTTCCC
>JBDHZK010000177.1:0-4677 GCA_039811865.1 Propionicicella sp. | reverse complement strand
GGCAGGCACAAGACCCAGGCCAACGCGTCGGCCAACAAGACGTAGATCACGATCGGACGCCAGTTCACCCGTTCTGTCTGCACTCCCCCATCTTGCTGTGCCCCAGCCTCGGCGGGCCGGGACGGCATGCGTGTCGAGCCCTCGCAAACCGTTGGCGTCCGCCGACCCCCAGGACTAGGCTCGAACACCCCCCCCTTCGACCCGGAGCTCTGTCATGCCCTCACCCACGCCGCCGCAGGACGCCACCGCAGCCGCCATCGAAGCGGAGCGGGCACACCTGAACCACGCCCGGACGTCCCTGCGCCGGATGCGCGAGTACACCGAGAGTCTCAAACCGGTCGCGGGCGATGCCGTATCTGCCGAGTATCTGAAACGCGACCTGCACCGGCGCCTGCTGAGCCTGGCCGACCACCCCGACGTCCCGCTCTTCTTCGGGCGGATCGACTACGCGGCGGCGCTGGGCGCCGACCAGGACGAGACCTGCTACATCGGACGCCGCCACGTGACCGACGCTCCGGGGAACCCGCTGGTGATCGACTGGCGCGCCCCGCTGGCGGAGCCCTTCTACCGAGCCAGCCCGGCCGAACCGATGGGCGTAGCGCGACGCCGGCGGTTCGGTTTTCGTGGCGGTGACCTCACCGCGTTCGAGGACGAGGACCTGTGCGGTGACCGGACGGGGTTCTCCGAACTCCTCGAGGCCGAGATCGAGCGACCCCGCACCGGACCGATGCGCGACATCGTGGCCACGATCCAGCCCGAGCAGGACGAGATCGTCCGGGCCGAGCTGTCGACCTCGATCTGCGTCCAGGGAGCGCCGGGGACGGGCAAGACGGCCGTGGGCCTGCACCGAGCCGCCTACCTGCTGTTTACCCATCGCGATCAGCTTTCCCGAAGCGGCGTCCTGGTGGTTGGCCCGAACGAGTCGTTCCTGGGCTACATCGGGGACGTCCTACCCGCGCTCGGCGAGTTGGAGGTCGCGCAGCGCACCGTCGATTCCCTGCTGGCGCGGGCCCACCAGGTCAGCACCGGGGGGATCGAGCCGGCGGAAATAGCCGTCCTCAAGGGGGACGACAGACTGGCCGCCGTCATCCAACGTGCGGTGTGGGGGCGGATCGGCACGCCCGGCCAGGCCCTGGTGGTTCCCCGGGGCTCACGCCAATTCCGCATCCCCGCACACGTCGTTGAGCGGCAGATCGCCGAGCTGCGCGAGCGCGGTGTGCGTTACGAGGCCGGTCGGACGATGCTCGCCCAGCGGCTCGCGCACGAAGTGCTCCTCCGAATGGAGGCCGCGGGTGACTCACCGGACGATCGGGTCCAAGCGGCGGTGGCGCGGTCGCGTCCGGTGCGCGCGTACTGCGACGCGATCTGGCCGAAGCTGGACGGACCGAGGCTGGTGCGCTCGTTGCTCACCGACCCAAAGACGCTGGCCTTGGCCGCGGCGGGCATCCTGACCGAAGCGGAGCAGGCCCTCCTGCTGGCCGGCTCCCGCGGTGCCCGCGTCCGGAACCGCGCCTGGACGTCCGCCGACCTGGCGCTACTGGACGAGGCCGCCGATGCCCTGGCACGAACCCACAGCCTCGGCCATGTCATCCTGGACGAGGCGCAGGACCTCTCCGCCATGCAGCTTCGGGCGGTGGGGCGGCGGGCGAGCACCGGCTCGATGACCATCCTGGGTGACCTGGCGCAGGCAACGACCCCGTGGGCCACGACCCGGTGGGCCGAGGCGCTGGCACACCTCGGTCAGCCGGACGCACTGATCAACGAGCTGACCGCCGGATTTCGCGTCCCCGGTGGCGTGATCGACTACGCTGCCCGGCTGCTGCCCACGATCGCGCCGGGGCTGGCGGCGCCGTATAGCGTTCGTAGGTCTCCTGGTGATCTTCAGCTCCGCGCCGGCGGGACGCCGGCCCTGCAGTCCGCCGCGGCCGAGGCGGCAGCGCTCGAGGGGACGATCGGTGTCATCGTCCCGGACGCGCTCGCCCGGGACGCCGCCGCAGCGCTGCTGGCCGCTGGGCTGGAGGCCCCGATGTTGGACGAGGCGTCGGCTCGCTCCCAGGTCGTGCCCGCGTCCTTGGCCAAGGGTCTCGAGTTCGACCACGTCGTGCTCTTGGAGCCGGCCGAAATCGTCGCCGCGGAGCCGGATCGCCGCACCGGACTACGCCGCCTCTACGTGTGTCTGACCAGGGCAGTAACCTCGCTGCGGATCGTCGCCGACACCCCCTTGCCCCACGAGCTGGGTTCCCCATCGCCCACTTGGTTGCGGTAGCTTCGGGGTCGTGGACGCCACGGATCTAACGACGGCGCGCGCGGTCCAGACTGAGTTGGTCGCCGTGATCGTCGGCGTCAGAGCCGGGGCCCCGCAGGTGCTCACCACCAGAGCCGATCCGTTGGGCCTGCCCTCGGGACCCCTCCGCGACGACCACCGCTCGATGCAGGCGGCGCTGCGATCCTGGGTGGAGGAGCAGACCGGCCTCAACCTTGGGTACGTGGAGCAGCTGTACACCTTCGCCGACCGGGATCGCCGCGGTTTGGCCGGGGAACGAGTGCTGTCGGTCAGCTACCTGGCCCTGACGCGGGCGAGCGCCCGTGCGTCGGCCGGCAGTTGGCTGAACTGGTACCACCTTTATCCCTGGGAGGACCGTCGCGAACCCTCCCCCGCCCTGCTCGACGAGGCGCTGACACTATGGGCCGACGACGACCCGGCCCGCCAACTGCGCTGCGCGGTCACCTTCGGGCTGGACGGGCGTCCCTGGCTCCCGGACCTGGCGTTGCAGCGCTACGAAGTGTTGTACGAAGCCGGCCTGATCCCGGAGTCACCGGCTTTCGACGGCCGGCTGGGGGTCGAGATCGTCGGGCCAAGGCTGCTGCACGACCATCGGCGCATTCTCGCCACCGGCATCGGGCGCCTGCGCGCCAAGATCCAGTACCGCCCGGTGGTTTTCGAGCTGATGCCCAATGCCTTCACGCTGGGCCAGTTGCAGGCCTGCGTCGAGGCGATCGCGGGCCAGCCGGTCCACAAGCAGAACTTCCGCCGGCTGGTCGCCCAGCAGAACCTGGTCGAGGAGACGGGTGGACGCACGACCGAGACCGGTGGGCGGCCGGCGAGGCTCTACCGCTTCCGGAGCGAGATCACCGACGAGCGCAGCGCCTCCGGGACGAAGCTGCCGCGCACCCGCTGAGCGTGGCTGCACTCCACGCAGGGGAATCCTCACATCGAACGCAACTTCTCCGCACCACCGAGAGTTCACGCTGAGTTATCCCCACGCACGTTGAGGTTTGCATCAGTTTGGCAGAACCGCTGGACGTTTATGCTCACGCTGAGCTATAGTAATGCTCAAAGACAGCATAAGGACGTCAAGGGAGACCCCGATGACCCAGACCTTGATCAACGCCGAGCGCACCTACGAGCGCGTCCGCAAATACCTGCCGCTGGTCGAGTGGACGGCGCTGTCCGACGACGTCGAGGCGATCAACCGCCTCAAGGTCGAAAAGGACGCGGTGATCCTGGCGCACAACTATCAGACGCCCGACATCTTCCACGGCGTGGCGGACATCGTCGGCGACTCCCTCGCGCTGGCGCGCGAGGCGCAGCGGGTCGACCAGCAGACCATCGTGCTCGCCGGGGTTCACTTCATGGCCGAGACGGCGAAGCTGCTCAACCCGGCCAAGACCGTGCTGATCCCCGACCCGCTGGCCGGGTGCTCGCTGGCGTCCTCGATCACGGCCGCGGACGTCCGCCGGCTCAAGGCCGGCCATCCCGGCGTCCCGGTGGTCACCTATGTGAACACCTCGGCCGATGTGAAGGCCGAAAGCGACATCTGCTGCACCTCGGGCAACGCGGTGAAGGTCATCGAGTCGCTCGGGGTCGACCGGGTGATCATGATTCCCGACCAGTACCTGGCGCGGAACATCGCCGCCCAGACCGGGGTCGAGGTGATCACCTGGCCGGGTGCCTGCGAGGTGCATGAGCGGTTCACACCGGCCGGCATTCGCGAACTGCGCAACGACTACCCCGGCGTGACCGTCCTGGCCCACCCGGAGTGCCCGCCGGAAGTGGTCGCCGAAGCCGACATGGCGGGTTCGACCGCCCAGATGTCCGACTTCGTCGGTCAGCGCAAGCCCCGCCAGGTGGCCTTGATCACCGAGTGCTCGATGAGCGACAACCTCGCCATCAATCATCCCGACGTCGACTTCGTTCGCCCGTGCAACCTGTGCCCGCACATGAAGCGGATCACGCTGGCCAAGATCCGGCACAGCCTCGAAACGGGCACCCATGAGGTCACGCTCGACCCCGCGACGGCCGCCAACGCCCGGCGCTCCGTCGAGCGCATGCTCGCCGTTTGATCCACCAACCCCTTCACCCCTGCCCGAGGAGTTTCGAAATGCGTGCTCCAGTAGTCGTCGTCGGCGCCGGTCTGGCCGGCCTGACCACCGCGCTGCGGCTGGCCCCCGAGCCCGTGATCGTCCTGACCGCCGGCACGCTCGCGGGCACCGACCTTCGTCGTGAGGCGGCCTCGGGCTGGGCCCAAGGCGGGATCGCGGCGGCCGTCGGCGCAGGCGACTCCCCATACCTGCATGCGCTGGACACCCTCGCCGCCGGGGACGGCCTGTGCGACCCGGGGGTCGTCGAGGCCATCACCCAGGCCGGGCCTTTGGCCATCGAGTGGCTGGCCGGCT
>JBDHZK010000176.1:0-4717 GCA_039811865.1 Propionicicella sp. | reverse complement strand
CCGTGGCCGGCGACCACGACCGTCCCAACCTCGTGATCGATGATCTCCTGCAGGGCCGGCCCGATCCGGTGCTGGACGTCGGCACAAGTCTCCCCGGTCGGGGAGCGTCGGTAGTCCCGCTCGCCCCGCATCGCCTCGCCGAAGGCGGGGTCACCGGCCACGACGTCCGCGATGGACAACCCGGCCCAGGTGCCGACGTCGATCTCGCGCAACCGCTGATCCTGCTGGGTTTCCAGACCGGTCAAAGCCTCCAGGGCAGCCGCTGTCTGCCTCGCCCGCAGCGAATCGGACGACCAGATCGCGCTCGGCCCGTACTCGGCTACGAACGGGGCGGCGTCCTTGGCCTGCGCGGCGCCCCGATCGTTCAGCGGGATGTTCGTCTGTCCCTGGAACTGCCCGGAGCGATTCCAGTCGGTTTCGCCATGCCGCCAAAGCACCAGCCGGTCGGCGGTCATTCCGACGCCGCCAAGGGCTCGTCCAGCGCCAGTTCGACGCGCGGGCAGTCGCGCCACAAGCGCTCCAGCTGGTAGAGGTGCCGCTCCTCGGAGTGCTGCACATGGACGACCAGGTCGAGATAGTCCAGCAGCACCCAGCGGTTCTCCGCCTCGCCCTCGCGTCCGGCCGGTTTCGCGCCGGCCTTCAACAGCGCCTCCTCGATGCCGTCGATGACGGCGCCGACCTGGCGCTCGTTGTTCGCGGTAACGATCAGGAAGACATCGGTCAGCGCCAGCCGCTCGGAGACGTCGTAGGCCACGATGTCCTTACCCAGCTTGTCTCCGGCGGCTTTGGCGGCGATCTCGGTCAGGTCCAACGCGTGCTGCGTGGCAGTCATCGATCTCCCTTGTCCTCGCGGTACAGGCCGCGCTTGGCGATGTACTGGACGATACCGTCGGGCACCAGGTACCAAATCGGCATTCCCTCGCCGACGCGCTCGCGGCAATCGGTGGACGAGATCGCCAGCGCGGGCACCTCGATCAGCGTCACCTTGTCGGCGGGCAGATGCTCGATGTCGTGCTCGGCGAGCGGGACGCCTGGTCGAGACACCCCGATGAACTGCGCCAGATCGAACAACTCGTCCACCCCGCGCCAGGTCAGAATCTTGCTCAGCGCATCCGCGCCGGTGATGAAGTACAGCTCGTCGGCGGGCCGCTGCGCGCGGATGTCCTTGAGCGTGTCGACGGTGAACGTGTCCCCCGGCCGGTCGATGTCGACTCGGCTGACCGAGAAACGCGGGTTGGACGCCGTCGCGATGACGGTCATCAGGTAGCGGTCCTCGGGTTGCGAGACGCGCCGGTCGCGCTTTTGCCACGGGACGCCGGTCGGCACGAACACCACCTCGTTGAGACGGAACCGCGCGGCCACCTCACTGGCGGCCACCAGGTGGCCGTGGTGGATCGGGTCGAAGGTGCCACCCATCACCCCGAGGCGGTACGGCCCGCGGCCGTTCTCGGGACGCGCGAGCCCGACGGTCGGTGCGGCCATCAGCTGTGCGGACGTCCCTTTCCGACGCCGCGCACGATGCCGAGCGCGGTCAGAAGGCCGATGAAGAACACGCAGAACGTGATCACCGCGGCTGGGGTGAACACCGCACCCGATTCAAGCAACGTGAGCATGGCGGGATCGTACCCAGGTTCGCCGTCCTCAGGGAGGTTCAGGCCCGCGTCTGGCCCTCCCCGACGACCACATACTTCGTGGAGGTCATCTCGGGCAACCCCATCGGACCGCGAGCGTGCAGCTTCTGGGTCGAGATCCCGATCTCCGCGCCGAAGCCGAACTCGCCGCCGTCCACGAACCGCGAACTCGCATTGACCAGGACGGCCGCCGCGTCAACCTCGGCAACGAACCGGTTCGCGGCGCGCGAGTCGTCGGTGACGATCGTCTCGGAGTGACCGGTGGAGTGGCTGCGGATGTGCGCCAACGCCGCGTCCAGGTCGTCGACCACGTCGGCGGCGAGGTCCAGCGACAGATACTCCCCGTCGAACTCGCCGTCGGTCGCCGCGACGACTTCGTCGCCGTAGGCGGCGACCGCGGGCGTCCCGTGGACGGTCACGCCCGCGCCGCGCATCGCCGCCAGCGCCTTGGGCACGAACGAATCGGCCACGCCCCGGTGGACCAGCAGCGTCTCCACCGCGTTGCACACCGACGGACGCTGCGTCTTGGCGTTGAGCAGGATCTCCAAGGCGACGTCCTCGTCGGCGGAGGCGTCCACGTAGAGGTGACAGTTGCCCGTACCCGTCTCGATGACCGGCACCTGACTGTTGCGGACGACCGCCTCGATCAGGCCCGCTCCCCCGCGCGGAATCAGCACGTCGACCAGGCCGCGGGCGGTCATCATTTCGGTGGTCACCTCGCGCCCACCCTCGACGAGCTGGATCGCATCGGCCGGGACGTCCGCGTTCGCCAGACCGGCGCGCAGCGCGGCGACGATTGCCCGGTTGGAGTTGATCGCCGAGCTCGATCCGCGCAGCAGCGCGGCGTTGCCCGACTTCAGGCAGATGCCACCCGCGTCGGCCGTGACGTTCGGGCGCGCCTCGTAGATGATGCCGACCACGCCGAGCGGCACCCGCACCTGACGCACCTGGACGCCGTTGGCGTTCGTCCAGCCCCGAACGACGTCACCGACCGGGTCGGCCAGGCCCGACAGGTCTCGCAGGCCGACGACCATCCCCTCGATGCGCGCCGGGTTCAGGCGTAGCCGATCGATGATCGCCTCGCTCGTGCCTGTGACCCGCGCGGCCTCGACGTCGAGGGCATTCGCGGCCAGGACTTCGGTCTCCGCCGCGACCAGGGCGTCCGCCATGGCGTGGAGAGCGGCGTCCTTGCCGGATCGGTTGAGGCCGGCGAGGACGCGCGCGGCGGCCTTGGCGCGCTTGGCTTGGTCGGTGAAGCTCATGTCCGCAGGATATTCGGCGTCGGACGGATCGGCCCTGGAGTCCGACTCTGTGCCGATCACGACGTCCAAGATCCTCAAGCGACGAGCTCTCGGCCCGCGAACCTCGGTTGACGTCATTGCACGCCACCAACCTGTCTTAAGTCGCCGGCTGGGTCCGGCGCGGGTGGACGCCGGCGGCGCGCCTTGACCACGAGCGAATCCCGATGGACGACCTCGCGTTCGAACTCCGGCCCCATCGATGCCGCCAACTCCTTGGTGTTTCGGCCGATGATTCTTGGCAGATCGCCCGCGTCGTAGGTGACCAGGCCGTGCGCGACAACCGTCCCGGCCTCGTTGACCAGGTTCACCGGTTCGCCAGGGTGGAAGTCGCCGTTCACCGCCACGATGCCGGCGGGCAGCAGGGACGCCTTCCGCTCGGTCACCGCGCGTACCGCGCCGGCGTCCAAGACCAGTTCGCCGCGCACCTGCGACGCGTGCTCCAGCCACGACAGCCGTCGCGGCCGCTTCTTGCCGAACCGATGAAACAGCGTCCCGATCCGCTCGCCAGCCAGCGCATCGGCGGCCCGGTCGGCGTTGGCGAGCAGCACCGGGATGCCGCCCGACGCGGCGATCCGAGCCGCGTTGATCTTGGTCGTCATCCCTCCAGTGCCCACGGCCGCGCCCCGCCGGGTCGTGTCGACCCGAAGCTCGTCGGGGTGAGCGACCTCCTCGATCCGCACCGCGTCGGGCTCGCTCGGGTGCGCGGTGTAGAGCGCGTCGACGTCGCTGAGCAGCACGAGCGCGTCCGCCCCGACCAGATGCGCCACGAGGGCCGCCAACCGGTCGTTGTCGCCGAACCGGATCTCGTGGGTGGCCACCGTGTCGTTCTCGTTCACGATCGGCAGGACATCCAGCTCAAGCAGCCGAGTCATGGTCCGCAGCACGTTGCCGAAGTTGGCCTTGCGCGTCATGTCGTCCACGGTGAGCAGCACCTGCCCGACGCGGATGCCGTGACCGGCGAACAGCCGGGTATAGCGCTCGATCAACAGCCCTTGACCCACCGACGCCGCGGCCTGCTGGCTCGCTAGGTCGCGCGGACGGGTCCGCATGCCCAGGGGTGCCATGCCCGCCGCGACGGCCCCGGACGACACCAAGACGACCTCGCGCCCAGCCTGACGAGCGCCGCCGACGGCGTCCACCAGGAGCCGGACGCGCTGGGGATCGAGTCCGCCGGTGACGTCGGTCAGCGAAGACGAGCCAACCTTGACGACCAGGCGGTGCGCCCGCGCGATCGGCTCCCAGCGATCAGTCATCGAAGACCTGACCCGCCCTCTCGGCGGCCTTGCGGGCGTGATACTCCGCGTCCAGCTCGCGTCGTCGGGTCACCGACGGACGCTCCTGCGCGAGGCGGTTGTCCTCGCCGCGGCGAGACAAGATCTCGGCACCGATGTCCACCTGCGGGGAGAAGTCGAAGACCACCGGGTTGTCTCCGCCGATGGCGACGGCGTCCCCGGCCCGGGCGCCCAGAGCGAGCAGTTGATCCTCGATGCCGATCCGGTTGAGGCGATCAGCCAGGTAGCCCACCGCCTCGGGATTGCCGAAGTCGGTCTGCCGCACCCAGCGCTCGGGCTTTTCCCCGCGGACACGCCACACGAAGCCACCCTCGCCGTCCCCGATCTGCTTGATCGTGAACTCGGGTCCGCCACCGACCGGGGCCGGGCGCAGCACGATCCGCGTCGGCGCCGGCGGCGGATCGCTCGCCCGCCGCTGCGCCACGAGCTCAGCCAGGGCGAACTTGAACTGGTTCAACCCGGCGCCCGATTTGGCCGAGACCTCGAAGACCCT
>JBDHZK010000175.1:0-4747 GCA_039811865.1 Propionicicella sp. | reverse complement strand
TACGGGCAACGACGGCCTCGCCCGCTACCGGATTCGACTCGGCGTGACGCCGTTCGCTTGACAAATGACGTCATGATGACGTCATACTGGTGCGCATGGACATCAGCCCGCATGTGGACGCGGTCCGCGCCGATCTGGTCACGCTGGCCGACGCGGCCAACCCGGACGGCCGCGAGTTCGTCGAGCGCCTCGCGCGGGCGCTAGAGCCGTCCCTGCGCATGGCGGTCCTCGGGGCCTTGACCGATGCCGCGGCCGAAATCACTAACCAGGTGCCAAGCGGCTCGGTGGAGGTGCGCCTGCGCGGCCGCGAGCCGGAGTTCATCGTGGACGTCCCGCCCCCGCCCGCGGCGCCGCTGGAGGGCCCGAACCCCGACCCGGGGCTCCCCGACGAGGACGACGAGCCCGGCAACGTCGTCCGGATCACGCTGCGCCTCCCCGAGGCAATCAAGGCGAGCGCCGACGAACTGGCCAGCCGGTCTGGTCGCTCCCTGAATGCCTGGATCGTCGGCGCGCTGCGAGCCGCCACGCGCGACGACGGCTGGACGCTCACCCTGAACCGGGCCAGCGTCCCAGGCTCTCGCCGCGACCAGCGGCCGACCTCATCCGAACACCACATCACCGGCTGGATCTGAGCCCCGCCGGAACCCGAACAGCCAGCCGACGGACGCCTCATCGGCGTCCGGCGATCGAACACAGCCTCAGGAGTTGAAATGCGCCACACCTACCCCGCCCCAGAACCGATGGACCTGGACGTCAAGGTCCACGCCGGCGACCTACGCATCACCGCGGGACCCGTGACCGAAGTGGTCATCGATGGCATGACCGGCCGGGGGGATTCCGCGCCTGAACTTGAGGTCAGCGCGGACGCTAGCCGAATCACCGTCCGCGAGCCGCGCCAAAGCGCGACACTCCTGGGCCTGCGTCGCAAGATCGACATCGAAATCCAGGTCCCCGAGCGCAGCACGTTGAACGCCAGCTCGGGCAGCGGCGACATCATCCTGACCGGACGCTTCGGCCGCCTCGAGGTCACGACCGGCTCGGGCGACGTTCTCGTCGACCAGATCGCAGAGCAGTCCACCCTGACGAGTGGATCCGGCGACGTCAACGTCGGCCGCGTCCTGGCCCCGCTGACTCTGCGGGCCGCCTCCGGGGACGCGACCGTCACCGAGATCTGGGCACCCAGCAGGCTGAAGGTCGGCTCCGGAGACGCAGTCGTCCGGTCCGTCCACGCCGACCTTCAAGCCACCAGCGGCTCCGGGGACGTCCGGCTCGATGCCGTCCACGCCGGCGAGTTGGACCTTCGTACCGGCTCCGGGGACGCCACCATCGGCGTCCCGCAGGCGGTGGCCGTTTGGGCCGACGTGCAGGCCACGACCGGCAGCGTCACGAACCGCCTGACCTCGCGCGGGATGCCGGCCGAGGGTCAGGCTCGGGTCAGCATTCGCGCCCTGCTTGGGACGGGATCGGCCGTCCTGCGCGACGCCTGAGCAGGCCAACTCATGCGCGAACTCTTCGCTATTCCCGGCTTCACAAGGGTTTACACCGGACTCACGGTCTCTGCGTTCGGCGACTGGATGCTGCTGCTCGTCCTGGGCATCTGGGTCAAGCAGTTGACGGGCTCGAGCGGCCTGGCCGGGCTGACCATGTTCTTCGTGATCGCCCCCTCGCTCGTGGCACCCGCGCTCGGTGTGTGGATCGACCGGGTGCGGCGCAAGCAGTTGCTGGTGTGGGCCAACGCCCTGTCCGCGCTGGCGGTGCTGCCGCTCCTGGCCGTCGACGGACCAGACCGCGTCTGGGTGGTCTACACGGTGGCCGGGTTGTATGGCTTGTCGTCGGCCGTGATCGAGGCGGGCGTCAACGGGCTGGTCAAGGAGCTGGTGCCGGCCGACGATCTGATCGCCGCCAACTCCGCTCTGCAGACGTCCCGCGAGGCGCTTCGGCTGGTCGGACCGCTGGTGGGCGCGGCCCTGTTCGGCGTCTGGGGCGGCGGCGCGGTGGCCGCCGTCGACGCGGCCTCCTTCGTGGTCGCGGCCCTGGCGATCGGCTCGATCGCGCTGCGCCAGGACGCTCCGGCTCCCGCCGAGCAGGGCCTGTTGCGCGAGATCACCGCCGGACTGCGGCACATCGCCTCCGATCGCGTCCTGCATCACGCCCTCATCGGGTTCGGGATCATGGCACTGCTGCTCGGCCTGGCCGAATCCACGGTGTACGCCATCGTCGAGGCGTTCGGTCAACCGGCGACTTTTGTCGCGGTGGTGATCACCGTGCAGGGCATCGGCGCTGTGGCGGGGGCACTTGCCGCCGGACCTCTGTTGCGTCGGGTCGGCGAGGTCGCAGGGCTCGTCTGTGGGCTGGTCACCATGGCTTTGGGCCTGATCATCGTCGCTCTTGCGCCCACGCTGGCGGTGCTGCTCCCGGCGGCCGGGGTGGTCGGGGTTTCGATCCCCGTCCTCATCGTCGCCATGAACACGCTGCTGCAGTCGCGGACGCCACAGCGGATTCTGGGCCGAGCGTCCACGGTGCTCGGCCTGCTGATGAGCGCCCCGACCGCTATCTCTATCGCCGCCGGCGCCTGGCTGGTCGCGATCGTCGACTTCCGCGTCATCTTCGCCGCGATGGCCGCCGCCAGCCTGCTCGGCGCGGCTCACATCGCGTGGTGGCTGCGCGCTGACCTGCGCCCAGCGCGGCCCGCCGCCACAAGCTGTTGATTTGGCCCGCTTATCCGGACCAGATCAACACGTTAATCGTTCGAGCCGGGCTGCTCGAGCGGCAGCAACTCCGGATCGTCGGAGGCAAACGTGCGGACGGGACCCACGCCGGTGGCCGCCGTCTCGAAGCGGACGGTCACCCGGCCAAGTCCCGACCCCCAAACCCAGCCCTGACCGTGCGTCGAGTGAACGACGTCCTGGCCGGGTGACCAGCGCGGACCCTCCAGCACCGCGATGGCCGGGACGACCTCCTCGACCACCTCTTCATCTCCGACGGCGAGGACATCCTCGCCGAACAGCGGCTCCTGCGCCACGGACGCAAGTCCCGAAACCCCGACTCCCAGCAGTCGCACGCCCGGCGTGACGTCCAACCCCGACAGCAACCCCAGCGCCACCGCCATGATCGTCTCGGTGTCATCGACGGCGCCGGCAAGCGTCCGGGAGCGGGTGTGCGTGCTGAAGTCCGGATACTTCACCTTCAGCGTGATCGTACGGGCGAACATCCCGGCCGCCCTCAGCCGTCCCGCCACGTTGGCCGCGTCACGACGCAGCGAATCGGCGAGGACGCGCCGGTCGAACACGTCCGCCGCGAAGGTGTCCTCCACCGAGATCGACTTGGTCTCGCGCTCGGGCTCGACCGCCCGGTCATCGCGCGCATAGGCCAGCTCGGCCAACGACTCCGCCCACGACCGGCCCAACTCACGCGTCAACTCACCGGGCTCCAGGCGGCGGATATCGGCAACCGTGCGGACGCCGAGGCGGGCCAGCCGCTCCATGGTGACCGGCCCAATGCCCGGAATCGTCCGTGCGGGAAGGGGCGCGATCAGGTCCGCCTCCGTACCGGGTTCGACCAGGCGCAGGCCGTCCGGCTTGGCCAACTCCGAGCCAACCTTCGCAATGAACTTGGACGTCCCCAGCCCCACCGAGGCGGTGAGCCCTCCGGTTTCACGGACGACATCTGAGCGCAGCCCCTCGCCGAGGTTGATCAAGTACGCACTCTCGAGGCGATGGCCCCCAGCGGCGAGGTCGACGAACGCCTCATCGACCGAAAGCTGTTCCACAAGGGGCGATAGCTGCCCAAGCAGTGCCATGACCACTCGGCTGCTCGCGCGATAGGCGCCGAACCGCCCGGACAAGAACGCAGCGTGCGGGCAGCGGCGACGCGCCTCATGCATCGGCATCGCCGAGCCCACGCCGAACTTGCGCGCCTCATAGGACGCCGTCGAGACGACGCCGCGCGGACCGAGCCCGCCCACGATCACCGGCTTGCCGCGAAGCGACGGCTTGTCACGTTGCTCGACGGCGGCGAAGAACGCGTCCAGGTCGAGGTGCAGGATCGTCGCGTGCGAGCGCATAGCTCAGGAGGCGGGTTCCGCCCCGACCCCTTCGACAAGCTCAGTGGCCGAGACCGGGGTTGCATCGACCGGCTGAACAGCCGAGGCGGAAGATCCCCCCGCAAGCCCAGCCGGCGAAGCCGACGACCCCCCGATCATCTGCGCGGGAGCGTCGCCGGGCTTGCGGCGATAGCGGACGAACGCGTAGCCGTCGCGGCGGATGCGGCTGATCTCCTGCCAGTCGGTCGGCTCGATCTGCGGGAACACTGCATCGCCTTCGGGCTCGACGTCCACGTGGGTGATGTCGAGGTCGGTGGTGGCGGGCCAGGCCAAGCGGTAGATCTGGGCACCGCCGCCGATGAAGCAGGCAAACCCGAGTTGGCGCGCATAGGCCAGCGCCTGGTCGAGCGTGTTGACGAACCGCGCCGCGGTCTCGCCCGCGACCGGGACGGGCCCTTGTTGGGCCAGAGCAGGGACGTCTCGCCGCGTGACCACGATGGACAGCCGCTTGGGCAGCGGGTCGCCAATGGCCTCGAACGTCCGACGCCCCATGATCAGTGCGCCCCCGCAGGTGACCGACTTGAATCGCTGCCAGTCCTCCGGGATGCTCCACGGGATGTCGCCGCCGAGGCCGATGACGTTGTTCTTCGCGACCGCCGCGATCGCCGTGACTCTCATTCGCCCTCCTCAGACCGCGATCGGCGC
>JBDHZK010000174.1:0-4848 GCA_039811865.1 Propionicicella sp. | reverse complement strand
AGATCGACCGCCGAGCGCGCCCCCGACGCGGCGGCCAGGGCGCCGATCACGGGCACGAGGGCGCGTTTGGATCCGATGTACTTGATCACCGCCGACGATTCTAGGGACGCGCAACCGGCGCGTCAGTGCGTCTTCGACTTGCGGGCTTGATCTGGCCCGGGCGAGGCGATGCCGAAGTGGCCGTCGGGCATTCGGCCGGCCGCGACGTCCGCAGCCAACTCAGACAAGGGCCGACGAGAAGATCGAGCCGCTGAGCGCAGCAGGTCGAAGGCGGCATTCATGTCCACCCCCGCCCGCTCGGCGATCACGCCCTTGGCCTGCTCGATCGCGATCCGGCTGTTGAGTGCCGTTTGAAGCTGTTCGGCCAGGAGTTCTTGGCGGCGCAGGGCCTGGTGGTTGATCAGTCCGATGGTCGCCATGCTGGTCAGGACTTGCGCCACCTGAAGGTCTGTGGTGCTCATCGGCTCGGGCGAGGCCTGGAAGATGTTCAAGGCCCCGATCGTTCGTTCGCGCAGGCGCATGGGAATGGCGTAGGCCGAAACGAATCCCAGCCGCAGCGCGTGGCGCACGTAGCCGGGCCAGCGACGCTTGTGGGCAGACAGGTCGACGGCGGCGACGAGTTCGCCGGTCTCGAACGCTTCGAGGCAGGGACCCTCGTTGGCCTGGAGTTCGAGCAACTCCAGAATCCGCAACTCTTCGCTGGAGGAGGCTAGGACCCGAAGCCCGCCGCGCTGATCGTCGAGCAAGATGCCGGCGGCCGCGGCCCCCAGCAGCTCATCGCAAGTACTCACCAGGCGATCGGCAAGGTCGATCACGTCGAATCCGGTGACGATCGTGTCGGCCAGATAGATCAGGCTGCGGAACAGGGCAGCCTCGCGTTCGTCGTTCATCCGATCCTCCTGGGTGGTTCTGTTCCGTGATCGTCTTCCGGGGGCGGGGGGCGGTCGGCTGGGAAGCGAAGCGTTCGATTCACTACCTGCCGACAAACCTCAGTTAGGGACATGTCCCGACTCAAGGCGTAGGCGCGAAGCGTCAGAAAGGCGTCCTCCAGGGTGGAGTCCAGTTGGGCCATTACCATTCCGGCGCCTTGGTTGATTATGGCTTGGCCCCGGGAGACCGGGGCGTCCCCGAATGTGCTGGCCAGGCCGGGGTCGTCCGGATCGAGCAGCGCGAGCGACAGGCAGTCGCGAACGCGTAGGACGGCGGACATGACCTCGGTGCTCAAAATGGTCGGTTCGTGGCCATGGAGCGTCAGGACGCCCAGCCTCACGACGCCGATCTGCAGGGGAAATGCGTAGATCGAACGAATCGACAGCGCCGACGCCTCGCCGGGGAAGGCCAGCCAAAGACGCGCGATGGGATCGCTTTGAAGGTCGGCGATGAAGGCCGGACGTCCCTCCCGGGCGGCCAGAATCGTGGGCCCCTCGCCGAGCGTTGTTTGTAGGTCCTCCAAGACATAGGCCGCAGCGCCCGAGGCGTAGAGCAGCTCCGCGAGGCGCCCCCGGTGCGCCCGACTTACCGAGGCCTCCGTAAGCCCCTGCCCATCGGTGAGCATCAGAGTGGCGCGGCAAAGCCCGCGGATCAGTCCGTGGCGATCTGGCGAGCAGTTCATGTCCTGCTGCATGGTGCCTCGCACGCGCGCTCGCACTTTCACGGCCATGGGGCGGGCGTGGCACTACGCCGCACACCTCCATGTAACGCACTCGCAGCACCGTCCCCCAAGATCGCGTTGTCGCTGTCGTGAGCAAAGGGAAGACCACGCGGATCCGATCGTCCTCGTCGAGAACGATCACGCTCAGACGATGCAGTGGAGTCCCGCTTACTGGCTGGCTGGACCGGGACCTTGGGTGGATTCTCCAGCTTGACCGTCCGGCTGCTGGGTTCGAAGGCGGCGGGTTCGTCCGCGAAGAGCAGGACGGCCCCGATCACCTGACCCACGGTGCGGACCGGGGTGATCCGCATGGACCGGACGCCCAGACGCTTGGCCCGTTGGACGACTCCGGCCCAGCGCCCGGGGGCCGCTTCATCGCGGTCGAAGTCGAGCAGTTCTGGCTCGCAGTCGATCAGCGGACGAAAGCCAAGAGTTCGCGCCTCGAACAGCGCCGCGATTTGGTCCTGACTCCAGTCGGTGCCGCGGACAACGCGCGCGGCCACCACCCGCTCGGATCCGTCCAGGACCAGGGCAACGGCGCAGGCGCTGGGCGAGGCCTCCAGGTGGGCCATCATCAACAACTCGGCGTTCGGGGACGCCCCGCGGATGGCAGTCGGATTCGCCCTCGGAGCGGTGCCGCCGAGGTCCGCAGGGGGAGAGGGCCCGTCGCGGTTCATGCAGCCTGGCCCAGCACTCGGACGTGCGCTGCCCAGATCACCGACGGCGCATGCCACGAGGACCTGCCCTGCTCCATGGCGCCGACCTCGTCGAGGATGAGCACCAAGACCTGTCCGTACTCCAATGCCGCCGCACTGAAGCCGGCGGTTGGGGTGCAGAACCAGAGCGCGCGTCCACAGACCAGCAAGGTGATTTGTCGGGGATCGGCTCGCAGGGCCAGTTCGGCCACCTCGCCGATCTCGGTGTCGGAGATCGGCACAAACCCCAGTTGAAGGGCCGCCTGGCTGAGCGAGAGGCCAGCGGTCCGGGGGCTGAAGCAAAGCACCGCCCGGGTGCGGCTCAGGGGGGCACTGCGTCCGAGCCAGGTGCGCCCCACAACTCGTTCGTTGGTCGGAATGCGAACCGTTGGCCGTGCCACGGCGGGTGCAATCTGACGATCGTGGTGGAGATTGCGGGTGGAGGTGAGACCGGCCATGGGAACTCCTGCCTGGTGAAATAAGGCAGGATCTGGGCCTCGATGTGCTGACGACTTCACGTCCGGTTGCAAGGGCGAGAGGCCCCTGCGCGCATTAGTTACCCTAGCGGAACTCTACCTTGAATGCCAGGGCGTGAAGCCATGCGCAATGGGATCTGGGCGCTTGGTAGGTCTGGGGTCACCCGCCCAAGGGGGTCGCGGCGACCACCTTTGAAACCGTGAGTACCCAAGTAATCGGAGAAGTTCGCGAAGCGCCATGATGAATTTGTGACCTTGCACGATCAACACGGTCGTGCGAGGTTCTTGAGTCGAGGCGAGGCCGCCATCGGGCGATCTCAGGCCCGCCGCGGCGACGCTTCTCGTCGGCATCGGTTCGATCGGCGCGGTCGCCCCGCTGGATTGCCTTTGAGCCGCACCCGGATCGGTGGAAACGCGCGGCGCGTTACCGTCGGCTTGCCAATCGAGGCGGCGGGTTGCGCCCGGCGTCCGAAGCGCCGCACGTTTCCACATCCCGGCGCCGACAACGCTTAGGCGAGCGGTGCACTGAGCTTCCCCGAGCTGGGCGCAGCCCTTCTGCTCGTGGTTCCGGGCGCACACTTGACCCAACTGGCCGATGCCTTTGGTGGAGGTGATGGGGATGGGGTCGGCGTGAGCGGGTGGCCGACTGGATCGAGGTCAGGAGCGCTACGGACGGTGGATCATGAGGGCCGGGCGATCGCTCGCGCATCTGAAGGGGCCGGATGTTTCCGCCAGGTTGCCCAAGGAATCGAAGAAGGCCGCTCAACCGGGGTGTTTCCCCTAGTCAAACGGCCTTTTGGAGCGGTGTCCGAGAGAGGACTTGAACCTCCACGCCCTATACGGGCACTAGCACCTCAAGCTAGCGCGTCTACCTATTCCGCCACCCGGACCGGTGGTGCGCCCGGATGCCCGGACAGCCAGGCAACTATAGCAATGGGCCACTGAGATGGCGATTCGACGGCTCCAGTGCAGATGGACGGCGGCAGGATTGGGCCATGACGCATCCCGAAGTGGACGAAGAGGTTGTCGAGCTGTGCGCCGAGTTGCTCCGGATCGACACCTCCAACTACGGACCAGGGGAGCGGGCTGGGGAGCGTCCCGCAGCCGAGTACATCGCCGAGAAGCTGGACGACGTGGGCATCTCGGCGCAGCTTTACGAGTCGGAGCCCGGTCGCACCACGCTGGTAGCGCACTGGGAACCGCCCGGCTGCGACCTGAGCCTCTCACCGCTGCTGATCCACGGACACACCGACGTGGTGCCTGCGCAGGCGTCCGACTGGCGGGTAGACCCGTTCGCCGGCGAGATCGTGGATGACTGCCTGTGGGGACGCGGCGCAGTGGACATGAAGGACTTCGACGCCATGGTGTTGAGCGTGGTGCGCCAGCGCGTCCGGGCTGGGCGACCGCCGAGGCGTCCGATTCGCCTGGTGTTCACCGCGGACGAGGAGGCTGGCGGCGTCCTGGGCGCGCACTGGCTGGTCGAGCATCACCCCGACGCCGTCGCCGACTGCAGCGAGGCGATCGGCGAGGTTGGCGGATTTTCACTCACGATCCGGGACGACCTGCGGCTGTACCTGATCCAGACAGCCGAAAAAGGGCTGAGCTGGCTGCGCCTGATCGCCGAGGGACGCGCGGGTCACGGCTCGATGCGCAACCCAGACAACGCCGTGACCCAGCTGGCGCAGGCCGTTGCCCGGATCGGTAGTTACGAATGGCCAAGCCGCATCCACCCGGTCCAGCAGGCGTTCTTGGACACCGCCGCCGAGGCGCTCGGCATCGAGCTCAACCTGGACACCGCCGAGGAGACGCTGGCACGCCTGGGCACGATCTCGCGGATGATCGGCGCGACCATGTCCAACTCGGCCAACCCGACGATGCTCCGGGCGGGCTACAAGACCAACGTCATTCCGGGCTTGGCCGAGGCCCGCGTCGATGGCAGGTTCCTGCCCGGCTACGAACAGGAGTACCTCGACACCATCCGCGAGTTGCTCGGCGAGCACGTCCGCTTCGAGTACGAAACCCGGCA
>JBDHZK010000173.1:0-4879 GCA_039811865.1 Propionicicella sp. | reverse complement strand
CCGCTCGGCCGGGGGTGATCGGCCACGTCGAAGGACGGCGTCGGGTGCAGGTGGCTGGCCACCTTGTCCGTCGTCTCCAGGGCACCGGCGAGAAGCGGCCTGCCCGCGGGCACGCGCAAGTCAGTACTGACCACGTTGTTGTCTCCTTCGTCCGCGGCGTTTCAGCCGACGGCGCCTTCCATCTGCAGTTCGATCAAGCGGTTCAACTCCAGCGCGTACTCCATCGGGAGCTCGCGGGCGATCGGCTCGACGAACCCGCGGACGATCATGGCCATCGCTTCGTCCTCGCCCATCCCGCGGCTCATCAGGTAGAACAGCTGGTCGTCGCTCACCTTCGACACGGTGGCCTCGTGCGCCATGGCCACGTCGTCCTCGCGGACGTCGACGTAGGGGTAGGTGTCGCTGCGGCTGATCGTGTCGACCAGCAGCGCGTCGCACTTTACGGAGGACGCCGAGTGGTGCGCGCCCTCCTGCACCTGCACCAGGCCGCGGTAGGACGTCCGCCCCCCGCCGCGCGCCACCGACTTGGAGATGATCGAGCTGGACGTGTGCGGGGCGCAGTGCACCATCTTCGACCCGGCGTCTTGGTGCTGGCCCTCGCCGGCGAACGCGATCGACAGCGTCTCGCCCTTGGCGTGTTCCCCCATCAGGTACACCGCCGGGTACTTCATGGTGACCTTCGACCCGATGTTGCCGTCGATCCATTCCATGGTCGCGCCTTCGGCGCACGTGGCCCGCTTGGTGACGAGGTTGTACACGTTGTTCGACCAGTTCTGGATCGTCGTGTAGCGGACGCGCGCATTCTTCTTCACGACGATCTCGACCACCGCGCTGTGCAGCGAGTCCGACTTGTAGATCGGCGCGGTACAGCCCTCGACGTAGTGCACGTAGGAGCCCTCGTCGGCGATGATCAGCGTCCGCTCGAACTGGCCCATGTTCTCGGTGTTGATCCGGAAGTAGGCCTGCAGCGGGATGCTCACGTGCACGCCCTTGGGCACGTACACGAACGAACCGCCCGACCACACGGCGGTGTTCAGCGAGGCGAACTTGTTGTCGCCGACCGGGATCACCGTGCCGAAGTACTCCTCGAACAGCTCCGGGTGCTCACGCAACCCGGTGTCGGTGTCGAGGAAGATGACGCCCTGGCGTTCCAGCTCCTCGTTGATCTTGTGGTAGACGACCTCGCTCTCGTACTGCGCCGCGACGCCGGCGACGAGCCGGGCCTTCTCGGCCTCGGGGATGCCCAGCCGGTCGTAGGTGTTCTTGATGTCGGCGGGCAGGTCGTCCCAGGTCTGCGCCTGCTTCTCGGTGGAGCGGACGAAGTACTTGATGTTGTCGAAATCGATCTCGCCGAGGTCGGCGCCCCAGGACGGCAGCGGCTTGCGGCCGAACAGCGCCAGCCCCTTCAGGCGGCGCTGCAGCATCCACTCGGGTTCGCACTTCAGCGCCGAGATCGAGCGGACGACCTGCTCGTTGAGCCCACGCTGGGCGGTGGCACCGGCGAGATCGGCATCGTGCCAGCCGTATTGGTAATTCCCGAGCGCCTCGATGTGCTCGGCCTGCGTTGCGCCGAGGCCGGGAGCCAGGGGTTGCTGGGTCTGAGTGCTCATGAGGTCATCCGTTCGGAAGTCTTGCGGGTGGACGTCCGGGCGACCGGACGCGGAATGTGGGTGGTACAGACACCGTCGCCGTGGGCGATGGTCGCCAGCCGCTGCACGTGGCTGCCCAGCAGGTCGGCGAAAAGCCGGGTTTCGACCTGGCAGAGCTGAGGATGCTGTTCGGCCACGTGCACGATCGGGCAGTGATACTGGCAGATCTGATGCCCGCTGGCCACAGGCTGGACGGACGCCGCGAACCCCTCGGCGTCGAGCGCGGCAGCCAAAGCCTCGGCGCAGGTCACGTCCGGCGCGACCTCGCGGTTGGCCGCAAAGTGCGCGGCCAACGGCTCGAAGAGTCGCTCGGCGAACAGTTCGATGGCGCCCGGCCCATTGGTCTCGACCAGGTAGTCGAGCGCGCGCAGGGCCAGATCCTCATACGCCTGGTGGAACTCCGATCGTCCGGCATCGGTGATGACGAACACCTTCGCCGGACGGCCGCGACCGCGTTGGCCGTAAACCCGACGCTCGCGGGCTTCCAGCTGACCGGCGTCCATCAGGACGCCAAGGTGCCGCCGAACGGCGGCCGGGGTCAGGCTCAGCCGCTCCGCCAAAGCTGCGGCGGTGGACGGGCCGTGCTGCAGGATCGAACGGGCCACCCGCCGCCGCGTGCCGGCGTCGGTGGCCGGGGCCACCTCAAGCACCTCCGCAGCGGACTTTTTCACAACGCCATTCTTGTCTAAATAGTCGCCCGGCTCAACCCTCGAGACGCGCGGAGCACCCTTTCGGGCGCCGGCGCCGTCTTGTTCACCGAACGACCCCGTCGCGGGACGACAAAGTCACAGTCGTAGTGTTGTTCGCTGGCGGAAGTTGGTCTTCAACCTTCCGTCTGGACTCAGCAAGGGAAGAACCGTGACGCAGGACTCCTCCGAGATTCACAACTCGCCCTCAACGCAAGAAGCGATCAAGGCCGACAAGCCGACGCTGCTCCGATTCGCGCTGCCTGCGCTGCTGGGGCTGACCGGGCTGGCACTGGCGGGCTGCTCGTCAGCACCGACCGAGCAAGGTGGCCACGCCGGCGGGGAGGCCAACCTCCAGTTGCCCGACTTGGGCCAGATTCAGTTCTTCGGCGGCATCAACGGCCGCGCGCTCCTCATGATCGGCCTGGTCGTGTGCTTGGCCGGCCTCGCCTTCGGCTTCATGAGCTTCGTTCGGCTGCGCAACCTGCCCGTCCATGCGGCGATGCGCGAGATCAGCGAGCTCATCTACGAAACGTGTAAAACCTACCTGCAGCAGCAAGGCAAGTTCCTTGTGCTGCTCTGGGCGTTCATCGGCACCGTGATCCTCGTCTACTTCAAGTTCCTGGTGAACTTCACTTGGGATCGCGTCCTGATCGTCTTGCTGTTCAGCCTGATCGGCATGGCGGGTTCCTACGCCGTCGCCTGGTTCGGCATCCGCGTCAACACGTTTGCCAACAGCCGAACCGCCTTCGCGTCCCTGCGCGGCAAGCCGTTCTCCTGCTACGCCATCCCGCTCAGCGCGGGCATGTCGATCGGCATGGTGCTGATCAGCGTCGAGTTGCTGATGATGCTGTCGATCATGCTGTTCCTGCCCGGCGAGATCGCCGGCTCCTGCTTCATCGGATTCGCGATCGGCGAGTCCCTGGGCGCTTCCGCCCTGCGCATCGCCGGCGGGATCTTCACCAAGATCGCCGACATCGGCTCCGACCTGATGAAGATCGTCTTCAAGATCAAAGAGGACGACGCCCGCAACCCCGGCGTGATCGCCGACTGCACCGGCGACAACGCCGGCGACTCGGTCGGCCCGTCCGCGGACGGCTTCGAGACCTACGGCGTGACCGGCGTCGCCCTGATCACGTTCATCCTCTTGGGCGTGCACGACCCGCTGATCCAGGTGCAGCTGCTGGTCTGGATCTTCTTCGTCCGCACCGTCATGGTGGTGGCTTCAGGGCTGTCCTACTGGGTCAACGACTTGATCGCCCGCGCCCGCTGGGCCAACGCCGACACCATGAACTACGAGACCCCATTGACCACCCTCGTCTGGCTGACCTCGGCGATCTCGATCGTCCTGACTTATGCCACCTCCGCCGCACTGATCGGTGGCCTCGGCGACGGCACCTTGTGGTGGAAGCTGTCCACGATTATCAGTTGCGGCACGCTGGCCGGAGCGCTCATTCCCGAACTGGTCAAGGTGTTCACCTCGACCAAGGCCAGGCACACCCAAGAGGTCGTCACCAGCGCCAAGCAGGGCGGGGCGTCCCTGGACATCCTCTCGGGCTTGGTCGCCGGCAACTTCTCAGCCTATTGGCTGGGAATCGCCATCATCGGCCTGATGGGCTTCGCCTATCTGATGAGCCTGCAGGGCCTCGGTGCCCTCATGCTGGCCCCGGCGGTCTTCGCTTTTGGGCTGGTCGCCTTCGGCTTCCTGGGAATGGGCCCGGTGACGATCGCCGTCGATTCCTATGGGCCGGTCACCGACAATGCCCAAAGCGTCTATGAGCTGTCCGTGATCGAGGATCTGCCCGGCGCGGCCGAGCAGATCAAGGCCGAGCATGGCTTCGACGTGGATTGGAAGCGGGCCAAGCATCTCCTGGAGGAGAACGACGGCGCCGGGAACACCTTCAAGGCGACCGCCAAGCCGGTGCTGATCGGGACGGCCGTCGTGGGTGCCACGACCATGATCTTCTCGATCATGATGGGACTGACCGACAAGCTCACCAAGAACCTGGAGAGCCTGTCGCTGCTGCACCCCCCGTTCCTGCTGGGCCTGATCACGGGCGGCGCGGTGATCTACTGGTTCACCGGCGCCTCCACCCAGGCTGTCACTACCGGCTCGTTCCGCGCGGTGGAGTTCATCAAGGACAACATCCACCTCGACGGCAACGCCACGAAGGCAAGCGTCGAGGATTCCAAGAAGGTCGTCGAGATCTGCACCCAGTACGCCCAGAAGGGCATGTTCAACATCTTCTTGGGCATCTTCTTCTCGACGCTCGCGTTCGCCTTCGTGGAGCCGTTCTTCTTCATCGGCTACCTGGTCTCGATCGCGCTGTTCGGCCTGTTCCAGGCGATCTTCATGGCCAACGCGGGTGGCGCCTGGGACAACGCGAAGAAGATCGTCGAGGTCGATCTGCAGGCGAAGGGCACGGAGTTGCACGACGCCACCATCGTCGGCGACACCGTCGGTGACCCGTTCAAGGACACCTCCTCGGTTGCGCTCAACCCGGTGATCAAGTTCACGACGCTGTTCGGGCTGCTCGCGGTCGA
>JBDHZK010000172.1:0-4907 GCA_039811865.1 Propionicicella sp. | reverse complement strand
TGGTCTGCCTGCGCCGTAGATGAGCCGTCCCGCCACCTGGGACCGGGTCGAACACGGTTGGCTGCTCACGACGTCGAGTCGGACGCGATGGCACTCATGGGCCATGCGGGCCAGCCACGGAACTCGCAACTACAGGTTCGACCGCTTCCGGGACGACACGCTTGAACGCCTCTATGCCGACGCCGAGAGTGGCCGGTGGTCCTCGAGCCACCTGGAACAGTCGCAATGATGGCCGAAGCCGGCTGCAGCATCCAGGTTGTCGACATCCCGGCCGGCCACCGTGTCCACACAAAGTCCCCGACTCGGTGCGAGGAGGCGGTCGTTACGTTCCTCCTCAACCACCCGTCCGCCGGCTCACCTGGAGGCGCTCGGTAGATCGCTTTCCTACGAGCCCGCGGACGCTGGCCACCCCCTGGCAGCCGTCGAGACTCAGGGGTTCGGGACGTCCACGATCTCGCAGTGATCACACGGCGGGGTTTGAGTTGCCGACATCTCGACCGTCCCAGTCCCGGCGTCGTTGGAAGTCACCCAGTTGAAGGGCGCCGACCCTGAAATCGAGACGTTGGTGCTGCTCGGTTGCCCCTGAATACCGAAGTCGACCAGCGTGCATTGCGGGTTTCCGGTAGAAGCGGGGATGAGGAAGATCGGGTCTGGGGTGCCTCCCTGCGGGTCTGGTGCGGTCCCGGTCAGCCAAGGGTTTTGTGGGTCGGCGCTCACCTCCCAAGAAGTGGCGGGGTCGCCGCTCAAGCTCACCATCGCGTCATGCACGGTGACGGTCACCTGCTGGGTGAAGCTGCTGCACATCCGCACCCGGACGACGTAGCCCTTGGTGATACCCGTCTCCTGCTGACAAGAAGCGCCCGGCGACTTGCATGCCAGGCCGACGGGCTCAAACCAGATCTCTCCGGACGCGGCCAGAGCGGGAGCCGCCGCCGCCATCGCCATTGTGGGCACAGCCCACGCGGTACCCACAGCCAACGTCCGTCTTGAGACACGTCTGACCGATGCGTTCGATTCCATTTTTCCCCCGAGTTTTTTCGCCCGCCAAGCGACGAGCCACGGCTCTGAGGCCACGCCTAGCCGTTGTTACCCCATCGGGTTGGCGCGCGTAACAAAGCCAGTTCAAAGATAGCAAGTTTTCAGCCCCGCTGATGCGAACACTCAACCGAACCGGCCCGACTCACGCACCGATGACAGACCTGGACATGATTTGCCATTACCGGCCGGTAAGAAAACAGTCGGACGGGTGGCGGACCCGGGGGCTCGCGTCGCTCCCGACCAGGGTTACCCGACTTCGAAACGCGGATCAGCCTGGTCACGAACGACGAAGAAGATGAAACTCGGGGAGGTTTGTCCAGAGTTGAGTCTGGCGCGGTGGTGCATGACTCCTCGGCGGCGTTACCGCGCCCAGGCTTCGGGCCAACGGGTGATTTTGTCGCGCGCTCTGGAAAATGAGCGGACAGATGTCAAACCGATGCCCGCTGTTCCCGGCATCGACGGCCCCCGTCGAGGTGTTGAAACACTTCCTCGGGCAGGCTCACCCGACCTGTTCCGCCCGTCGTTAGAGGGTTCGTCAATACGCAATTGCTAGTCGGGGACGACCAACTGCTGTTAGTCGGGGACGACCAAACTGCGCGGCGCACTCAAGGGATGCCTGACCAGGTGCTGACGAACCAGGTGCAACGACTACCGGCACGGCCACTTGGACCTGCTGATCAGTGCTCTCCCCGCACTTCCCAGCGCGGCTGACGCCTGCACGGGTCGCGAACCCAAACGAACGCCGCAACCACCGGGCCAGCCGGGCGTCGCCGCCGGTGCCCTCCCACCCGCGGCGCCATCATCGGCTCGCCTGCCCTGCGGAGATACGCCAAATGCGCGCGGCCGCGGGCGAAAGAACGCCGGCGGATCCAGCGTGGCAGCTTGGCGCTAGATGGCCATCGCCGCGCGCACGGTGTCGGCGGAGTGCTCGCCGCGCCCCCCGCGCTGGGTGATCCTCCCCGAGGTGAGCACCACGAAACTGTCCGCCGCCTCAAGGGCGAACCCAACGTGCTGCTCGACGAGAAGGACGGCCAAGCCGTCCGACGCCAGTTGCTGGATCGTCCGCTCGATCAACTGGACGACAGTGGGCTGGATCCCCTCGGTGGGCTCGTCCAGCAACAACAGCTTGGGCTCCAGCAGCAGGGCGCGGGCCAGGGCCAGCTGTTGCCGCTGGCCGCCTGACAGCAACCCCGCGCGCCGGTCCAGCAGCTCGGTGAGGGCCGGGAAGAGGTCAAGGACCTCGTTCAGGCGCTCCGCGCCGCGCCGGTTGCCGTCCGCGACGAGCTGGAGGTTCTCGCGTGTCGTCAGATCGCCGAACGATTGCTGGCCCTGCGGGACGTAGCCGAGTCCACGCCTGGCGCGAGCGTGAGCGCCGAGCTTGGTGACGTCCTCACCCTCGAACAGGACCCTCCCCTGGGTGGCTCTGATCAGGCCCATGGCGGTCCGCAGCAAGGTGCTCTTGCCGGCGCCATTGTTGCCGAGGACGGCGACGATCCCCTTTCCGGGGACACTGAGTTCCACGTCGTGGATCACCGTCGTGCGTCCGTACCCGGCCGCAACGGACTCGAGCTGCAACATCAGCGTCCTCCCTGCGTGGTCGGTGTCCCGAGATAGACCTCCTGCACGCGCGGGTTGTCCTGGATCTCGGCCACCCCGCCCTCGGCGATCACCTCGCCCCGCGCGAGCACCGTCACCGAGTCGGCGACCGCGCGCAGGAACTCCATGTCGTGCTCGACGACGATGACCGTGTGCCGAGGAGCGAGCGTCCGCAACAAGACGGCGGTCTCCTCGCGTTCGGCCTGGCTCATCCCGGCAACGGGTTCGTCCAGGAGCAGCAGATGGGCCTTTTGGACCAAGAGCATTCCGATCTCCAACCACTGCTTCTGGCCGTGGGCCAGGGCGCCGGCGGGTTTGTCGGCGTACGCCGTCAGGCCGATCACCTCAAGGGCCTGAGCCACGTCGTCAGGGACGATCGACCCGCGCGCCCGCAGCATCGTCCTCAGTCCGCGGTTGGCGCCGCTGGCGATGTCGAGGTTGGCCAAGACGCTGAGCTGCTCGATCACGCTCGCGGTCTGAAAGGTGCGGCCCACCCCCGAGCGGGCGATCTTGTGGACGCTGCGCCCCACCAGTTCCTGACCGGCGAATCGAGCGGAGCCGCTCGCCTTCACCAGGCCCGTCAGGGCATCGATGATGGTCGTCTTGCCGGCCCCGTTCGGCCCGATCAGGAAGCGCAGATCGCCGCTGACGACAGTCAGGTCGACGTCGCGCACGGCCACGAAGCCGTCGAAGGCGACCCTCAGCCCGCGCACCTCCAAGTACTCCCGGTGCGGGTCGGTGCCGGCGTTTACCAGGCGCGCCGCCGTCTCGACGGCCACACGGGGTTGGCTGGTCATGCGTTCACCTTCGAAGTCTGCGGCGTCTGGTCGGCAACGGGTTCGGCGAGCTTGGGTTTGTCGCGCCGTTGCCGGCGCAGCAGATCGAACAGCCCAGCCAGGCCCTGCGGCAAGGTGGCCACGACGACGATGAACAAGGCGGCCTGGAAGTACGTCCAAGCCGAGGGAAAGCTCTCCGACAAGGAGGTCTTCGCCCAGGAAACCGCGATGGAGCCGAGCACGGGGCCGAGCAGCGTGGCCCGGCCGCCGATCGCCACGCCGACGATGAAGCCGATGGAGGCGACCACGCCGACGTCCGACGGCGAGATCATGCCCACCACCGGAACGAAGAGTGCCCCGCCAACGGCCGCGAACACGGCGGCGATGACGAAGGTCGCGATCTTCACCGCCGCCGGGTTGTAACCGAGGAACCGAACCCGGTTCTCCTCGTCGCGAACGGCGATCAGGAGCTCGCCGAAGCGGCTGCGCATGAGTTGGCGCACGATCAGCACCATGACCACGAGGACGGCCGCCACCAGGTAGTACAGGCTTTGATGGTTGAGCGGATCCGACAGGTCGTAGCCGAAGAACGACTTGAAGCCGTTCAATCCATTCATGCCGCCGGTTGTTTGTTGCTGGCCGACCAGCAAGATGGCGAAGGCGGCCACCAGCGTCTGGCTGAGGATCGCGAAGTAGGCGCCCCGGACCCGACGCAGGAACACGCCCGTGCCGAGTAGGAAGGCGCAGGCGCCCGGCACGAGGACGATCAACGCCAGCGTGAGCCACGGGCTGCGCATCGGCTCCCACCACCACGGCACCTCGCCGGTGCCGTAGAGCAGCATGAAGTCCGGCACCCCGGACGGCCCGGCATCGGCCAGCTTGAGATGCATGGCCATGATGTAGCCACCCAGGCCGAAGAACACGCCCTGGCCCATGGTGAGCATGCCGCCTTGGCCCCAGGCCAGCCCGATCCCGACACCGACCATGGCCAGGCAGCAGAACTTCGCCAGGAGCATCATCCGAAAGTCGGTCAAGAAGAGCGGCGCGACCATCAAGGCGGCGATCAGCACCAGGCCGACAAGGGACGAACGCAGTTTCGCGATCACGCAAGACTCCTAGTCCGGACAGAGAACAGGCCCTGTGGACGGATCTGAAGGAAGGCCACCACCGCCACCAGCAACAACACCTTGGCCAGGCTGGCGTCCGTCCACAGCTGGAAGAAGGACTGCATGATGCCCAGGGTGAATCCGGCGATCACGGCGCCCTTGATCTTGCCTATTCCGCCTGCGACAACGACGAGAAACGCGTCGACGATGTAGTTCTGGCCGACGGTCGGCCCGATCGAACCGAGCAGGGTCAGGGCCACCCCGGCGAGGCCGGCGAGGCCGGAGCCGATGAAGAACGTCGCCGCATCCACGCCTTTGGAGTCGATGCCGCTGGCCTGTGCCAGGGCGCGGTTCCCCACCACCGCACGGATCCGTCGTCCCAGCGGGGTCT
>JBDHZK010000171.1:0-4950 GCA_039811865.1 Propionicicella sp. | reverse complement strand
GGGCGGTCAACTCGGCGTGCGCCGCCAGGCAGCGGACCGCCCACGCCTGCGTCCTGGCCAGTGACGACTCCTGGTAGCCGCGCGTGTTCAGCAGGGTCGTGCACTCGTCGAAGGCGAAGATCACGTCGGCGCCCAACTCGTGCTGGATCCGCATTGAGGTCTCGGGGGTGAACCGGTGCCGATCACCGTTGAGGTGAGAGGTGAACGTGACGCCGTCGTCGTCCACGTGCGCGAGTCGCGTTTTGCCTTCGGCGATCACGTCGTCGTCCGCCAACCCGGACGCATCCATGGCCAGGACCTTCTTGAATCCGACCCCGAGGCTCATCACCTGAAAGCCGCCCGAGTCGGTGAACGTCGGACCCGGCCAGTTCATGAAGGCGCCCAGCCCGCCAGCGGCGTCCACGATGTCCGATCCGGGCTGGAGGAACAGGTGGTAAGCGTTGGCGAGCACGGCCTGGGCTCCCAGTGCGGCCATCGACTCCGGTAGCACGGCCTTAACGGTCGCCTTCGTCCCGACGGCGATGAACGCGGGCGTGGCGATCTGGCCGTGCGGGGTGGAAATCACCCCGGCGCGCCCCCGCCCGTTCGGCAGGACGACGCCAGGCGCGAAACCGAACGCCGTCCGATCCGCCGGCGACCCGGCGGCGCTCACCTCGCTTTGGCCAGCGCGCGCAATTGGCCGACGGCGACGACACCTGCCGTGGACGTCCGCAGCACCGCATCGGCGATCCGCACCGCCTTGGCGCCGGCGTCCACGAATGCTTCCAACTCGGCCGGGGCGATGCCGCCCTCGGGGCCGATCACGATCAGCACCTCGCCCGCGGCCGGGACGTCCACCTCGGCGATGTCGGTGGTCGCGTCCTCATGCAGCACGAGGGCAAGCGTGGCGGTCGGGATGCGCGCGGTCAGATGCATGTCGTCCACCGGCAAGCTGACCACCGGGACGCGGAATCGCCGCGACTGCTTGGTGGCCTCCCGGACGGTGGCGCGCCACTTCGCGAGTGCCCGCTCCAGGCGCTCCGGGGCCCACTTCACGATCGAACGCTCAGCCGCCCAGGGAACCACCTCGTCGACCCCGATCTCGGTGAGCATCTCGATCGCGAGTTCGGAGCGGTCGCCCTTGGCCAGCGCTTGGACGGCGACGAACGAGAGGCTGGGGGCGGGCTCGGCCAGCACCTCGTCCACCCGGACGCTCAGCCCGAGCTTGTCGGTGGCGGTGACCTCGCCGCGGACGGCCTGCCCGGCCCCGTCGCTGACCAGCACGGTCTCGCCCGTGCGGATACGGCGGACGACCACCGCGTGGCGGCCCTCGTCGCCGGTGACGACGACGGTCTGCCCGATCTGCGGCCGATCCAGGTCGGCCAGGAAGAGTGGAGCGGTCACTGGCCCGTGAACGCTTCCTTGAGCCAGTTGAACACGCCCTTGCCGTGCTTCTCCATCGAGACCTCCGGACGTCCCTCACCGCGCAGGTCCGCGAGCCGCCGAAGCAGCTCGCGCTGCTGGTCGTCCAGCTTTCGCGGGGTTTCCACCAGCAGCGTAACGCCAAGGTCGCCGCGGCCCGAGCCGCGCAGCCGAGGCACGCCACGGCCCGCAATGCCGATCCGCGTGCCCGACTGCGTGCCGCTGGGGATCTTCACCTGAACCCGAACGTCGGCGGCATCGGTGTCGTCCCGTTCGGCCTCCAGCGTCGCCAGTTCCACCTCGGTGCCCAGCGCCGCCGCCGTCATCGGTACCTTGATGACGACCTCCAGGTCGTCCCCATTGCGCTTGAACGTGTCGTGCGCGGCGACCGACAACTCGACGTAAAGGTCGCCCGCCGGCCCGCCGCCCGGGCCGACCTCACCTTGGTGTTCGAGGTGGATGCGGTTACCCGTGTTGACGCCAGGCGGGATCTTCACGTTGAGCGTGCGCTGGCTGCGGACGCGGCCCTCGCCGGAGCACTCACCGCAAGGGTTGGCGATGATCGAACCGAAGCCGCGGCACACGGGGCAGGGCTGGGTGGTGCGGATGTCACCCAGGAACGACCGCTGGATCTGGGTCACATCGCCCTGGCCGTGGCACGTGGAGCAGGTCACCGGCTGTCCGCCGTCGTTCGAACCCGAACCCGAGCATCGCGGGCAGATCACCGCCGTATCGACGCGGAGCGGCTTGGTGATCCCGAACGCCGCCTCGGCCAGCGTGAGCGACAGCCGGACGAGCGCGTCCTGGCCGCGGCGCACCCGCGAGCGCGGCCCGCGGGTCTGCTGAGCGCCGAACATCGCGTCGACCAGATTGGTGAAGTCGAACGCGGCGCCACCCCCGCCCGGGAAGCCTGGGCCGAATCCGCCCATGCCGCCCGGGGAGCCCATGCCACCGCGGCCACCCCCCAAGGGGTCTCCGCCGCGGTCGTAGATGTCGCGCTTGTGCGGATCGCTCAATACCTCGTACGCCTCGCCGATGGCCTTGAACTTCTCGGCGGCGCCGTCCTCGGTGGCCACGTCGGGGTGGTACTTCATGGCCAGCTTGCGATACGCGCGTTTGATGTCCTCTGGGCGCGCGTCGCGGGCCACGCCAAGGAGCTCGTAATAGTTGGTGCTCATTCGAGGGAGTTCATCCTTCTGCCAGGAACCGACCGACGTAGCGCGCGACCGCGCGGACGTTGGCGATGGTCGAGGGGTAGTCCATGCGGGTCGGACCGACGATCCCCATGGACGCCCACATGTCGTCGTTGTGACCGTAGGCACTGGCCACCACGGACGTGCTGCGCAGGCCAGCGTAGGGGTTCTCATGTCCGATCCGGACGGTGACGTCGGCCGAACTGCCCGCTTCGCCGAGCAACCGCAGCAGGACAACCTGCTCCTCCAGCGCCTCCAGGACGGGCCGGACGGTCGTCTCGAACTGATCGCCGAAGCGAGTGAGGTTCGGGACGCCGCCGACGACCACCCGGGTGGACGGGTCGCTGGCCATCATGTCCAGGAGGGCGGCCACAACCACGTTGCCGAGCGGACGTCCTGAATCCGGCAGGACGTCGAGCAGGCCGGTCAGCGCGTCGATTGCTCGCTTGCTGGTCATCCCGACCACGGCCAGGTTGATCCGGTTGCGCAGATCGGCCAGTTGCTCGTCCGCCTGGTCCGGAACCTCGATGGGCCGCTGCTCGACGCGTCCGGCCGAGTTCACCAGGATGACCAGCCCCCGCCCGTGAGTCAGCGTGATCAGGTCGACGTGCCGGATCGTGGCCGTCGCCATTGCGGGGTACTGCACGATCGCAACCTGGTGCGTGACTTGGGCGAGCAGCCGGACGGTGCGGCGCACGACGTCGTCGACGTCCAGCGCTCCGGCCATGAACGTCTGGATCGCCCGCCGCTCGGCGGGGGTGAGGGGCTTAACCGTCCCCAGCCGGTCCACGAACAGCCGATAGCCCTTGTCGGTCGGGATCCGGCCCGCGCTCGTGTGCGGTTGGGTGATGTAGCCCTGCTCCTCCAGCACCGCCATGTCGTTGCGCACGGTGGCCGGCGAGACGTCCAAGTTGTGCCGCTCGACGAGCGCGCGGGAGCCAACCGGCTCCTGGCTGGAGACGTAGTCGGTGATGATCGCTCGCAGGATCCGCAGCTTCCGGTCGTCCAGCACCACTGCTCCTCCCTGCTGGCACTCGTTGGGCGTGAGTGCCAGTCTACCGCGCTGGGCCGCCACGATGCGCCCCACGCCTCGGCCCCCGAACCCGCCGAGGTCTCCGAGGCAATCCCCAAGCCCACTCGAAGCCAGCTATCTTCTCCGCATGCAACTGGGCCCCTGGGAGTGCCTGGCCGAAGGCGTTTGGCGTGCGGTGGCTGAGCCGGAATCGGTGAATGTCGGCCTGGTCGCCGGCAGCGAGCGGGCGCTGCTGATCGACACCGGCTCGACGCCCGCTCAGGGTCGGGCGATCCGGGCGGCGGTCACCGCGCTCACCGACGTCCCACTTACCCATGTCGTCGTCACCCATGCGCACTACGACCACGCCTTCGGCCTGGCCGCCTTCACCGACCTGGTCACCATCGGCCACGCGCGGTTGGCGACGGCGCTGACCGGCGCGAACGCGCGGGCCGAAGCGGCTCGGCTGGGTGTTTCTCCCGCCGATCTGGTCGCACCCAATCGCCCGATCGAACTGGCCCTCGCCACCGATCTGGGCGGGCTTCGCGCCGAGATCGTCCACTTCGGGCCCGCTCACACGTCGACCGATCTGGTCGTGGTCGTGCCCGGGGCAGACGTCGTGTTCGCCGGCGATCTGCTGGAGAGCTCGGCTCCTCCTTCGCTTGGCCCGGACTCGTTGCCGGAATCCTGGCCGGCTGCCCTCGACGGCATCATCGGCGTGTGCGGGCCTGACACGCGCGTCGTCCCCGGCCACGGAAGTGTCGTGGACCGCGTCTTCGCGATGACCCAGCGCGCCCAGCTCTCGGCGCTGTGGGGTCAAGCCGAGCGGCTGGCCGTCCAGGGCGTCCCTCTGGAGCGCGCACTAGCCGCCGGTGAGTGGCCGTTCGAGGACGCCACGGTCGCCGCGTCACTGCCGCATCTGTACGAACGCCTCGCCCGGCTCGGGGTCGTCCCCCGACCTCGGCTGCCGCTGGTGGCGAGGGTGGAGGAGGCTCGATGAGTATCGAAGTCGAAACCCTCGAGCAGTTCGACGCCCGGGGCGGCGACCTGCGCGGATGCTTCGTCCAATCGATCGATTTGCGTGATCGCACCGCCGAGTTGGTGTCGGCCCGGGTGTCGTCAGCGCTGTTTCTCGGCTGCCGCCTGGAGCCACGGGCCGAGCGGTCGCTGCGCGCGCACGGCGCGTTGATCTTTCCGCGGTTGCCCAGCCTGCCGTTCGATCCCTATCGGTCGCGGCTCTACCGGCCGGAGGAGTTGTACTCGGGGCTTGAGCGAGCGGGCTACGCGAAGTGCCCAGATGCCCGGATCTACCACTGGTACGAATCCGCCAGCCGACCGCTCGAC
>JBDHZK010000170.1:0-4962 GCA_039811865.1 Propionicicella sp. | reverse complement strand
GCGAACCCGACGCCGGCGAACGAGGCGTGCTTGATGCGGGCCGCCGGGGTGAGCAGCAATCCGGCCAGCAGACAGGCCAGGAAGTCGGCGACGATCACGTCCGCGCCCCAGTGGGTCATCGAGATCCAGCGCAGCGCGTGCGCCGCCGCACCGGCCAGGACTGGCCAGATAGTCAGCCGCCATGGCAGCGAGAAGTAGATCGGGTAGGACGCGGCAGCGACGCCCGCCGCGAGGACGTCCCGCCACAACTCCACGGGGGGTGAGGCCGCGACCACCGGCAGGTCGGTGCCGCCGATGGCCAGGCCGGTCAGCAGCCCCGCACAGATGCCCAGGACGATCAGGCTGCCGAACGCCAACCGAGACAGCCCGAGGCTCATTCGCCGCGCGGCGATGTCCAAGGCGCCGTTCAGCAGGTGCGGGCCCGGCACCAGCACCATCGCCGGACAGACCGCGACCAGCCGGGCGTCGCTCGCCGAACCGATGTGGACGCTCAGTGCGCCGGCGATCCCCCCGATGAATGCGGCGGCGAACGCCTGCCCGGTCGGGCCCATGCCGTACTTGCCGAGCAGGCGCCGGACGACGCCGCCCACCCCTGCGGCCAGCGCGACCATCAGGTAGGTGATTGGGTAGCGCGCCCCGAAGATCACGGCCAACGCGCAGGCGCCCGTGATACACCCGAGCACAAAGATCGGCATCCCGAACGGCTTGTGCGAGCCCTCCTCGCGCAGCTTTGCCAGGAGTTGCACAGGATCGGCGGGCTCGCCGGATTCGATCGCCTCGTCCACGGCCGTGATCACCCCGGTGACCACGCGCATGTTGATGGCGGCGGGCAGCGCGGGGATCTCCTTCAGCGGCGTCCCGGTCGAGTCGACAAAGGTGGTGCTGACCCAATCGGGGAGGATCGTGACGTCGAGACGTTGGTTGACCGCCAGCGCATCGACGACGTCGATGGTGCCGCTGGTCGCGTGCCCGTGCGACAACAGCAGGTGGGCGGTGGAGGTCACAACGGCAAGGCTGTCGCCTGAGTCTTTGTCCATGCTGCGCTCCTGGGGGCGGAAGTGGTGGCGTTTCCCCTGGTGGACACGCCACGGGAGGACTTCAGATAGCGGGGAGTTCCGCCGGGTAGACGGGCTGCCACATGGCGTCGTGCACGGCTTGGACCAGGCTGTCGAACTCCTTGGTGGCCACGCCGTCCGCGATCGCCTGCTTGATGACGGCCACCGCAACGGTCGCGGACGACCCCCGCAGGTTGTCCACCGGCGGCAGGAGGGATGAGCCCAGTTCGTTCGGGTTGACCTGGCCGGCCACTGCCTGGGCGGCGGCCAACAGCATGCCGTCGGTCACCCTGCTCGCGCCCGAGACGATCACGCCAAGGCCGAGCCCGGGATAGAGCAGCGCGTTGTTGCCTTGGCCGATGCTGTAGGTCGTCCCCTCGTACTCGAAGTCGTCCACCGGGATGCCGGTGGCGACCAGCGCCTTGCCCTTCGACCAGGTGATGACGTCCTGCGGCATGACCTCGATGCGCTCGGTCGGGTTCGACAGCGGTAGGACGATCGGACGCTCCACGCCGGCGGCCAGCGCCTCGATGACGTCTTGGGTGAACGCGCCGTGGTCGGTGGACGTCCCGATCAGAATCGTCGGCTTGACCTGCTTGACCACCTCCAAGAGACCGATCGAGCCGTCGCTGCGAGCCCAATCGGCCACCTCGGCGGCACTTCGCGCGTAGGGCTGCTGATAGTCGGGCAGGTCGGGCTGGTCGTCGACCACCAGGCCGTTGATGTCGATCAGCCAGATCTGCTTGCGGGCCTCGGCGTCGGAGAGTCCGGCCCGCACCATGCCGGCGTGGATCTGGTCGGCCATGCCCGTGCCCGCGGTCCCCGCTCCATAGACGAGCAGGCGCTGGTCGGCGAAGGTCTGCTTGGTGACCTTCATGCCCGAGATCACGGCGGCCATGACGATGGCGCCGGTGCCCTGCATGTCGTCATTGAAGATGCGGTACTTGTCGGCGTTCTGCACCAGGATCCGGCGCGCGTTGGAGGCGCCGAAGTCCTCGAAGTGCAGTAGGGCCTTGGGGAACATCTCGGACGCCACCCGCAGGTACTCCGCGATCAGGTGGTCGTACTTCTCGCCGCGGATCCGGGCGTGCCGGTTGCCCAGATAGGCCGGGTCGTTGAGCAGGAACTCGTTGTCGGTGCCGCAGTCGAGGTTGACCGCGATGGCCCGCTCGGGATGGACGCCGGCCGCGGCGGTGTACACGGCCAGCTTGCCGACGCTGATGTCGGTGCCGTTGACGCCCCAGTCGCCGATCCCAAGGATCGCCTCGGAGTCGGAGACGACCAGCAGGTCGACGTCGTCAGGGCCGAGGCCGAGCGTCTCGAAGGACGCCCGAATGTCCTCGGGATGATCGATCGACAGGTAGATCGCGCGCGAGCGGCGGTAGTCACGGCTCCACTTCTTGATCGCTTCGCCCACCGTGGGGTCGTAGACGATGGGCAGCATCTCCTTGAGATGCGCCGTCAGGAGCTTGAAGTAGAGCACCTCGTTGCGGTTGTGCAACTGGTCCAAGAAGACGTACTTGTCGATGTTCTTCGTGAACGACTTCATCTGGCTGTAGGCCCTGGCCGCCTGCTCATCCAGCGTCTCGACGGCGGCCGGGAGGCGTCCGATCAGGCCGTACTGCTGGCGCTGCTCGCGGGTGAACGCCGTCCCCCGGTTGGTGAGCGGGTCGGTCATGATGCTGGGCTTGTTCGCCATCTCGCGATCCCTTCGGGGCTGTCGAGGTCCTGCCTGCAAGCTAACCAACGGCGCTCGCGAAGGTAATGGTTTCGGGGACTCTCACAGCCCGGTACACGCGTTCTTGTGAGCTTGGTTCCGCCTGCTTATCACAGGATTTCCACAGGGTCGCCGCGTCGTTTCAGCCGGATCCGCGGACGAGTGTGGGGTCGCGCGGTCAGCGCCAATCCCTGGGCAGTTCCTCCAACAGGCGCAGCCAAAGCTCGCTCGCCGTCGGGTAACACGGCACGGCATGGCGCAGCACGTCGGTGGGCAATCGGCCCACGATGGCGATCGTCGCCGCGTGGACGAGCTCGCCGGCGTCCGGCCCCACGAAGGTCGCCCCCAGCAGCCGCCGCTGGTTGGGCTCGACCACCAACTGGGCGGCGCCGCGCGCGTCGTCTCGCAGCAGCGCGGCGCCGGCCGCGGCCGTCCACGGCACGTTCACCACGACGACCTCGCCGTACCGCTCGCGGGCTTGCGCCTCGGTGAGACCGACCGCGCCCACCTGCGGGTCGGTGAAGAGGACCTGCGGCACGGGGACGTCCGCCGGCGTCGCCTTGAGCGGACGTCCCGACGCCTGCGCGGCGAGCTGCTCGCCCAGGACGCGGGCGCCGTACTTGCCCCAGTGGGTCGTCTGCGGGCCGCCGCCGGCGTCGCCGACGACGTGCAGCCAGTCAGGCAGTGCGCCGCCCAGCACCCGCTCGGCGTCCAGGCCGACGCTGTCGAGTCCGACGGCGTCCAGGCGGGGCCGGCGTCCGGTGGCGACCAGGCACTCATCGGCGACCAGCGGCGCTGCATCAACCATGAGGCGGACCGGGCCCCCGTGAACCCGTCCGATGCCCGTATCGCGGGCGTCCTCGCGGACGCACTCGGTGATGCTCGCGCCGAGGCGGACGTCCACCCCGGCGTCGACCAGCGACCGCGCGACGAGGTCACCGACGAACGGCTCGAGGCGACCCAAGAGGCGGTCGTCTCGAACCAGCAGGGTGACCAGCGACCCCAGGGCAGCCATCCACACCGCGGCCTCGCAAGCGACGACGCCTCCGCCGACGATCGCCAGCCGTGGCGGTACCTCCCTGACGCCGGTGGCGTCCCGCGATCCCCATGGACGCGCCGGGACGAACAACTCCGGGATGTGCGGCTCGCTTCCGGTCGCCAAGACGACGGCCTGACGCGCCTCGAGCCGGCGCTCGCCGGTCGCGGACGCCACCTCGACCAGGCGTTCGCCGACCAGGCGTCCCTCGCCGCGGACGACTGCCAGCCCCGCGCCCCGCGCCCAAGCGACCTGACTGGCGTCGTCATAGTAGGAGACCCAGTAGTCGCGGCGGACGAGCAGCCCCGTAGGCTCGATCTGCGGCGTGCCAACCCCTTCGAGATGCTTGGCCGCGGCCGCTACCTCCACCGGGCGCAGGAGAGCCTTGCTCGGCATGCACGCGTAGTAGGAGCATTCGCCGCCCACGAGTTCGCGTTCGACGAGGGCGGCGGTGAGATCGGTGCCCTCGGTGGCGTATTGGGCGAGGTTCTCACCGACCGGCCCGGCGCCGATGACGACAAAGTCGAAGATCTCGCGTGCGCTCATCCACGCAGTATCACCAGGTGCGCTGGCTGTGCCTACCCCCGACGGGGAAGCCATCGGCCTCCCGGCGGAGTGTGCCACGGCCGTGCAGTCCGGGCGATGACTCAGCCGCTTCCGGGGCTGCTCGGGGCATACTGCCACGATGGGTTTCCTCAGCGGGTTGGTTGGTAGGTGGGACGGCACGTGCGGCTTTAGGTTGATGCCGCACGAGGCCCTGGCGCAGGGACCCTCCTGGGCAGAGTTGTCGTCCGAGGCGGCGGGCTGCGGTTGGCTGCTGCGCTACTCCTGGACGCACCCCGACGACGGCGAACAGTCGGGCAGCCTCCTGCTCGGCTCGGCCAACCAAGACGGGGAGATCGCGGCCGGATGGGTCGATAGCTGGCACCAGCACCCGGACCTACGCCTGCTCACCGGCCGGGCGGCAGACGACGTCGTGATGGTCGAGATGGAATACAGCGGCTGGGGCTGGCAGATCGAGGTTCGAGCCGACGGGCCGGAACTGCGCATGGTCATGCGCAACGTGATTCCAGAGGGTCTGGACGGGCACCTTCCCGGCGCCTACGTCGTCATGGACGCGCACTGGGCCCAGCCGTCCGCTTGACCCTTCGTCA
>JBDHZK010000169.1:0-5012 GCA_039811865.1 Propionicicella sp. | reverse complement strand
ACAACCATCAGCCAACGCCTGCGCCGCCGGCATCCCAACCACAACAGCCGCAGACACGGCCAACACCACGACCAACTTCGAAAAAAACCCACGGAACCCGCGACGCGGCCGCACAGGCGTGACAACGCCCATCTCTACATCCCCCCGAATGTCGAACCCCGCTGCGATCCCCCGAGGTCGCGGCAAGGCCGCCCCGCCGGCCGATGGCGCTAGCGGAGTCCGGCGAGTATTTCACGAAAGCTGGGCCAGGTCTAACGAGGTTCACAGCGAATCTTCAGCAAGCCGATGGCGGACGTTCCCGCGTGGCGCCGGGCGCTCGGATCTTGGAACCGCAAGATATGGCCATGAGCGTCACGCTGGAGGTGGTCGCGCTGCACGCGGCGGACGCGCAGCGTGCGGAGGCGGGCGGAGCCGACCGGATCGAGTTGTTGGGGACGCTGGAATCCGGCGGGCTCAGCCCGGAACCACGGCTCGTGGCGCAGGTGCGAGCGGTGACGTCGCTCCAGCTTCGTCCGATCGTCCGCCTGCGGGAAGGCTTCGGCACCGACGGCGGCGAGGTCACCCGGCTGAGGGGGTTGATGGCCAGCTACGCCGAGTGCGGTGCCGACGGCATGGTGTTGGGCTTTGTGAACGGCCACAGCGAGGTCGACCTCGAGGTGCTCGGGGAACTGCTGATCGAGGGCGGCTGGCCCTGGACCTTCCACCAGGCGTTCGACTCCTGCCTGGAGCCCGACCGGGCCTGGCGTGCGGTCAAGCGGCTACCCCGATTGGACCAAGTCCTGACCAGCGGCTCCGCCCGAGGCCTCGAGTACGGCCTGGACGACCTCTTGGCGCGCGCCCGAGCGGACGCCGATGCGGCTGCTTTGATCATGGCCGGGCAGGGATTGGCGCCGGAGCACGTCCCCTGGCTGATCCGCGCCGGTGTGCGCGCCTTCCAGATCGGGGATGCGGCTCGGCCGCTGGGCTCGTACAAGGCGTACGTGGACAGCGACCTGGTGCACTCCTGGCGCACTTTGTTGGACGACGAGGCTCGCCACGCCCGCCGAGCCAGCGCGGCGAACTCCTGCCCACCTGTGGCGGCAGCCGGCTAGCGCGGTAACGTACCAATCCCCACCAAAGGAGCCGCCGTGTCCGTTCCTGCTGGCGCTGCTCGACATGGCGCTGCTCCCGACGGCGCTGCGCAGGCGCCGGTTGAGAGCCGCTTCCTCGAGCGGTTCATCTGGTTGTCGATCGTCACCGCCGTGTTCACCGTTGCACTGAAGGCAATCGCAGCCTGGATCACCGGATCGGTGGGACTGCTTTCGGATGCCATGGAGTCGACGGTCAACCTGGTGGCCGCAATTGTCGCCCTGTGGGCGTTGAAGGTTGCCGCCCGTCCCGCGGACCACAATCACGACTTCGGCCACGGCAAGGCCGAATACGTCTCGGCCGCGCTCGAGGGGGCGCTGATCTTCGTTGCCGCCATCGCCATCATCATCAGCGCCATCGGACGATTCGTGAATCCGGTGCCGCTGGAGGCGCCCGGGCTCGGGCTGTTGTTGGCGACGATCGCGAGCGTTGCGAACCTGGGCACCGGCCTGCTCCTGATCCGACAGGGACGCCGGCATCGCTCGATCACGCTGGAGGCCGATGGCAAGCACCTGATGACCGACGTCTGGACGTCGGTCGGCGTCCTCGCGGCGATCGGGTTGATCGCGCTCACCGGGTGGCAGATCCTCGACCCGATCATCGCGATCGGGGTGGCGCTGAACATCGTCTACACCGGCTACAAGCTACTGCGCCACTCCATGGTCGGCCTGTTGGACGGCACCCTGCCGCCGGAGGAAGTCGAACTGATCAAGGACGTACTGGCCGGGCTGGAAGAGACGCACACCGTGCAGATCACCGACCTGCGGACCCGAGAGTCCGGACGCCAACGGTTTGTTCACGCCACGCTGACGGTGCCGGGGGAGTGGACGGTGCGCCGCAGCCACGACCTGGCCGACCAGGTCGAGAACAGGGTGGACAGCGCGCTGCCAGGGACGGTGACGTTCGTCCACATCGAACCGGCCTAACCCCTCACACCTGCCCAAGGCGTCCCCGCGGCCGGGTGCTAGATCGGGACACTCGACTCCTCGACCTCGTCCAGAGCGACCGGCCATAGCTCGGGACGACCCACCAGGGCGACCAGTTCGGCCAGGTTTGCCGGCCAAACGGGGCGATCGGTGTCCGCGAGGGCATCCAGCGGCCACCACCGGTGTCCTCGAATCGTCAGCCGCTCGTCCTCGGTGTGCCCACTGATGTCCAGGGTGAAACCCTCCGTTCGGACGGCGAAAAAGGTCTCCTGCTGGCAGGTGATCTGGTCGGAGAACCCGTGGGTGACGACGCGCTGCGCGATCGGGCCCAACACGTCGTGGGCGTGGACGCGAAGGCCGGTCTCCTCGGCCAGCTCCCGCACGGCCGCTTCGATGGGGGACTCGCCCGGGTCGATGCCGCCTCCGGGCGTGAACCACCAGGACGATCCTGGGAGTCCTGGGTCGGAGTCGGCGAACAGCAAAACGGAGTCCGCGGCCAGCACCAGTACCCGGACGGCCTGGCGTCGCTTCACGCGACGCTGCGCCGGCGGCACCGCCACGTAGCGGCGGGTCCGGAAAGGTTCGCTCATTGGAGGCCGCGCCAAGTGCGGAGTCCGGCGCACGTCTCCCGGCTCACGGTGCCACGGGGATTACGGCCAACACCGACCCGGAGCCGGCCCGGACCTGGATCAGGACGGCCCGCCGAGGGACCTCGAAGCCGACCTGGCCGCTTCGCGTCCCCGAAGTCTCGGCGAAGATGAAGGACGGCTTCATCGGGGCGTCTTGGGACACCGGGAACTCCTTGCCCGACTGCCGCACGACGATCATCCCGGCATCGGGGATGCAGGTGTCCAAGAGGCAGGTGTAGGCAAGGTCGAGCACCAGGAACTGCCGCTTGGCCGAGGCCACCCAATGCGACGCGGACACCCGGAGGTTGGCGCCGTCGCCGAGGTCGATCGCCCGGCCCAGGCTCACGGTGGGCGGGGGTGAACTGGCCATGGTCGATTGGCTGGGGTCTCCTCGTTGGGCGGCCCCAGTTTGGCCGGCAACCCAGACCGCCGCCAGCGACATGAGCAAAAGGACGTAGATCACGGCCACGACGGCGACGATCACCGTCCGGGCGGAGCGTTTCGGCGGAACCGGCGCGGTCTGCATGCGGCTCAGGGGCTCGAACTGGCGGCCGGGGTCGCGGTGACCACCGGGATCGTGACACCCGAGGACGCGCTGGCCGTCGGCGTCCCGCTGGCTTGGCTGGGCGACGGCGACTGCGACGGGCTCGTGGCCGGACTGGTCGGTGCCGCGCTCGGCGATGTCGATGCGCTCGTGCGCGTGGGCTGCGGTGTCCGGCTGCTCACTGGGGCACTGGGCTTGGCGGTCGGCGGCGGGACGATCACGATCGCGCGCCATTCGCTCTGGTTTCCCGAGGCGTCGAACGCCGCCACCTGCACCAGCACGTGGGAGCCGTCGGCCAAGAACTGCATCGTCGCCGACGGCGAGGAAGGCGCCGCCACCTGATAGCCGTTGCGCAACACGACGTAGTAGGCGACCTGGTCCACCGGGGCGTTGGCGTTCCAGGCAACCGTGAACGAGTCCTGAGTGTTGCCTTCCAGCCGAAGCCCGGTGACCGCCGCCGGTGGGCGCCGATCGACGGGGCTTGAGGTGGGTGTGCTGGTGCCGGAACCCGTTGGGGTGTCCACCGGCCATTGGGGCTCGGCACTCCCGGACGGGCTGGCCGACGGGGACTGCGACGGTGTCGGTGACGTCTGCGTGGTCGCGTTGCGGCCCGTCAGCGCAGGGATCGCGAAGATCACCGCCGCAGCCAGAAAGACGAGTCCAAGCACCACGAAAGTGGTCTTTGCTCCGGGCCGCACTCGGGGGAGTCTACCCGCGCGGCGGCCGCGTACCTTCTGGGTGCCGGGCCGGCAAGATGCTCAGAAGCGACTACGCGCGCCCGCCCCCGTGCTCATGCCGCGGTACTGCAAGAACAGCACGACGATGCCGACGACCCAGCAGCACAGCAGGCTCCACAGGCCTAGCGCGTTCCACCACTCCTCCAGGTTGGCGACCGACCCCATGAGCAGCGTGAGGATCGCCATCACCCCCAAGAACCCGGCCGCGACCCAGAAGGTCCGCCTGACCACGCCCTGTTGGTAAGACACCCGCCGCGCCAAGAAGATCGCGACCACGAAGGCGATCGTCGAGATGAAGTAGAACAGCCCACCGAGTACCAGGCAGATGAGCAACCCTGGGGTGGCCGCCTTGATGACGCCCTGAATGGTCACCGGACCGCCGGAGGGCGCGGGCGGCGGATAGTTGGGGCCCGGACCGAACCACTGGGGCGTCCCCGGCGCCGGGAACGCCGGAGCCTCTTGGACCGGCGGCGGATAGTTCAGCGCACCGTGACCCATCGGCTGGCTCGGGTCCCAAGCCCCGGCGGCGGCGAAGACCGATCCCGCCGGCTGGATGATCGAATGCACCGAACTCCATGTGCCCTGCCCCGTCGACTGGGCGGTCAACGAAGAGCTGGCTACCTCGAATGGCTGGTCGGGCGGACGCGTCGGCCCGGACGCCGGCGCTAGAGCCGTCAGGGGTGGCACCGGTACGGGCGGGACACCGAAATCCGGGCGCTCCAGCGGGGCGCCCGCGGCCAGATCGACGCGGGGCGGCGCATCGGGGAGGGGCGGGACCGGGGGCATCGCAAAGGCGTCCGGACGCTGCGTCGGAGCGTATTCGGGGCCGTCCTCCCAGGTTGCCATGGCGCCATGTTAATGCGCGGGCGGAGGTCACTCCGGGCCAGAGTGGGAGCATGCGCGAGGCACTAGGCTGGTTTCGGCCGGTTCGTGCCGGGTGGAGCAACAGGGGTGGTCTTATGCCGGTCGGCAAGGTGCGTTACTACGACGCCGACAAGGGATTCGGGTTCTTGACCAAGGACGAGGGCGGCGACGACGTTTTCGTCCG
>JBDHZK010000168.1:0-5026 GCA_039811865.1 Propionicicella sp. | reverse complement strand
GGCACCATCGGTGTGGCCGGGACCCACTTCATTCATCGTTACCTGCGGCGTCGAGGCGCCAATCAACCAAAGGGTTGATGCCGCGACCCCTCCGGCGGGCGATGGCTTGGGGGGGCCACTGCGGTTGACTGGCTGGGTATCAAACCCGAGCCCTGGAGTCATCCCGTGTCCCGCATCTTCAACGCCGCCGCCGGCTACACCCTGCTTGGCCTGCTTGCCGGCCTGTTCTTCCGCGAGTTCGCCAAGTACACCCACGCCACCGAGACCGGGCAGCTCGGCCTCGTCCACACCCACTTCCTCACCCTCGGCACGCTGGTGTTCCTGATCGTTCTTGGTCTGGAGAAGCTGTTCTCGCTGACTTCGTCGAAGTGGTTTCGCTGGTTCGAGATCACCTACCACGCCGGGCTGCTGATCACCGCGTCGATGATGATCGTCCGCGGGATTCAGTCGAGCCTCGGCCAGGACGCCACGGGCGCGGCCATCGCCGGAGTCGCCGGAATCGGCCACATCTTGCTCACCGCCGGCCTGGTGTTCTTCTTCGTAGCGCTGCGGGGACGCATCCGGGAGGGCAGTTCGCATGTCCGTTGACCTGGTGGGGCCGCGCCGCTGGTGGACCCTGGTCGTCGTCGCCGCGGCGGTTTCGCTAATCGTTATCGACGGCACCATCGTCAACGTCGCGCTCCCGGTCATCATCAACGACCTGAAGCTGGTCTTCACGCAGGCCGAATGGGTCAACACCATCTATTCGTTGCTGTTCGCCGGTCTGCTGCTGGGCGCCGGCGCCCTGGGAGATCGCTGGGGACGCCAGCGGATGCTGGTCCTCGGCGTCGCGGTCTTCGTCGTGGCCAGCGTCCTGGCCGGACAGGCACAGACTCCCGAGGCGTTCATCCTCGCGCGGGCCGTCCAGGGAATCGGCGGGGCCTTCGCCCTACCCAGCACCTTGTCGACGGTGAATGCGACCTTCCGCGGCAAGGACCGGGCGATCGCATTCGGGGTCTGGGGTTCGGTAATTGCGGGCATGGCCGCCGTGGGTCCGCTCTTGGGCGGCTTCCTCACCACGGACGTCAACTGGCGCTGGGTCTTTTGGATCAACGTCCCGCTCGGGATCGCGATCATCATCGGAGCGCTGCTCGTCGTCCCGAACACTCGCGGGGACGACGCCGGATTTGACGTCGTCGGGTTCCTACTCAGCGCCCTCGGCATGGCCGCAATCGTCTTCGGGCTGGTCGAGGGCCAGACGTACGGCTGGTGGACGCCGGCGCGCGAACTCACCATCGGCGCCTGGACCTGGGGGACGTCCGCGGCCATCGCCGCCCCACCGGTGGCGCTGGCCGCCGGGCTGGCTCTGCTGGGTGGCTTCGTCGCCTGGGCCTTGGCCAGGGAACGCGACGGGCGTCCGGTGCTGCTTCGCCTCAGTCTGTTCGCCATCCCGACGTTTCGCTGGGGAAACCTGGCCGCGATGATCATCGCCCTCGGCGAGTTCGGGCTCCTGTTCGTCCTTCCCCTCTACCTGCAATACGTCCTTGGCATGGACTCCCTCGGCGCGGGCTGGGTGCTGATGTCGCTCGCGCTCGGCGCGCTGGTCGCCGGCGGTTCGGCCGGCCAGTTGGCAAAGCGCATGTCGGCCGCGACCACGTCTTTGGCCGGCATCATCATCGAAGCGCTCGCTGTGGCGCTCCTGGCCTTGGTGGTCAGAGCGGACTCTCCGGCATGGCAGCCCACCGCCGTCCTGGTGCTGTACGGGATCGGCCTCGGCCTCACTTCGGCCCAGTTGACCAGTGTCGCGTTGCACGACGTCCCGACCGAACTGTCGGGTCAGGCGTCCGCCGCGCAATCGACGCTGCGTCAGCTCGGCTCGGCGCTCGGCGTCGCGATCCTCGGCAGCGTCCTGAGCGGCGTCCTGCAGGCGCGGGTGCCGGGTTCTCTCAAGGGGGTCGGCATCCCCGGTAACGCGGCCGAGAGAATCGAGCAGGCGATGGCGGAAACCGGCGGGGCCGTGCTGCACGCCCTGCGGTCCGGGACCGTTTCGCTGCCCAAACCCGTCGCCGACCAGGTCATCGGCATCCTGGCCGGCATCCTCACCGACGCCACGCGCGTCACCCTCGCGACAACGGCTGGATTCCTCGTCGTGGCCGCGCTCGGGGTCTGGCGGCTGCGCGGCAAGGCCGTGGTTGCCCAGGCGGACGGACAGGTCGCCTCGCCGGTGGGGGTCGAGCGCTAGCGTGGCGACCGTGATCAGTGCGGGCGGCTCCACCGCACGCGCCATCCAGTGGGGTCAGCACGCGTTGTTCGCGCTGCTGTGCGCCGGGGGCGTGATCCAGGTGAGCATTCACGGCAACTGGACGCCCACCTTGCTGATCGCGGTGGTGGCGCTGGGCACCTGGTACGCGCTCGGGGTGGTCCGGGCCCACCGCGAAACCACCCCACGTGCCGACTCCGACTCCCCGCGCACCGCCGGCTGGCCCGGGTACGCCTGGCTCGCCGGGCTGATCGGCTTGTGGATTTGGGCAGCCGCCATGGCCAGTGAGTTCGCCTGGCTCGGATTCGCCATCTTTCTGCTGTGTCTGCACCTGCTTCCCGTGCCGTTCGGCGTTACGACCGTGGTGCTGCTCACCGGGTTCGTGATCGCCCGGCAGCTGGCTCAGTCCCCAGCCGACGTCAGCGGGCCGATCATCGGCCCGACCGTCGGCGCGCTCGTTGCGCTCGGGCTCGCTTGGGGGTACCGCGCGATCCTGCGCGAGAGCCGGGAGCGCGGCCGACTGGTGGGCCGCCTACGTCTACTCACCGACGACCTGGTCGCGGTCCAGGAAAGCCTGGCGGTCAGCCAGCGCGAGGCCGGCGCCCTGACCGAGCGCGCCCGGCTGGCCCGCGACATCCACGACACCCTTGCGCAGGGTTTCTCCTCGATCGTGCTGCTGGCCAGGGCCGGCAAGGCCGCCCCCCAGCCGCAGATTTGGGACCAGATCCTTACCGTTGCTCAGGACAACCTCGACGAGGCGCGCCGGGTCGTCCACGCCCTCACCCCGGCCACGCTCGAGGAGACGTCCCTTCCGGACGCCATCGGCCGACTGGTCAAGCGCTTCGGCGACCAGACCGGCATGCGCGTCCGCCTGGTGGTGGACGGCGACGCGGCCCCGCTGGCCACGGTCTCGGAGGTCGCCCTACTGCGTTTCGTCCAGGGTGCGCTGGCGAACGTCCGCAGCCATTCGCGCGCGGGCCAGGTCGCCGTCACGATCACCTACGAGGCCGACGATGTGATGGTCGATGTGGTGGACGACGGGCGCGGTTTCGACCCGGCCACGCCCCGGGCTCCGCGACCCGACGGAAGCGGCTTCGGGCTGCGGGCCATGCGCGAGCGGCTGGCCGCCCTCGGCGGCCGGCTTGAGGTCGAGTCCACCCCCGGGGACGGCACGGCGATCGCCGCGGTCCTTCCCAGATCAACCCCAGTTCAGGAGGCAGGCAGATGAATCGGGTAACCGTCATCGTCGTTGACGACCACCCGGTCGTGCGCACCGGGCTGAAGGCCCTGCTCGCGACGACCGAGGGGCTCGAGGTGGTCGGCGAGGCCAGCAGCGGCGAAGCAGGCGTCAAGGTGGCCGCCGCCACCGATCCCGATGTCGTCTTGATGGACCTACAACTCGGCGAAGGGATGGACGGGGTGGCCGCCACCCGCGCGCTGCTGGAGAGCAAGCCCGGCCGACGCGTCCTGATCGTGACCACCTACGACACCGACGCCGACATCCTGCGCGCGATCGAGGCGGGCGCATGCGGCTACCTGCTGAAGGACGCCGACCCGGCTCAACTGGCCGACGCCGTCCGAGCCGCGGCCAGAGGGGAAACCGTCTTGGCACCAGTGGTGGCTCAGCGGTTGGTATCGCGGCTGGCCTCGCCCATCAGCGAGCCCACCGCGCGCGAGCTTGAGGTGCTGGCCCTGGCGGCCGATGGGCTCAGCAATCGCGCGATCGCCAAACGCCTGTTCGTCAGCGAGGCAACGGTGAAGACGCACCTGGTGCACCTGTTCACCAAGCTCGGCGCCGACAATCGGACGGCCGCCGTAGCGACGGCCCGTGCCCGGGGTCTGATTCGCTGAGCGAACGCAACAGCGCCGGAAAGCCCCCGCCGAGGTGACGGTGGGGCGCTCTCCGGCGCTGCGTAAACCTCAGAAACCGAGCGACTTGAGCGTCTGGCTCATCGTCTCGGCCGAGGCCGTCAGCTTCGCGATCTCCGAATCGTCCATCGGGACCTCGAGGACCCGCTCGATGCCGTCGCCGGACACGATGCTGGGAGCGGACAGGGCCACCCCGGACACACCGTGGTAGTCGGTCATGATGCTGGACAGCGGCAGGATCGTGCGCTGGCGGCCCAGTAGGGCCTCGGTCAACCGAGCGCCGGTCAGACCGATCGCGTAGTTGGTCGCACCCTTGCCCTCGATCACCGAGTAAGCGGCGTGCACGGCGTCGTAGGCCAGTTCGTCGAGGATGTTCTCGGGGAAGAGGAGTTCGCCGTCGGAGCCCGTCCACTCGCGAATGGGGATGCTGCCGATGGTGGCGCTGGACCACACCGGGAACTCCGAGTCGCCGTGCTCGCCCATGATCGTGGCGTGGACGTTGGACGTCGCCACGTTGGCCCGCTGAGCGATCGCCCAGCGCAGGCGGGACGTGTCGAGCATGGTGCCGGTGGAGAACACCTGGCTGGTCGGCAGGCCGGAAACCTTCTGCGCCACGACCGTCAGGACGTCGCACGGGTTGGTCACCAGGACGTAGATCGCGTTGGGAGCGTGCTCCAGCAACTGCGGCATCAGGCTCTTGAGGATGTTGGCGTTGACGCCGGCCAGGTCGAGGCGGGTCTGCCCGGGCTTTTGCTTCGCGCCGGCGGTGATGATGACGATCGAGGAGTCCTTGACGACCGAAATGTCGGCGCCGCCGCTCACGGTGACGCCCGTGGCGAACTGCGTGCCATGCGCGAGGTCGTGAACCTCGGCCTCGACCTTCTTCTCGGCGATGTCAAAGAGGGTGATCTCGCGGGC
>JBDHZK010000167.1:0-5049 GCA_039811865.1 Propionicicella sp. | reverse complement strand
GTGAGGTTGCCGACCAAGGTGATGATGGTTTCGCCTGCCATTGAGGTCTCCGAATCGGACGAGGATTGCCTACTCGTTCACCCTGCCAGCCGGAGCCGACAAGATGACCGCCGAGGGCGCGGCTTTGTGGATAACTCAGCGAGCGTCGGCGCGGAGCACCTTGGTCCGCATGATCTGCTCGTTGATCGTGAACTGGCGATCCAGTTCCTTGACGTCGGCCGGCGCTGCGGTCAGATTGACCACCGCGTAGATCCCCTCAGACTTCTTACGGATGTCGTAGGCGAGCTTGCGACGTCCCCAAAGGTCCAGGTTGTCGATGGTTCCGCCGGCCTTGGTGATCACGCCGAGATGGCGCTCCAACAGCGGTGTCACCTGACGATCGTCCACGTCGGGGTCGATGATGACCATGATTTCGTACTTACGCATACGCGACTCCACCTCCTCTGGTCTCGAGCGGCCACGGGCGGTTCCCATGGCAGGAGGGCGAATGCCTGGCCCAGGACGGGCCGATCGGTCATGCTACCCGGCGCCACCGCGCCGGAGCGAATCGGCCCCCCTTGCTCGGCGAGGTTGGCCCTTCTTGCCGGCGAACAGGTCACGCCAGGGACATGAAGAGCTTCTCCAACTGGTCCTCGTCCAGCCGAGCGCGCCCCTCTTCCCCGGCCAGGCATTCCCGCAGACCGGTGGCGAGGATCTTGAAACCCGCTCGGTCGATGGCCTTGGAGACGGCGGCGAGCTGAGTGACGATCTCGGAGCACTCGCGGCCCTCCTCGATCATGGCGATCACGGCGCCCAATTGGCCCTGCGCGCGGCGGAGGCGGTTGCGGATCAAGCGCACTTGTTCGGAGTCGGCCAGCATCAGATCAGGATTCCTTTCTTCCGGTCGGCGAACAACCGTTCTCCGGCACGTTGCCAGGCGGTCAGCCCGCCGGCGAGATAAGTGGCGTCCGCGCCGAGCGAACGCAGGGTCTGCGCCGCCTGCGAGGAGCGGGCCCCATGGGCGCAGATGGTGACCACCTGACGATCGGCGATGCGAGCCATCGCCTCCCGGATCCACGCCAGCGGCACGTTGGTCGAACCAAGGGCGTGGCCGGCCGCGAATTCGCGCTCAGTCCGGACGTCGATCAACCAGGCACCCGCGGCCTGGGCGGCGAGGGTTTCGCCGACGTCGATGCCGACGTCCGTGCGCGGTTCCTCCATCGGTTCCTCCCTCGGTCGAAGCATACCGCCTGGGGTATGCACGCAGATCCTTCGGGACCTGGCGACGGGGCTGCGATGGTGGAAACGTGCGGCGAGTCCCCCAGCTCAGTCGACGCGCCGCCTTGAGGACTCGCCTTGGAGCCGACTCGCCGCACGTTTCCACCGGCTGGCCCACCTCCCGACGGGTTGGCCCGTTCCGCCGACGGACTAGGGTCCAAGCCCATGACGATCCAACTGGGTGCCCACGTCGAGCAGACCGATCCAGTCGCCGAAGCGCTGGCCAGAGGCGCCACGGTCAGCCAGTTCTTCCTTGGCGACCCGCAGAGCTGGAAGATGCCGACCGTCGCCTACGCGGGCGGTCCCGCGGCCCTGCGAGATGCTGCGGCGAAAGCGGGCGTGACCTTGTTCGTCCACTCCCCCTACGTGATGAACGTGGCATCGGCAAACAACCGGGTGCGGATTCCCAGCCGTAAGCTGCTGCAACAGACCCTGACATCGGCGGCGTCCATCGGTGCGGCCGGGGTGATCGTTCACGGTGGCCACGTGGGCGCCAACGAGGACGCCGCGCTCGGATTCGAGAACTGGCGCAAGTGCATCGACGGCCTCGAGTTGCCGGTCCCGCTGCTGATCGAGAACACCGCGGGGGGTGCGAATGCCATGGCGCGGCGCCTGGAGCGGATCGACCAGCTCTGGACGACCATCGCCCCAGCGGCCGGCTCGGATCGAGTCGGGTTCTGCCTGGACACCTGCCACGCTCACGCCGGCGGCGAGGAACTGGCCGGGCTGGTGGACCGGGTGCTGGCGATCACGGGCCGCATCGACCTCGTGCACGCCAACGACTCCCGCGACCCCTTCGGATCGGGCGCCGACCGCCACGCCAATTTCGGCAAGGGCCAGTGCGACCCGGCCGGAGTCGCCGACGTGATCGCCACCTGCAACTCCCCGATCGTCGTGGAGACTCCCGGATCGGTGGCCGAGCACGTAGCCGACCTGGCCTGGCTGGCGCAGCGCCTGTAACGCGCCCCATTGCGACGATTTCCCTAGCGAGATCGATCTTTCCTGGTCCCTGCGAACGCCGGAAGCGGCGGCTAGCCTGCAACCGTGACCAGGAATATCTATGTCGCGTCCGCCGAAGGCCGCACCGGAAAGTCAGTCATCGCCCTGGGCCTGATCGAGCTGCTGACCCAGGAGGTCAAGTCGGTCGGGGTGTTCCGGCCGGTTGTCAAGTCGTCGAAATCCGACCGCGTCCTCGAAGCTCTCCTGAGCCAAAAGGGCATTGAGCAAACGTTCGAGGAGTCGATCGGTGCGACCTACCGACAGGTCCGCGACGACCCGGACGAGGCCCTCTCGCAGATCATCGGGAAGTACGGGCAGTTGGAGTCCCGTTTCGACGCGATCGTGATCGCGGGGTCGGACTACACCGACGTGTCCACCTCCACCGAACTCACCTTCAACGCGCGCGTCGCGGCGAACCTGAACGCCCCCGTCGTCCTCGTCGTCTCGGGCCAAGACCGCAACCCAGCCCAGATCATGAAGGCCGGCAAGGCCGCCTTGGACGCGCTCGAACACGAACACAACAACGTCATCGGGATGTTCGCGACGCGGACCGATCCCGAGCGTCTGGTCGAGACCAAGGAACTGCTACACCAGTTGGCCCCCAACCTGGTCGTGGCCGCCTTGCCGCAGAACGCCGTCCTGGCCGCCCCGACCGTGCGCGACCAGTTCAAGGCGCTGGACGCGAAGCTGGTGACCGGCTCCGAGGACTTCCTGGATCGCGAGTCCCTCGGCGTCCTGATCGCCGGCATGACCCTGCCGAACGTGCTCCCGCGGCTCTTCCCCGAAGCGACCGTCCTCACCGCCGGCGACCGGACGGACCTGCTGCCGGGCCTGATGCTCGCCAATGACTCCGGGACGTTCCCGGCCCTGGCCAGCATCATCTTGCTGGGTGGCTACGAGATCCCCGAGTCGTTCGGCAAGCTGCTGGCCGGCCTGGACCAGGAGCTGCCGATCGGCATCACCAAGCTCGGCACGTTCCAGTCGGCCGAGAAGCTGTTCCAGCTTGAGGGCGTGATGACCGCCTCCCCGCGCAAGGTCGAGATCGCCCGGCGAATCTTCGCCGAGAACGTCAACACCAAGGCCCTGCTGAACGCTCTGGACGTGGCCCCCACCGATATCCGCACCCCGTTGATGTTCGAGTACCAGTTGATGAAGGCGGCCCGCTCCGACCGGCGCCGGATCGTCCTGCCCGAGGCGAGCGACGACCGCATCCTCGAGTCGACCGCGATCCTCCTTCGTCGCGGTGTGGCCGACATCATCCTGCTGGGCGAACAGGCGGCGCTGCAGGCGCGCGCCTCGGTGCTCGGCCTGGATATCGATGGCGCCCGGATCATCTCGCCGAAAGATCCCGAGCTGCTGGAGAAGTTCGCCGAGGAGTACGCCCGACTGCGCGCCCACAAGGGCGTCAGCGTCATCCAGGCCCGGGACAAGCTGACCGACCTGTCCTACTTCGGGACGATGATGGTGCACTTCGGCATGGCCGACGGCATGGTCTCCGGCGCGGTCAACACCACCGCGAACACGATCCGGCCCTCCCTGGAGTTCATCAAGACCAAGCCGGGGGTGAAGATCGTCTCGAGCTCGTTCCTGATGTGCATGGCCGACCAGGTGCACGTCTACGCCGACTGCGCGGTGAATCCCGATCCCAGCGCCGAGCAGCTCGCCGACATCGCGATCAGCTCCGCCGAGACCGCGGTCAACTTCGGCATCGAACCGCGCGTGGCGATGCTGTCCTACTCGACCGGGTCGTCAGGTTCGGGCACGGACGTCGACAAGGTGCGGCGGGCCACCGAGATCGTCAAGGAGCGGGCGCCGCAACTGGCGGTGGAGGGTCCGATCCAGTTCGACGCGGCCGTCGATCCGGCCGTCGCCGCGACCAAGCTGCCCAACTCCCAGGTGGCCGGACGCGCGACGGTCTTCATCTTCCCCGACCTCAACACCGGCAACAACACCTACAAGGCGGTCCAACGCTCGTCGGGCGCCGTCGCCATCGGCCCGGTGCTGCAGGGCCTCAACAAGCCCGTCAACGACCTGTCGCGCGGCGCGCTGGTCGACGACATCGTCAACACCGTGGCCATCACGGCGATTCAGGCCCAAGACGAGAAGGAGCCCCAGAAGTGAGCAAGCCGATCCTGCTGCTTAACTGCGGCTCGTCGTCGATCAAGTACCAGGTGATCGACGGCGACACCGAGGCGGTCGTGGCCACCGGGTTGGTGCAAAAGATCGGGGACGCCACGCCCGGCACGATCGACCACACCGTGAACGGGAAGACCCATCGGCTGACCCAGCACTTCGCCGACCACACCGAAGCGCTGCACCGCATGGTGCAACTGTTCGGCGAACACGGCCCCAAGCTGAGCGAGGTGGTCGCGGTCGGCCACCGCACCGTCCACGGCGGAGACAAGTTCTCCTCCACCGTGAAGATCGATGCGCAGGTCCTGGACACGCTGCGCCAGCTCAGCCCGCTGGCACCGCTGCACAACCCGCCGGCCATCGCGGGCATCGAGGCGGCCCGCGACGGCCTGCCGTTCGTCCCGCACGTGGCCATCTTCGACACCGCGTTCTTCGCCACGCTGCCGGCCGAGGCGTACACCTACGCCATCGACCGCGACCTGGCCAAGGAGCATTCGATCCGCAAGTACGGCTTCCACGGGACGTCCCACTCCTACGTCTCCAAGGCCGCGGCGAAGTTCGTGGGCAAGCCGTACAACGAGCTCAACCAGATCGTGGCGCACCTCGGCAACGGGGCTTCCATCTCGGCGATCCGAGGCGGGGAGGCGGTCGAGGCGTCCA
>JBDHZK010000166.1:0-5094 GCA_039811865.1 Propionicicella sp. | reverse complement strand
CACGAGCGATTCGCTCGGATGAAACCCGAGCAGGTAAGGGACGGCGCACAGGGCCTCTTCGAGGGAGCCCACCTTCAAGATGGTTGGTGTCGTCATGACCGGACCATCGGCACGGCGGTCGCCGAATCGTCACGCCCGGACGAATCTGTGGAAAAGTCGCCCAAGGTCGCGCGCTGCGGGCCAGGGAGCCCGCGGCTAGCCTGACACCATGACTCAACCGCCCGGCTGGCCGGGATCCCAGCAACCGGGTCAGCCAGCCAACACCGGCCCATGGGAAGTCCGCTCACCCTGGCAGCAAGAGCGCGGCCCCAGCTTCGACGGCCCGGCAACCAACTGGCCCGAGCCGTCGGGACGTCCCCCAACCCAGCCGTTCGGAGAGGCGCCGCCACCGCACACGAGGATCGGCCAGTTCAGCAAGCCGAAGTCGCGACTGCCGCTGACCTTGACCATCGCCATTCTCACGGTGCTGGCGCTGGTCGTCGGGATCGGACTGTTCTGGCACCCCGAGCCGCCCCTGGCCACGACGATGCCGCCGACCGTCTCCGCTTCGTCGGCCCGACCCTCGCGCGACCCCTACACGATCGAGTTCACCGGTGCCGACGAGGGCTCGGCCGGCACCTGGTCCCTGCTCGACCAGCGCTGGGACGGCGATAAGTTGACCGTCAAGGTCAAGGTCAGTTGCCGCAAGGGCCCGATGTCGTACGGGTTCTACGTTTTCGAAACGTCGACGTCGTCGATCATCGAACCGACCACCGGCGGGACCTCGCCCGAACTGACGACCGGAAACATCGATCCCGGCGGCTCGGTTGAGGGCTACGTCACCTTCGAGATGACCCGCGGCGCCGGGATGGTGATTCTCACCACGGCCGACCGACGCCAGGTGTCCGCTCTCGCGATCAAGGCCTGACCCTCAGCGTGCGGCTGGCCCCTTCTCGGCAATGGCCTTGGCATACAAGCCCTCGAAGATCTCCAGCGTGCTGGCCATCGAGTGCGCGGCCACGATTTCCTTGCTCGCCGACCCCATCCGCTCCCGCAGGTCAGCGTCCGACAGCAAGGTCACCAGCCGGCCCCGCAACTCATCCACATTCCCGGGGGTGAACAAGAAGCCGTTCTCCCCGGTGTGCACCAGGTGCGGCAACGCCATGGCGTTGGCCGCGATCACCGGTTTTCCGGCCGACATCGACTCCAACGTCACCAAGCTCTGCAACTCCGCTACCCCCGGCATACAGAACAGGTCGGCCCTGGCGTAGGCGGCCAGGAGTTCGGCGTCGCCCACGAAGCCGAGGAACTTCACCCGGTCGGCCACCCCCAACCGCTGCGCCTGGCGCTGCAGTTCACCGCGCAGCGAGCCGTCCCCCACGATCTCCAGCGTGGCGTTGAGCGCCTCGGGGAGGCCGGCGAAGGCGGCGATCAGTTCGTTGACGCGCTTTTCTTGGTCGAGCCGTCCGACGAACAGCACGATCGGGTTCGGCGAGTAACAGCCGGGACTCACCTTGGCCGCAGCAGCGGCGGCGGCGTACGGTGCCGTGTCGACTCCATTGGAGACGGCGATCGCGTCACTGAACTTCGTCGCACGCATCAGCAACTCCACCGCCTTGGGCGTCGGGGAAGTGACTTGCGACACCGAACGGAACACCCGCTCCAACTCCGTCCACACCCACTTCGAGCCGATCCCACGCATCCACGCCGGTACCGGAACGTGGTCGAAGAAGTTCTCCGGCATGAGGTGGTTGGTCGCGATCACCGGCAGGTTTCGATAGCGTGCCGAGCCGGCGATGGCCGAGCACAGCCAGAAGTGGTCCTGCAGATGGATGACGTCCGGCGCGATCGCGTCCACCAGCCTCCCGCTCGGGATGCTCAGCGGCGGTGAGAGTCGAAACTTGTCGTAGAAGGGATAGGCCACCGAGTAGCGACGATGGAACGTGACCCCCTCCGCCCGCACCGTTTCGGTCTTCCCCGAGGGCGACGGGTAGACGACATGGACGTCGTGGCCACGGCCGGCGAGCCCCTTCGCCAACCGCTCGGTGAAGCGTGCTGCACCGTTGATGGTGGGCGGGTAGGTATCGGTGGCGATCAGGACTCGCACGGGTAACTTCTCCTCTTCGGCTTCTTGGTTCGACTTCTCGTCAGAGTCGACGAATGGTTCGTATTCAACCCGGATTGCCGGCGACCCGCTGTGCCGCCGCCGCGTAGCAGGCCGCGGTCCGGTTCAGGAAGGTCTGGACGCCGAACTCGGCCCGGGCCTCGACAGCAGCATGCGAGGCTGCGATCACCTCGCCGGGCCGCTGAGCCAACCGCACGATGACGTTGGCCAGCACCAGCTCGTCACCGAAGGCGGGGATGCCCGGGCCCTGCAACCCCTCGGTCAGTTCGGGATCGCAATAGATCACCCCGCGCAGGGCGGTGATCGCCTCCACCACGGTCATCGGCTGGTTGTCCCAACCGATCGAGGTCAGCACCGAGATATGCGCGGCGGAGATCAACTGCTGGACGCGGTCGTGCGGCACCCGCCCCTGGAACCGGATCTGCGGGAACGCCTCCGCCAAGGCCACAGCAGCCTTGTGCTGCTCCCCGTCGCCCAGGATGTCCACCTCAAGGGCGCCCTGGGGCAGCCGCTTCAGGGCGGCGACGCAAGCCAGGACGAACGGCAGAATCCGCTTCTCGGCGACGAAGCGACCGATCCAGACCAGCCGGAGTGGCGGCCCCGCCTCGGTGAGCGGCTCGGCTCCGGGCGGGAAAGCCATCGTGTTCGGAATGACATCGACGCGCTGCAGCCCCGCCTCGACCAGCCGCCGCGCCTGATGGGACGACGGTGAGATCACCCGATCCACCTCGCGGGCGACGGTCAGCGTCATATTGCGGAGGGCCGAGTTGCCGGGGCTGGCGTCCAGGACCGCTTTGCTGGGCTTCAGCCCCGTGACGAATCGGTGGTAGTTCGGCGTCCCGAGCGCCAGCAGGTGCTGGATCGGCCAGCGCGTCTGCCAAAAGAAGGTGTGCACGGTTTCTACCACCGGGATGCGCAGGCTCTTGGCGGCCGCCAGGGCCGCCGCGGCCACCGCGAACTCCGAATGCAGATGGACGACGTCGATCCGGCGGGTGCGAAACTCCCGCTCGAAGAAGCGCCGCAGCGCGGCTGTGTTTCTGGCGACGGGGAGGCCGAGGTTCGGCACGCGGAACCACACCGGTACCGGGACGGCCGTCACGCCCGGATAGCTGCCCAGCAGCGACAACTTCGGGCATTCCGGCGACATCGCGGTCACCTCGAACCTCGTGCCGAGGGTGCGCACCTGTTCGAAGTAGGCAGTCTCGGCCCCACCGAGCGTGGTCATCGAATAGTCGCTGACCACGGCTACGCGCCGGATCTCGGGCGTGCCGCCCGCCGTCATCTGAAGCACCTACCGATCGGAGGCGGGCTCGCCCACGTCGCTGGCGGCCAGCTGCGCCTGCACTTCGGGGTGATACCTGATGAGCATCAGGACACCCAGCACGGCTACCGCGGCGGAGACGAACATTCCGGCGGACGCACCCAAGGTGAGGTGGGCGCCCTCCCCCAGCACCGCCAGCCCGAAGACGACGGCCACCACCGGGTCGGTGGTCGTCATCGATCCCACCACTCCCTCGGCCGGCCCCGTGGCGTACGCCTGCTGAATCATCCAGCCGCCCAGCACGTAGGTGCCGATCAGCAACGGGACCGAGATCCAGAACAGATGGTGGGTCGTCCAGTCGAGCTGACGCACGATCTCGGTGACGGTGCGCACCATCGCCGAGGCGAGGCCGTAGAAGAACGAGCCACCCGAAGCCCACATGAAGCTGCGGTATCGGCGTGGCCCGCGGGCGCCGAGGAAGCCGAGGGTCGCGCCGCACAGGTAGACGACCACGCAGGCGGCCGGGATCGCCCAGGGGTGACTGACGTCCGCGCCCTCGGTCGCGTGCGAGGCGGACAGCAGGGTGAAGACCAAGATGCCCAAGACCGTGAGCGCGACCCCACCCCAGATCATCTTGTTGGTCTTGTGCTTGTGCACCCGTGCGGCCAGCAGCACCGACCAGGGGACCGCCAAGATGCCCACCGGCTGAACGACCGTGACCGGCGCCAGCATCAAACCCACGATATGCAAAGTGGCGCCGACGGTGATGCAGCCCAGACCCAGCAACCAGCGCGGCGTCCGGATCAGTTGCCACAACTCCTTCAGCGTCATGTGGCGCTGCTCGGACTTGGCGTCACCGGTCTCGGTCACCGCATAGTGCTGGATCGTCGCGCCCCCGGCGAAGAACAGCGACGCAACGACGACGATCAGGATGGCTAACGGAATGTTCTGCTGCATGGGTCCCTATCGCTCGGGCATCGTGCGGGCGTGCCTGTGACCGTGCGCGCGGCGCGTTCGGTGCCCACAGGGTTTCAAATCCGAGGTCCGGTTGCCACTCGACGCCCGGTCCGTCGACTCCAGTTCTCCACCCGTGCCCAAGGTGTGACCCTTTGCGGCCACCGCCTAGCACCGAGGTCTTGACTCGGTCTCCGCGCAAGCGTTGGGCCCCCCGGCCCCTGTCCCGGCGATCCTTCGGCCGCGCACAATGGCGCCATGTCGCACCAGCTTCAGCCCCTACCCAGACCGCACGGCCCCGGCACACGCATCGGGGACGCCGAGCGCGATCAGGTCTGCGACATGCTGGCCCGGCACTTCGCCGAAGGCCGCCTGAGTTCAGAGGAATTGGACATCCGGTTGGCCGACGCCATCCACGCCACCACCAGGGGCGATCTTGACCGGCTGGTCCGAGATCTGCCCGCGCTGACCAGCCCGGTTGGCGTCCGCGCCATCGCGTCCTCGCACTCCAACGCCGCGCTGATGGTGTTCGAGGTGCTGCTCGCGCTCCTGGCCGTCGCGGCCGCCGTGTGCATGGTGGGCATGACGGCCATCCTGATCATGAGCAGCGGAGCGGGCTACTTCATGGCGTTCTTCCTTGGGGCGCTGGGCGCCGGCACCATCGGTGTGGCCGGGACCCACTTCATTCATCGTTACCTGCGGCGTCGAGGCGCCAATCAACCAAAGGGTTGATGCCGCGACCCCTCCGGCGGGCGATGGCTTGGGGGGGCCACTG
>JBDHZK010000165.1:0-5149 GCA_039811865.1 Propionicicella sp. | reverse complement strand
TCCAAGGCCGCGGCGAAGTTCGTGGGCAAGCCGTACAACGAGCTCAACCAGATCGTGGCGCACCTCGGCAACGGGGCTTCCATCTCGGCGATCCGAGGCGGGGAGGCGGTCGAGGCGTCCATGGGCATGACCCCGCTCGCCGGGCTGGTGATGGGCACCCGTTCCGGCGATGTCGACCCGGGACTGCATGCCTTCCTGGCGCGTTCGGTCGGCATGGACATCGACGCCATCGACACGATGTTGAACAAAAAGTCGGGGCTGCAGGGGATGTCCGGGGTCACCGACTTCCGCGACCTGGCGAAGCTGATCGACGAAGGGGACGCCGCGGCGATCCTGGCGTTCGACGTCTACATTCATCGGCTGCTCAGCTACATCGGCTCGTACCTGGCCGTGCTCGGCCACGTGGACGTCTTGTCGTTCACCGCGGGTGCGGGCGAGAACAACGTCGAACTCCGCGAGAAGGTGATCAAGCGGCTTGAGCCGCTCGGATTCGTACTGGACGCCGAGGCGAACCAGATCCGCAGCAAGGAGCCGCGCCGCATCTCGACGCCCGACTCGCCGGTCACCGTCTTGGTCGTGCCCACCAACGAAGAGTTGGCCATGGCGCGCGAGGTGGTCGCCGCGATTTCCTGATCTGTCCGGTTCGGACAAGGCTGGCCCGGTGCGCTTGTGGAAGTCGACAAGCGCACCGGGCAACTGGTTTTGGCTGCCCTTGCGCGCTTCGCAAGTGCCGTAGTTTGGCCTCATGGCTTCGGCATTGGTGACGGGTGGTACGGCCGGGATCGGGGCCGCGTTCGCGCGGGCTCTAGCTGCTCGCGGCGACGACCTCGTCCTCGTGGCGCGGGACGCCGCCCGGCTCGAGGAGACCGCCGCGGCCCTGCGGGCCGAGCACGGCGTCCAGGTCGAGGTGTTGCCGGCCGATCTGGCCGTCCGCGAGGACGTCGACAGGGTTGCCGCCCGCCTGGCCGACCCGGAGCGTCCGATCGACGTGCTGGTCAACAACGCGGGCTTCGGGATCCAGGCCAAACTGCTCGACCCGGACGTCGCCGCGCACGAACGCGCACTGGACGTCATGTGTCTGGCGGTGCTGATCCTGAGCGGCGCGGCCGGCCGGGCGATGAAGGCCCGCGGCCACGGCCGGATCATCAACATCGCCTCGATGGCGGGCTGGATCGCCCAGGGGCACTACTCCGCGGTCAAGGCGTGGGTGACGACCTACTCCGAGGGCCTGGCCAACGAGCTTCACGGGACGGGCGTCAGCGTCACCGCCGTCTGCCCGGGATGGGTGCGCACGGAGTTCCACTCCCGCGCCGGCATCAATGTGTCCAAGTTGCCCGACTTCGCCTGGGTGGACGCCGACCGCTTGGCCGCGGACTCACTCGCCGACGCCGAACGCGGCGTGGTGATCTGTGTGCCGTCGAAGCGGTGGCGGGCCGCGAAGCTGGTGCTCCGGCACGGGCCGCGCAGCTTGGTCCGCCTGATCTCGCGCGCGCTGACGTCCAGCCGCGACTAGTACTGTTACGCCGGTTCGGCCAAAGTTAGGAACGCAGGTGAGCGAGCAGGAGTTGGCGAGGTACCACTCGGCCCCCCACGCCGCCGCGCGCCTGGTCGCCCAGCACCTGGTGATGAAGCCGTACATCTGGTCGGCGCTGCAGGTGCACACGCACGGGCGGCGCAACCTCGACTCCCTGGACTCCCCGTTCGTGGCCGTCGCCAACCACTCCAGCCACCTGGACGCGCCGCTGATCATGGGCGCGCTGCCGCGCCGGCTGTCGAAGAACCTTGCCGCCGGCGCCGCCGCCGACTACTTCTTCGACAACTGGTACAAGGCGGCGTCGACGCAGTTGTTCTTCAACGCGTTCCCCGTCGATCGCAAGGGCCTGCGCAACCGCAAGGGCCTCGCGGGCACGCTGCTGACCGACGGGATCCCGCTGCTGTTGTTCCCGGAGGGCACCCGGTCGCGGACCGGCGGCATGAGCACCTTCAAGCCCGGCGCCGCCGCGCTGTGCATCAGCCGCAACGTTCCGTGCCTGCCGATCGCGCTGGTCGGCGCCCACGCGGCGATGCCGTATGGAGCCAAGACGCCGATCAACGGACGTCCCAACGTGCACGTCGTGTTCGGACGTCCCCTCAAAGCGATGCCGGGGGAGATCGCGCACCAGTTCTCCGAGCGGATCTACCGCTACGTGATCGAGATGCATGACACCACCGCGCGCGCCTACGGCATGCCGACCCAGGACGACTTCGCGCGCGCCGTCGCATTGCGCCGGGCTGCCACGCAGGCGGACGCCGCCCAGCGGCAGGCCGCCAAGGAAGCCGCCGCGAAGGCGGAGCGCGATGCGCAAGCCTGAGTCCGCCAACTCCGAGCCGCCCGGGACGGATTCCACGAAATCGCCGCGAGAGCGTCGAGGTTTTCGGCTGCGTTGGCCGAGCCGTCCCGACCTGCCGTTGCGCAAGCGCAAGGCACCACCGCCGCGAACGCCGTCTTGGATCGACCTCGAGGGACTGGCCAACATGCGTGACCTGGGCGGGACGCCGGCTGCCGGCGGAGTCGTCCGGCCGGGCCGTCTACTGCGCTCGGACAACCTGCAAGACCTCACGCCCGACGACGTGGCGCGCCTGGAGAAGCTTGGGCTGACGGACGTGATCGACCTGCGGTCGGCGTTCGAGGTGTTCCACGAGGGCCCGACCCCCGTGTCGGATCTGGACTGGGTCGGCTACCACAACTATTCGTTCATGAAGGAGTTCCACGGGGAGGAGATCCCCGAGGCCAACGAGGACCTGCCGGGCAAGGCCGTGCCGTGGCAGCATCAGGACTTCAGCGTCCAGGTTTCCGACCCGGTGACGTCGTCGTACCTGTCCTTCCTCGCCGACCGTCCGGATTCGGTGCTGCGGGCGCTGCGCACGATCGCCAGCGCGAAGGGCGCCGCGCTCGTCCACTGCGCCGCCGGGAAGGACCGCACCGGGACGGCGGTGGCGCTGGCGCTGACCGTGGCCGGCGTGCCGCGCTCCGAGATCGTGGCCGACTACGTGGCGACGTCCGAGCGGATCGGCGCCGTGATCGCGCGGCTGCGCGGCGGCAAGTCCTACGACGAACTCGCCGAGGACGTCAGTGTCTACCGGGCCCGGCCGGAAGTCATGGAGGGCTTCTTCGACTACCTGGACGCCGAGTTCGGCGGCGCGCTCGTCCTGCTCGAGCGCCTCGGCTGGACCGAAGAAGACTCCGCGGCACTGGCGTCCAAACTGCTGGACGAGTGACCCGCAGCCGTCCAGGCTGGGGGTCTGGTCAGCGGGTCTGCCCCACGCTGGCCCGCACCTCGTCCGAGGCGTCCCAATCGTTGGCGTGCATTGCCGCCACGACTTGACCGCCCGACACCCAGAAGGCACGGAACGCCCCACCGTTGAGGACGTCGGTGGAGCCCTCGATCTCGACGCGGTCGTAGCCGTCTGGCCCGGGCCCGCCGAAGTACTCCATGCCCAGGTCGTACTGATCGGTGAAGAAGTACGGCAGGTGCGTGTAATCGTGCTCCTCGCCCAACAGGTTGCGGGCGGCGACCTTGCCTTGTTCGATCGCGTTGTCCCAGTGCTCGACCCGGCTGCGGCGGCCGAGGGTGGGGTGCTCGACGTTGGCGATGTCGCCGATGGCGAAGATGTGCGGATCGGACGTGCGCAGGCGCGCGTCGACCAGGACGCCGTTGTCGACCGCGAGCCCGGCCACCTCGGCGAGGTTCGTGACGGGCGTTGCGCCGATGCCGACCACGAGGGCGTCCGCGTCGGCCAGGTCGTCCGGGGAGACCTTCACGCCGAGTCGCAGGTCGACGCCGTGGCCGCGGTGGAGGTCGGCGAAGACCTGCGCGACCTCCCGACCGAGGACGCGCAACAGGGGCAGCTCGGCGGCCTCGAAGACTGACACCCGCGCACCGGCGGCCCGCGCGGCGGCCGCGACCTCCAGCCCGATCCAGCCCGCGCCGACGATCTTGACCCGGGCTCCCGGACTCAGCGCCTCCCGCAGACGGCGACTGTCTTGGATCGTGCGCAGGTAGAACGTGGGTCCGGCGGCAGCCGCCATGGGCAGTTGGCGGGGCGTAGCGCCGGTGGCGAGGACGAGCTGGTCATAGGACAGGTCGTCGGCCTCGCCGGGCCCGGCCGCCGACGCGGTGCGGACCATTCGCCGCACCGGATCGATGGCGGTCACGGTCGTGCCGAGGCGAAGGTCGACCCGGTGCTCGTCGTACCACTCCCGGCCGTGCACGAGAGCATCCGCGAACTGCTGAGTGCCGAGCAATAGGCCCTTCGACAACGGCGGACGCTCGTAGGGCAGCTCGTCCTCGGCGCCGACGAGCACGATTTCGCCGCCATAGCCGCGCTCGCGCAACTCGGTGACGACGGTGGCTCCGGCCAGGCCGGCCCCGACGATGACGATCGACATGATGCGCTCCTTTGCGCGGGTCGAGACCCGCGAAATCGAGACCGGGACCGTGCCTTCTAACGGACACGCTGCTTTCCGAGTACACCACGCGCGGCTGGTTTCGTCAACGGATGTATCCTTTGGAAGGTGAAGCGATCCCGGAAGCAAGCGATTGGGCTGGAAACCATCGGCCTGCTCGGCGAGCCCACGCGGCGCCGCCTCTACGAGTACGTCGTCGGGGAGGACGGTGCCGTCAGCCGCGAGGCCGCCGCCGAGGGCACCGGCATCCCCGTCCACACGGTGAAGTTTCATCTCGACAAGCTGGTCGAGGCCGGCCTGCTCGAAGTCGAGTTCCACAAGCTGACCGGCCGCACCGGGCCGGGCTCGGGACGTCCGAGCAAGCACTACCGGCGATCCAGTGGTGAGTTCTCGGTGGAGGTTCCGCCCCGGCGCTACGAACTGCTCACCCGCGTGCTGACCGACGCCATCGTGGAGTCGTCGGCCACCGGCGAACCGGTCGCTCAGACCGCACGCCGGGCGGCGTTCGACGAGGGCCGGGCGCTGGGCGAACGGCACGCCGACCCGGACGTCGAGCCGCGCCGGCGCGTCCTGCAGGCGCTGCGGGAGGGCGGCTACGAGCCCAGCCGCACCGAGGTCGGCATCGTGCTGCGCAACTGCCCGTTCCACAAGCCGGCCCAACACCAGCCGGCGTTGGTTTGCGGGCTGAACGTCGACTTCGTC
>JBDHZK010000164.1:0-5171 GCA_039811865.1 Propionicicella sp. | reverse complement strand
CATTTGGGGGTCGTTGTCCCCGAGCGGCGCCGTTAGGTGGATCACCCGCGATCGTCGCTGGCGGCGTAGACTCTGGCGCTCCGCCGAGCCGCGAGGACGCCGATGCCTGAGGGACACGTCATGCACGCCCTGGCGCTCGACCTCAACGCGGCCTTCGGTGGTCGTCCGGTGGCCGTAACCAGCCCGCAGGGTCGATTCGCGGACGCCGCCGTGCTCGTCGACGGGCAGAGCTTCGGCGTGGCGGACGCCGTGGGAAAGAACCTCTTCCTCCCCATCGGCGACCAGTGGGTGGTGCACGTACACCTGGGGCTGATCGGCAAGCTCGCGGTCGGGGTCGCCGGGCAGCGGCTGTTCGCACCGACCGCTCCGGAGGCGAACGTTCGGTTGCGGCTGTGCAATCCCAGCGCCGTGGCCGAACTCAGAGGGCCGCAGGTGTGCCGGTTGTCGACGCCGGACGAGGTGGCCCAGCTCACTCGGGCGAGCGGGCCCGACCCGCTTCGTCCGGACGCGGACGCCGAGCGGGGTTGGGAGCGAGTGCACCGCTCGCGGCGCAGCATCGCGGCCCTGCTCATGGATCAACGTGTCGCCGCGGGCGTGGGCAACATCTTTCGTGCCGAGGTGCTCTTCCGTCATCGCGTCAACCCGGATCGGCCCGGCAACCAGCTCACCCACGGCGACTGGACGCGGCTTTGGCACGACCTGGTCGTGCTGATGGGCCGCGCCGTCGAGGCTCGCCGAATCGATTCGGTCTTCCCAGAGCACGAGCCCACCGCTCAGGGACGTCCCCCAAGGGTCGACCGGCACGGCGGCGAGGTCTACGTCTACCGTCGCGCCGGGCAACCCTGCTTGGTCTGTGGAACCCCGGTGGCCAAGCGGGCCCTCGAAGGTCGCAACCTGTACTGGTGCCCGCGATGTCAGGCGTGAGGACCTACGAGTGGGACGAGGCGTCGGTTTCGCTCCGTCCCGACGGGACGGTCGTCGAACTGACCAGGGCGGGCAGGCCAGTCCTTCGGCGCCTGGGTTTCGAAGGAGCTGCGCTGAGCACAGCGGCCGCCGATCCAGACGAGTTCAACGCGGAGGGGAAGTCCGGCCCCGTACAGGTCGCGCTGCGGCACTCGTTCGGCCAGTCCTGGCAGATCCGGCTCGTCTGGTTCAACCCGGGTGCGGAGGGCGTGCGTCCGCCCGCGCTGCGGTTGAGTCTCGAACCTGGGCCCGGCTACGTCGGCTGGGCCTGGTGCGGCGGGGTGGACGGCCGGATCGTGCTGGCTCCCGACTGGACGCTAGGCCCGCCGGCCCCCGCCGTGCTCGAGTTGCGGTTGGAGTCCGGGTGGCTCTTGGACGGCCCGCCGGCTGCGGGGGGCCCGGACGCGCGCGGCTTGCTCGTCGTCCACCCCGATCTGGTCCTGCGGCCTGGCGAGCGGCGGGTGCTGAGCCTGCGGGCGTCCTGGGTGGACTCGCTCGACGAGGTCGGCGCCGGGCTGCCCGCCTGGGTCCCGCCTCCGGACCCACACCCCGGCGAACCGCTGGAGATCACCCAGCCCGACGCGGCCCTCGAGGTATCGCGAGGCCCCCGGGTGGACGCCACCTTGGCCGGGATCAGCATCGCGCCGCTGCCCGGACGCCACCGCATCCGTGCCATCGGGCCGCGCGGAACGACGCAGACGCAGGTCGTCTGGTCGCCCGGCCTGCGGGTCCGAGCCAGGGAGGCCACGCAGCGTCTGCTGTCCGCCCCCACCGTCCAAGACGGCCTCGCGGCGGCCTGGTTGGCTCAACGGGAGCGGCCGGCTCCGGACGTCCACGAGGCCTTGGACCGGCTGGCTCCCCGCTGGCAAGACGGTGAGGGCGGTGTCCTCGCGATCGCGCTCGGCGCCTTGGAGGCGCAGCGCTGCGGTGAACTAGCGCTGCTGGAGCGTGCCGGCGAACTCCTCGGCGCGGTCTCCTCGCGACCGGGAGCCGGTTTCGCGGCGACCCGGCTGTTCGCCGCCGGGGTAGCGCTCGGCCAGGCGGATGCCGCCGCGGCGCTTCTGGGCCGCGTTTTGGCCGGCTTGGACGACGTCGAGGACCCACTGCTCGCCGCCGAACTCGGCTCCCTGGCTCGGCCCCAGCCGCCTCACGAGGTCGCCGGACTCATCGCCGCGCTGGGCGCGGGCCTGCCGGGACGTCCGTTGGCCGATGATCCCGTCCGCCGGGCGCTGCTCGCCGGAGCCCTCGCCGCCGCACCCGGGACGGCGGCGGCGAACACGGTGCAGCGCACGAAACGCGAGTTGCTGGCAGAGGCTGATCGGGCGCGGATCGCCCTGCCCTGGCTGCTCCTGCCGGCCACAGCCTGATCTGAGAGCGGATGACGGGAATCGAACCCGCATGGCCAGCTTGGAAGGCTGGGGCTCTGCCATTGAGCTACATCCGCGTGCGCCCAGGGTAACGCAAACCGCGACGAGCCCTGACCGCGATTCCGCCCCGGCTCTGGGGCGCCAGTCGCGCGCGCAGGTGGGACCGGGCAGGATCGCGGCATGACCTCCGTCTTGTGGTTGCGCCGCGACCTGCGCCGCAACGACCACCCGGCGTTGCGAGCGGCGGCCGACGAAGCGCCGGTGGCGGCGCTGTTCGTCCTGGACCCCAAGCTGTACCAGCGCGCCAGCGCGCCTCGCCGGGCCTGGCTCGCGGCGACGCTGCTGGCCACCCAGGACGCCTACGACGGCAGCCTGTGCGTGCGGGTGGGGGACCCCCGCGTCGTCGTCCCCCGCTTCGCCCACGAGGTCGGCGCGCGCAGTGTCCACGTGTCGGCCGAGACCTTCCCGAAGGGCCGGCGGCGCGACGCTCAGGTGCGGGCAGCCTTGAGCGCGGCCGGCGTGGCGTGGGTCGAGACGGGCTGCCCCTACGCCGTCGCGCCAGGGGGAGTGCGGACGCCCCAGGGCCGGCCGTACGGTGTGTTCACCCCCTTCGCACGCGCCTGGCGCAGGCACGGTTGGGACGTCCCGGAGCCGGCGCCGAGCGGTCTGACGCTGATCGCGGCGCCCAGCGACGATGCCGTGGCGCAACGCCTGCGCCAAGACGCGCTGAACCACGGGCTGCAGGCGCTGCCGCCGGCGGGGGAGGGGGCGGCCCTGGCGCGCTGGCATGCCTTCCTCGGCGACTGTATCGACGCCTACTCCGGCGCCCGCGACCGGCCGGATCTGGCCGCGACCTCGGGGCTCTCGCCGCACCTCAAGCTCGGCAGCATTCATCCGCGGACGCTGCTGGCCGACCTCACCGGACGTCTTGGACCCGGCGCGGCGGCGTTCGTCACCGAACTGGCCTGGCGGGAGTTCTACGCCGACGTCCTTTGGCACCACCCGGCCAGCCTGTGGGAAGACCTCACCCCTGCCCTTGCCGGGATCCGCTACGACGAGTCCCCACACCTGGTCGAGCGCTGGCGGCAGGGCACCACCGGCTTCCCCATCGTCGACGCCGGCATGCGCCAACTCCTGGCGACCGGGTGGATGCACAACCGGGTCCGCATGATCACGGCCAGCTTCTTGTGCAAGGACCTGCACGTGTGGTGGCCGGTCGGTGCCCGCCACTTCCTCGACCGGTTGCTGGACGCCGACCCCGCCTCGAACAATCACGGCTGGCAGTGGGTCGCTGGTACCGGGACCGATGCGGCCCCCTACTTCAGGGTGTTCAACCCGGTGCTGCAGGGGCTGAAGTTCGACCCGGACGGTTCCTATGTTCGCCGTTTCCTTCCCGAGTTGGCCCACTTGCCCGGACGGGCCGCGCACGAGCCGTGGCGTTTCGCGGACGGCTACGCCTGCGGTTACCCGCGCCGGATCGTCGACCATGCCGCCGAGCGCGCCGAGTCCCTGTCTCGCTATGCCGCGGCCAGGTCCGGCCGCGCCCGCGGAGAATCCGGCCGTTAGGGGCGGCGGGGAGCGCGCACCCAGGCGTAGCTGTGTTGCGGACGCCCCGAGACGCCGTACCGCAGCGACAGTTCGGCCTGGCCGGCGGCGACCAGATCGGCCAGGTAGCGCTGGGCGGTCGCCCGGGACGTCCCGACGTGCGCGGCCACGTCGAGCGCGGTCAACGGCTCCGGCGAGGTGCGCAGCAACTCGGCGACCGCGCTGGCCGTAACGAGGGAGCGTCCCTTGGGCGGTGGCGCCGCCCCGGCCGGGTGCGCGGTCAACTGGCCGAAGAGGGCGTCGATCCTGGCCTGGTCCAACCGGCCGCGGGCGTCCGCGCCCTGCAGGAGACGCTGAAAGTCGGCCACGCGTTCGGCCAGCAGGCGCAGGTCGAACGGTTTGACGATGTAGCCCAAGGCCCCGCGCACCAGCGCCCGCCGGATGGTCGCGGCGTCGCCGTCCGCGGTCACCAGCAACACCGCGGCATCGGCGGTGCCGACCAGTTCGACGCCGGAACCGTCGGGGAGGTGCTGGTCGGCGATCACCAGATCGATCCCGCCCTCGGCCAGGGCCCGCTGGGCCTGGCCCAGGGACGTCACCGCCCCGGCCACCTCGCAACCGTCGATCTCCCCGACGACGCCCGCGTGCAGGGCGGCCACCCGGAAGTCGTCGTCGACGACGAGCACCCTGATCATCGTGGGTCGCCCAGGGGCAGCAGCACGTTGGTGAGCACGGCGCTGAAAGCCGCGCCGTGATCCTCGCCGCGGGCCACCGACAAGGTGACGTCGCCGCCGTGATGCCGGGCCGTGACTCGGGCCAGCGCGAGGCCTACCCCGTGGACGCCGGTGGGATCGGTTTTCGTGGTCCACGACTCGCCGAAGATCGCCTCCTCCGAGCCGGCGGCGACGCCGTCGCCGCTGTCGACCACATGGGCCACCAGGTCGGCGCCGTCGGAGAGCAGCGACACCTCGACCCAGGCCGGTCGGCGCGATCCGCCAGCCGCCGCGCGAATGGCGTTGTCGACGAGGTTGCCCACCACGGTCACCGTGTCCAGGGGACGGTTGAGGCGTCCGGAGATCCAGGACTCCTCACTGATGCGCAGCTCGACGCCTTGCTCGGCAGCGACGGCCGACTTCGCCGACAGCATCCCCGACAGGTAGGGGTCGTCCAACGAGACGACATCGGATGCCGGGGCTGCCAGGTCGTCCAGGTAGTGGCGGGTCTGGGTGAGATCACCGCGGGCCACCAGACCGGATAGGACGTGCAACTGATTGGCGTGCTCGTGGTTCTGGGCTC
>JBDHZK010000163.1:0-5182 GCA_039811865.1 Propionicicella sp. | reverse complement strand
AGAAGATCAGCCCCACCGCCAGCATCGCCTGTGGGTTCGCCAGGGGACGGCCGAACAGGGCGGCCAGGTTGACCGTCCCGATCACGCCGTAGAGCGTCCCCACCCCGAGCAGAAACATCGATGAGGTCAGCAGGTTGACCGTGACGTAGATCCGGGCCGCGGTGACCTGCATCCGCATGCCCTGCCCGCGATGGGCTAGCAGGATCAGCGCGTAGGAGGGCAACAGCATGATCTCGATGCAGACGAACAGGTTGAACAGGTCAGCGGTCAGCAGGGCGCCGGCGACGCCACCGGTCATCACCAGCACCAGCGGGCAGAAGAAGGGTTCGGCGGCGGCACCCGCCCGAGCGGCGAACAACGACGTGACCAGGGTCATGAAGCTGGTCAGCAGCAGCATCAGCGCGCTGAATGCGTCCGCCGCGAAGGGGATCGCGATCACCGAGTCCCATAGCCCCAGCCGAGAGCTCAGGACACCGCCGGCGTGCAATTGCGTCAAGAGGACGCTCGCCGCGGCGGTCTCGCCGAGGAGCGTCGCCAGCAAGACGGCAGTCCGCACCAGGGCCGGTAGCCGAATGGCCACGAGGAGTCCAGCCGCGAAGAACGGCCCGATCATGAACCAGATCAAAGCTTCGCCGCTCATACGTCGTCCGCTCGGTCGAGATAGGCGTGCCAGTCGCTGTGCGGGTAGCGCCGGGAGGGACGCCGCCGGCCCGGCTCGGTCTCCAGGTCTGGGGTCTCGGTCGCCTTGCCGGCCAGCTCGATTTCGGTGTCGTCGTCGCCGACGCCGACCACGGCCAACACGAGCATGAAGATCGTGACCGCGAAGGCGATCACCACCGCGGTCAGGACGAACGCCTGCGGCAGCGGGTCGGCGGTCACGCTCGGATCGGCCCCGGCGACCAGCGCGGGCCGGCGCCGGGCCGTCCCGCCGCCGATCACGATCAGCAGATTCACCGCGTGGGAAATCAGGGCGAAGCCGACGACGATGCGCATCATTCCGCGTCGGAGGATGAGGTAGGCGCCCGCCCCCAGCAGGACGGCCACGGCCGCCGGAAGAGCCATCATTTGCGCTCCTCCTTGGGCGCCATTTCCACCGGTTTGCGCCGGGGGGCCAGCTCTGGGGTGTCGAGTCCGAGCCGCTTGAGCGTGGTCAAGATCAGCCCGATCACGGCGAGGTAGACGCCGACGTCGAACAGTAGCCCGGTGCTCACCTTGATCCCGAGCACGTCGACGCCGAGCGGACGCAGGAACGACCCGGCCGCGAAGCCGAACACCCCGGTGATGAGCGAGATCAGCATTCCCCCGCCGATCAGCCGCGTGGACGACACCTCGAGCTTGGCCACCCGGTCGTCGCGGGCGGCCAAGAACACCAACGAAAGGGCAGCGCCGCCGATCAGTGCGGCGATGAAACCGCCGCCCGGGTTGTAGTGCCCGCGAAGGAACATCCAAACCGAGGTCAGGACCAGCAGCGGCACGACGAAGCGCGCGGTGACCCGCAAACTGATCGCGTTGTCACCGGGATCGCGGGCCGGGTTGCCCGGCGTCAGGACGATCGGGCTCTTGCGCCACGGCAGCAGCCCGCGGCTCTCCAAGGCGACGATGACGGCCACCCCGGCGACGCCCAGGACGATCAGCTCGCCGAGGGTGTCCAGCGCTCGGAAGTCGACCAGGATCGTGTTCACGACGTTCGTTCCGCCGGTCAGCCGGTAGGCCTGCTCGATGTAATAGCGGCCGACGGGCGACAAACCCTGGCTGTCCATCATGATCCAGCCGACGCCGAACCCCGCCAGCCCCACGAGGGTGGCGATCGCCGTGGCCGCGATCGTTCGAGGCGGCTTCGTGGCGTGGAACCAGACCGGCAGCCGCGTCAGCAATAGCACCATGACGACCACGGTGAGGATCTCGACGAGCAACTGAGTCAGTGCGACGTCCGGGGCGCCCAGGGAGAAGAACAGCAAAGCCACGGCGAAGCCGACTACCCCAACTGACAACACCAGCGCGATCCGGCTGCGGGCCCGGATCGTGATGATCGCGCCTAGGGCCACGATGGCGCTGAACAGCCAGTCCACGGCCCGGTCGGCGTTGGGGTCGAGGGGTGCGAAACCGGTGAACCACAACCCGGCGGCAACAACCGCCACGAAGGCGCCCAAGACCGCGGCCAGGTGCCGAAACGGCGAGTCGCTGCGGGTCGGAGCGCCGACGTGTCGGCCCAGGCCGATCGAACCCGACCGGAAGCCCTCCACCACCCGGACCGCGCTGAAGGACATCCGCTCGAAGCCGAGCACAGCGTCCACCCGTCGCCGGGCCAGCACCAACACCAGGCCGAGCGCGAGGACGGCCGTGCTCATCCCCAGCGGCACCGTGAACCCGTGCCACAAGCTCAGATCCAGCGTCGGGGGCTTGCCGGTGACCGCGGCCGCGGCTCCGATCACCAGCGGTTCGGCCAGCGGACCGGCCACGCCGAGGACGACCCCCGCACCGGCGGCGACGGCTACCGGCGCGACCATGGCCATCGGTGCCTCGTGGGGCTCGGGCGTCATCGGCGGACCCGGCAGCGTCGTGACGACCATGCGTGCGGAGTAGGCGAAGGTCAGCGTGGCCGCGGCAACGCCGGCCAAGCAGATGACCCAGGTCCACCCAGACCCCCACGGCGCCAGGGTCATCGCCTTGAACAGCGCCTCCTTGGTCACGAAGCCGAACAACGGGGGAATCCCGGCCATGGACGCCGCCGCGACCACCAGGACGACGCTGGTCGCCGGCATGGCCCGCCAAAGGCCGCTCAGCTTCCGGATGTCGCGGGTTCGAGTCTCATGGTCGATCAGCCCCACGGCCATGAACAGGGCCGACTTGAACAGTGCGTGGCCCACCACGTGAGCCAGCGCGCCGACGATTGCGTAGCCGGTCCCGATGCCGATCGTGGCGACCATGAAGCCCAACTGGCTGATCGTGGAGTAGGCGAGGAGTTCCTTGAGGTCGTGTCGCCGAAGCGCCATGAACGCGCCCATCAGCGCCGTCCACAACCCGACGCCGACCAAGAGCACGTTCCACACCCCGGTGGTGGAGAAGATCGCCGAGAACCTGATCAGCAAGAAGATGCCCGCCTTCACCATCGCCGCGGCGTGCAGGTAGGCGCTGACCGGCGTGGAGGCGACCATGGCGTCCGGCAGCCAGGCGTGGAAGGGGAACTGGGCGCACTTGGTGAACGCCGCCGCCGCGATCAGGACGGCGAGCGTGGCGGTCATGTCCGGATGCGCGGCCCAGTACGGCGACGTCAGAATGTCGTCCAAGCGACTGGTGCCGGTGACCACCGTCATGACGGCCACGGCCGCCAGCAGGCAAAGGCCGCCCGCTGCGGTGACGAGCAGCGTGCGAATCGCCGGGTCCTTGCCCTTGGGCCCCGATTGGGAGATCAGCAGGAACGAGCACAAGGTCGTGAACTCCCACATCACCCACATCACCACGACGTCGCCGGCCAGGACGAGGCCGAACATCGCGAACGCGAAGAATGTGAGCAGCGCGTAGAACTGTCCATGGCGTCCGGGTGGGAGGTAGTTCACCGCGTACGCCATCACCAGCGCGCCGATGCCCAGGACGACGGCCGCGAACAGCAGCCCCAAGCCGTCCAGCTGAAGTCGGAACACGACCCCAAGGCTCGGTAGCCACGGCCAGGCGAACTGCTGGTTTGGGCCGCCGGCCACCGCCCACGTCAGTGCTGTCAGCACCCCGGCGAAACCGGCCGAGACCACCCAGCCGGTGCCGCGTCCCCACGCCTGACCCAGGACGAAGGCGGCCACCACGAGCACCAGGCAAGACGCCAGCAGCAAGGCAAGAATCATGGGCGCCGCGCATGGTGGCGGACGGAACGTTCCGTCGATGTCATGCTGGCTCCCAGCAGGGTCGGAGAAAAGCCCGGGCGGACCCGAACCGAGCGACCCCGCCATCTTGGCGGTTTTGACCATGTCTTGGCCAGGAAGCGTCGCGAATCCTTCCGACCCCCGGGTGCAATCGGGCCAGTGGCTGCCCGGCCCGACGCAAGTGAAGTGAGAATGGCCCGAACCTGTGAAACCGGTGGTCGCACGGTCGCGGCGAGGAGACCTTTCGTAGAGTGCGCCCATGCCGACCCCGAACCGCAGTGAGCGCCTACTTGTCTTGGTGGCTTGCTCTGTCAGCGTGATGATCGTGCAGATCGATTCGACGGCGGTGAACCTGGCGCTGCCTTCGATCTCGCGGGAGTTGCACGCCTCCACTGGGCAACTGCAGTGGGTGATCGACGCCTACCTGCTGGTGCTGGCGTCCCTGCTGATGTTTTCGGGCTCGCTGGCCGATCGGATCGGACGCCGCAAGGTGCTGATGATCGGGCTGGTGCTGTTCGGCATCGGTTCGGCGCTGTGCTCGGTGTCGTTCAGCTCGGCGATGCTCATCGTCATGCGCGGCCTGCAGGCCGTCGGCGGGTCGATGCTCGCCCCGGTGGCTTTGTCGATCATCAGCAACACGTTCGAGGATCACCGCGAGCGGGCCCAGGCGATCGGGATCTGGGGTGCAGTCATCGGTATCGGCATGGCGACGGGGCCGATCGTCGGCGGAGCGCTCGTGGACGCCATCGACTGGCGCTCGGTGTTTTGGATCAACCTCCCCGTGGTCGGGTTGGCGTTGTGGCTGGTGCATCGCTACGTCCCGGAGTCGAAGGCCGAGACGGCGCGCGGCTTCGACATCCCCGGCCAACTCCTCGCGATCCTGACCCTGGGTGCCCTGACCTTCGCCTTGATCGAGGGTGGCGAGTACGGCTTCACGACGCTGCCCGTCCTGGTTGCCGGTGGTCTCGCGCTGCTCGGCGGGACCGCCTTCATCGTGACCGAGCGGCGGGCCGCGGAGCCGTTCTTGGAACTGGGTTTCTTCAGATCGCTCCCGTTCAGTCTCGCCACGTTGATCGCGCTGCTGGCGTTCTTCTCCTTCGCCGGTTTCCTGTTCGTCGCCACGCTGTACCTGCAGGACAGCCGGGGGATGGAGCCGTTGCATGCCGGCCTCGCCACCTTGCCGATGGCGCTGGCGAACGCGTTGCTGGCGCCCATCTCGGGACGCCTGGTCGCCCGCCTGGGCGCGCGGATCCCGATGGTCGCGGCCGCGCTCGTGATGGGTATCGGCGCCCTCATGCTCACGCGACTGGATCCCCAAACGCCGCTGT
>JBDHZK010000162.1:0-5213 GCA_039811865.1 Propionicicella sp. | reverse complement strand
TGTCCAGTCTCAGGTTGAGGGTCGCGTGGTCAGGACTTCGAGGACGCGTGGAGCGAAGAACCGGCGCTTGTAGGCGTTTGGGTCGACAACCTGCAGTACGCCGAGGTCGCAGAGTTGTCCAACCAGTTTGTTGGCGCGCCCATAGGAGATATTGAGGTCGGCTTCGACCTTGCGCACCGTGAAACTGGGGTTGGCCACTGCGAGGTCGACCAGGGCATGCGCGCTGTCGGCCCTGAGAGCAGACGATCTAACGATCGCCTTCAACTCGGCTTGGACGGCCACCAAAGCCAGCATCTCCACGCGGGTGCTGTCGGCGGCTTGCCTCAGACCTTCTGCGAAGAAGGCAACGAACCCATCCCAGTCTCCCGTGGTGCTGACACCCAGGAGCCGGTCGTAGTAGTCGCCTCGTCGGGCCTCGAACCACGGCGACACGGTGAGGGTGGGTTCGCTGAGTACGCCGGCCGCTACCAGGTGCAGCACGACCAGGAGCCGTCCGATCCTCCCGTTGCCGTCGTGGAAGGGATGCAGCGTCTCGAACTGGTAGTGCGACATCGCCGCGGCCACCACTGGATCGATGTGACCGCGATGGTCTTCTCGGAGCCATGCGACGAGGGCATCCACGCCTGACTCAAGTTCCACGCCATCTGGTGCGGGCACGAAGCGGGCGTTGTAGACGGGGTGTGCCCGCGGATCGGCGCCGGCACGACGGCCGATGACGACCTGCGTATCCCGTAGGCGACCGGAGGCCGGTGCCAACGGCGTGCCCCGCATCAAGATCCCTTGTAGGTCGCTCAGAAAGGACGCCGAGATGGGCCGACGCTCGGCGATCCATGCGAATCCGTAGTTGGCCGTCCTGACGTAGTTGAGGATCTCAACGAGTTCAACGGTGGGCGGCTCTTCGTCGTCGGCGACCAGGACCTCGGCGAGTGGTGCGTGCGTTCCCTCCAGTGCGGACGTGCTCTGAGCCTCGCGCCGGAGCGTGGGGAGGCGCAACAGTGCCGGGTTGGGGAGCAGACGCGCGGTGCTGTCGAGCGCCGCCAGCGCGGCCCGTGCGTCGGCGATGACGAGGTTGGTTCTCGGGGACAGGTCGGGTCCACCAACGTGATCCAGGGGGTTCGGGATGAACGCCTTGTGCTGCCACGAGCCCAGGAGGGGGTCCTGGCCCGTGATGGTGACGAGTTTCCCTGGTGCTGTCTCCTGGAACATGCTCAGGTCCACAATGTCACTCTACCCGCACTTGTGGAACATTGTTTGGAGCGCCATGTCATATAAGGAGCCATGATCGCACCCGCCACGGACGTGCGCCGCCGAGCGTGCGGGGCTTGCCCGGGCCAGGAGCGTGGCCTTCTTGCGAATGGCCAGCGGTGTCCCTCCTAGGCTGGACGGGTGGGAGTCGCGCCTGACTCCCGAGAATCCGCTTCGTGTATCACTTGTAGGGAGTCATGGGAATGGCCAGTCGTCTCACCAACGCGATAAGCCCTTATCTCCTGCAACACGCTGGAAATCCAGTGGATTGGTGGGAGTGGGGACCCGAAGCGTTCGCCGAGGCGAAGCGCCGAGACGTCCCCGTCCTGCTCAGCATTGGCTATGCCGCCTGTCACTGGTGCCATGTGATGGCGCACGAGTCGTTCGAGGACGAGGCGGTGGCGGCGCTGGTCAACGACAACTTCGTGGCGATCAAGGTCGACCGCGAGGAACGTCCCGACGTGGACGCCATCTACATGCAGGCCACGCAGGCACTGACCGGGCAGGGTGGCTGGCCGATGACGGTCTTCTGCACCGCGGACGGGCGTCCCTTCTTCGCCGGGACATACTATCCGCCCACCCGCCGCGGGCAGATGCCCGCTTTCGCCGAGGTGCTCGCCGCGATCGTCGGAGCCTGGCGCGACCGCCGCGACGAGGTGGACGTCTCGGCGCAGGCCATCGCCGGCCAGCTCGAGGTGATCTCGGCGGTCGAGGCGGCGCCGCTGCCGAAGCTGCGCGAGGTGATCGAGGCCGTCCAGGCCGACTTCGACCCCATCCACGGCGGCTTCGGGCGGGCGCCGAAGTTCCCGAACGCGATGCTCCTGGACGCGCTCGTGGTCAAGGCGGAGCCGGCGTGCCTCGACATGGTCCAGCGCAGCTTGGCCGCGATGGCGCGCGGCGGCATCCACGATCAGGTCGGCGGCGGCTTCGCCCGCTACAGCGTGGACGCCGGCTGGGCGGTGCCGCACTTCGAGAAGATGCTTTACGACAACGCGCTGTTGCTCGGCACCTACGTCCGCGGTTGGCGCCGCACCCCAGACCACGAACCGCTGCTGCGCGCGCAGTTCGAGCGGGTCGTGCGCGGCATCGTCGGTTGGCTGGAGCGCGAGCTGCGCACCGAGCAAGGCGGCTTCGCCGCCAGCCTGGACGCCGACAGCGCAGACATCCGAGGCATGCCGCACGAGGGCATCTACTACGTCTGGAGCCCAGACTTGCTCGCCGACGCCCTGGGTGAGGAGGACGCGCTCTGGGCGGCGGGGATCTTCCACGTCACCACCGAGGGCACCTTCGAGCACGGCTTGTCGACGCTGCAGCTGCGCGGCAACCCCGACCCGGGACGGCTCGCGGAGGTGTCTGGCCGGTTGCTCCAGATGCGCTCACGCCGCTTCGCCCCCGCCCGCGACGACAAGGTGGTCGCGGCGTGGAATGGGCTGGCGATCGATTCGCTGGTCACCGCGGCGCTGGTATTCGACGAGCCCGGCTGGCTGGAACTGGCCCGCGGCGCTGCCCAGCACGTGTGGGACGTCCACTGGGTCGACGGACGCCTTTGCCGGGTCTCCCGCGACGGATCGGTCGGGGAAGCCGCCGGGCTCGCCGAGGACTACGGCGCCCTGGCGCTGGGGCTGGCCCGGCTGGCGGGGGCGACCGGGGACGCCGCCTGGCTGGCGCGGGCCCGCGAGCTGACCGGCGTCCTGACCGAGCATTTTGGTGCCGCCGACGGCGGGTTCTTCGACACCGCGGACGACGCCGAGCCGCTCTTCCGCCGCCCGCGGGACGTGACCGACAACGCCACACCCTCCGGGACCTCCTGCGTGGTCGCCGCGCTGCGGTTGGTGGGCCTGCTCGCCGACGACCCGGCGTTGCTCGAGCGGGCAGACGCGGCTGCGGCGACCACCTGGGCACCGCTGGCGGTGGCGCCCAGGTTCGCCGGGTGGGCACTTTCCGACGCGCTGATCGCCGACGACGCCCGGACGGGGCTGGCTCGCGCCAGCGTCGTGGTCGTCGCCGACGATCCGCTGAACGAACTCACCCGCGCGGCCTGGCGGATGGCGCCCGCGGGTAGCGCCATCGTCACCGGGCCGGCCGGGACGTCCGGTTTCGGCGATCTGTTCGTCGACCGGGGCGGGGACGTCCCCACGGCTTATGTCTGCCGAGGCGTCATCTGCTTCGAGCCGGTCACCACGATCGAGGCGCTGCGCGACGCCCTGTGGCGGCGCGCCTAGGTGGCCCGTCGGCGGGCCGCGCGGCGACCTTGGCCGAGTGCTTGGATGGGCCCATGAACGATCGCATCGTGACGGCCGAGCGGGTGGTGCACGCGCCCGCGTCCGACATCTTCGAACTCATTGCCGATCCCGCCCGCCAGCCGGAATGGGACGGCAACGACAACCTCGACGTCGCCACCACCGCCCAGCGGGTGCGAGCCGTCGGCGAAGTCTTCGGCATGCGCACCAACAAGGCCAAGCTGAAGGAGAACGAGGTCGTCGCCTTCGAGGAGGGACGCGTGATCGCCTGGCGTACCGCCGACGCCGGCCAGCCGGCTCCCGGCCACATCTGGCGCTGGGACCTCGAACCGATCGACGAAGTCACCACGCTGGTAAGGCATACCTACGACTGGACGGGCGTGACCGACGAGTCGCGCTGGCCCCGGCACCGGCAAACGGCACCGGCCAACCTGCTTGCGTCCATCGACCGGCTGGCGGCGCTGGCCGAACGGGCCGCGTAGCCGGCCGCTGGCTCAGGCGGCGTACGTCGCGATCGAGATGGCGGCGTAGTGGCAGCCGGCGGCGAGGATCGTGCACAGGTGGAAGACCTCGTGGAAGCCGAACCACTTGGGTGACGGGTTCGGCGACTTCCGGGCGTAGACGATCGCTCCGAAGGAGTAGATCAGGCCACCGAGCACGATCAGGCCGACGACCACGGGCCCGCCGATCGCCCAGAACTGGTTGATCCAGCCCATCGCAGCCCAACCCATCGCGATGTAGAGCAGGGTGTAGAGCCAGCGCGGCGCGCCGATCCAAAACACGCGGAACAACAGGCCGAGGGTCGCGGCCGACCAGACGAGGGAAAGCAGCAGCACTCGAGAGCCACCGCTGAGCAGCAGCAGGCCGAGCGGGGTGTAGGTCGCCGCGATGAACAAGTAGATGTTGGCGTGGTCGACTCGCCGGAAGGCGCCGCGGACCTTCGGCGACCAGTTGCCCCGGTGGTAGGCGGCGCTCGTCCCGAACAGGGCGAGCGAGGCGAGCAGGTAGACCGCTCCGCCGACGCGACCGAGCAGAGTGGGGGCGAACACGATCAGGCCGATGCCGCCCAGCAGGGCGAGTGGGGTGAAGCCGGCGTGCAGCCAGCCCCTCAGCTTGGGCTTGACGTCGTCGATGATGGCGGCGACGCCCGCGTCGGGCATCGTATGGGTTGCCATGAGAACTCCAGTTACGCTTCCGTAGGTTACGGTTCCGTAGGTAAGCTTACGCCTGTTCGGCGGCGCCTCCAAGAGGGGTTGTCAGGGCGGTGCTCCCGCGGCGAGTCGATAGCGTGTCGATCTGGTCGGCCTTTCGGCTCCGATCAACAGCTAGCGCAAACGCCACCGGGCCGGATCGGCCGAATAGGCTTGGGTGCATGCCTGGACGCGCGCGCCGCCTTCGTCAGCGTCTCACCAACCTGCGGCGCCGGGTCGAGGAGATGCGTCCCCCCGGCTTCATGTACTCCACCTACGAGCAGCGGCTGCTCGCCGAGATCAATCCCAGGCAACTGCCCAAGCATGTGGCGGTGCTGGCCGACGGAAACCGGCGCTGGGCCAAGGCGAACGCCCCCGGAGAATCGCTCGTCGCCGGTTATCAGGCCGGCGCGGACAAACTCAAGGAGTTCGTCGGCTGGTGCGAGGAGGCCGGCATCGGGGTGACCACACTGTGGGTGCTGTCCACCGACAACCTCAGCCGTAGCGCCGCCGGCGAGGTCGAGCCGCTGCTCGAGGT
>JBDHZK010000161.1:0-5225 GCA_039811865.1 Propionicicella sp. | reverse complement strand
CAGGTCGGTGCGGACGGCCGCCGACAGCACCGCGTCCGGGATGGTCTCGGCGCTGAGCGTGAAGGCGACGACGAGCGAGTCCAGCGCGGCGATGCGGACGCCCGCCCGGGTCTCCGGGGCCAGGTACTGTCCGAGCGCCCAAGTGGTGGCCTCGTTGCGACCGATCTCGGCCAGGCGGCGCCGCCAATCGAGCACGTTGTGCCAAAACATCACCGGCACCGGACGAGGCAGGATGCCCACCGGCTCGATCAGGACGACACCGTCGAGGCCGCCGAACCGGACCGCCAGCCATGGAAGCGACTGGGCCGCGACGCTGGCACCGGTGGAGTAGCCGGCGGCGACGACCGGCCCGCAGCCGGAGGCGCCCACGACCTCCAGGGCCGCAGCGATCCGGGCGTTCGTCAGGTCGGCGAAGCGCCCGACCCCTGCGCGCTGCATCTCCAGGCGCGCGCCGGCGTCCAACGGGCCGCCGTGGCGGCTCATACCAGGCAACTCCACCTCGATCAGCGGGCGGCCCCAGGCGTCGGCCAGGAGCGCGGCCTTCGTGAGCTCCCAGTCGGTCAGCGGCACGTTGTAGCCGGGGTAGAGGACGATCAGCCCCGGCTCGGGATCGAGCGGCACCACCCAAGCGGCGTCGAAAGCGGCTCGGCCAACACCAACGCTGAACCGGCGCGCCCGAGCGCTCGGCCGGGGGACCGGTCCAGCCGAAACCGGGAGGGCCCCCGCCGCTCTCACCTCAGGACTTGGCAGCGGCCTTGTCAGCCGCCAGCCGCGCCGCGCCGACGATGCCCGCGGCGTTGAGCAGTTGGGCCGGGACGATCGGGGTCTTCAGGTCCAGCAAGGGCAAGAACTTCTTCGACTTCTTGCTGACTCCGCCGCCCACGACGAACAGGTCGGGCCACAGCAACGCCTCGAGCCGGGAGAAGTAGCGCTGCAGGCGCGGCGCCCATTCATGGAATGACAGCCCGAGCCGGTCGCGGACTCCGGAGGACGCCTCGGTCTCGGCGTCGGCGCCGTCGATCTCGATGTGGCCGAGCTCGGAGTTCGGGATCAGGACGCCGTTGTTGATCAGCGCGGTCCCGATGCCGGTGCCGAGGGTCACCATGATCACCAGGCCGTTCTGCTTCTTGGCCGCGCCGTAGTAGACCTCGGCCACGCCGGCGGCGTCGGCGTCGTTGACCAGGACGACGTCGCGGCCGAGGCTCTCCTCGAAGACCTTCTCGGCCGGTGCGTCGATCCAGGACTTGTCGATGTTCGCCGCCGAGCGGGTGATCCCGTGGGTGACGACGGCCGGGACGGTCACCCCGATAGGGCCGTCCGCCAGGAGGTTGTCGAAGTTCTGGGCGATGACTCCGACGATGGCGGCGACCTTCTCGGGTGTCGACTCGTCGGGAGTGGGAATGCGCAGCCGTTCGGCGGCGAATTCCCCGGTGTTCAGATCGACGGGAGCTCCCTTGATTCCCGAGCCCCCGATATCGATGCCTAGGGCATAGCGCTGCGTCATGGGCTCACCCTAATGCCGGGCCTACACTGCCAGGGCGCGAAAGGAATACGGGATGACTTGGTTGGTTACCGGCGGTGCCGGATACATCGGAGCCCACGTGGTGCGGGCCTTCCTCGCAGACGGGATCCAGCCAGTGGTGGTGGACGACCTCTCCAGCGGGCACGCCGGCTTCGTTCCCGATCAGGTGCCGTTCATCAACGGCGACATCCTGGACACCGCGCTGGTCGAGCGCGCGCTCGGGCACTACGGCTGCGACGGCATCGTCCACGTGGCCGGCTTCAAGTACGCAGGTGTCTCGGTGCAGCGACCCCTGCACACCTACACCCAGAACGTGACGGGCACCGTGAGCGTCCTGCAGGCCGCCCGGGACGCCGGGGTGAAGAACGTGGTGTTCTCCTCCAGCGCCGCGGTGTACGGGACGCCCGACGGCGACGTCGTCACCGAGGACGCCGCGACGCGCCCGGAGTCGCCTTACGGGGAGTCGAAGCTGATCGGCGAATGGCTCCTGGCCGACGAGCGGCGCGCCGACGACAGCTTCCGGGGGGTCAGCCTGCGCTACTTCAACGTGGTGGGCTCGGCAACGGACGAGGTGTACGACTCCAGCCCGCACAACCTGTTCCCGATCGTGATCGAAGCGTTGCTGGCGGGCAAGACCCCGCGGATCAACGGCGACGACTACCCGACCCCGGACGGCACCTGCGTCCGCGACTACGTCCATGTCGGCGACCTCGCGATTTCGCACGTGGCCGCCGCCGAGGCGCTGATGGCCGGGAACGAACTCGCGTCGGTTTACAACCTGGGCAGCGGGGACGGCTTGTCGGTGCGCCAGATCATGGACGCCATGGTGCGGGTCACCGGGCACGACTTCACCCCGGGCATCGGTCCCCGCCGCGCGGGCGACCCGGCGCGGATCGTCGCCAACGGCGACCTTGCGGCGGCCGACCTGGACTGGAGGATGCGCCACAGCGTCGACGAGATGGTGGCCTCGGCCTGGTCCGCCCGCTGCGCGCACTGAACCCGATATGTGTGTGAGATGTGGGGTTTGACTACGAACCCGAATGCCACACCTGACGCTGGCTGGGGACGTCACGATCGCCCATGGTCAGGTCGAGGACTCGCGCCTCGTGTGAACGCCGGAGTTGCGCCAGGGCGAAGGCGCGCGCGGCGCCCTGATCGAGGTGCTTGGCGACGCAGTTGAGGACGCCGCCGGCTGTGTGCAGGCCGACGTCGGCCAGGCGGAGGCGTCGTTGGAGCGGGCCTTGTTCCAGGCGGACGGACTGCACCCGGGCGTGCGGGATGACGTCGGTGACGTGGATCAACAACCCGGACTCCGTGACGCTCACCCGCTCGTCGGCGCCATAGCGGAGCTTGTGCGCGGCGAACGGGCGAAACCAGCGCGCGCGTTCGGGGACGACGTGCATCGGCACATCGGCGAGGTCGACCCCGGGCCAGATCGCGTGCAGCGCGATGCCAACCTGTTCGGCGGTGCCCGCGGGCATCAGAATCGTGTTGGGCGAGGCCGAGTCCTCGTCGCCGCTGATGCGCCCCATCCCGAGAACATCGATGTCGACCCGGAACAGATTCAGCGGCTGCCACAGGATCGGTTGGGCGATCCGGATGCCCTGGATGCGATTGCTCGGCACCGATTGGCTGGTCAGGCTGGTCAGGCCGCGCGTAATCCGCAGCCCCGGACCCGACCGGGCCAACGTGTAGTTGAACTGCGCCAAGACGCGCTTGCTGACGAACCCGAACAGTGCGGTGATCGCGGGCACCGCCGCGGCGAGCCCGACGATCACCTGCCCGAAGTAGAGGCCGATCGCGGTCGCCACGGCCACGCCGAGCAGGGACAGCCAGAACTCGTGGGACAACAAGGTGGCGATCAGCAGTCGCTGTGGCGGGATGCGCACTAGGACGACGTCGTCCGGGGCGGCGTCCTCGAGCAGGCCGGCGGTGGTGGTGGGCCTGGCCGAGCTGACCTCGGCACGTTGGCCGTGAGCTCGAACCAACAGGTAGTCGCGCAACTGCACCGCCCGCGCCCGGGACAGGTAGCGCAGCTTCGTGCGCGAGTCGGCGCCGGCGTCGATGTCGAGTTCGGCCAGGCCGAAGATCCTGGCGGTGAGCGGTTGGACGACGTCGATCGACTGGACGCGGTTGAACGCGATCTGCTTGGACGTCCGGATGATCCAGCCGGTCTCGACCCGCAGCTCCTGCTCGTCGATGACGAACCGGGTGAAGTACCAGGACGCCAGCCCGGCAAGGAACGCGAGGACCACCGCCACGCCGATCGCGCCGAGGACCCACCACAGCGAGTTCGCCCAAGTCTGAATCTCGTTGAACCGCTGCAGGATGTCGCGGCCGAAGCCGAGCGCGATGGCGACCAGCACGATCCAGCCGCGGACGAGCGGGGTCAGCGGGTGTGGACGCTCGGTGCGCTTCGGCTCAGCCGCCGGCGGCGGCCCTTCCGGGACGCGGTCAGGAGTTCCGGCCGGATCGCCTTGCGTCGCGGGGTACTCGCTCATAGGCCCGAGGAGTGCGCTTCGCCCAACTCGGTGAGCCGGTCGCGCAGGCGGGCGGCATCGAGAGCGGGCAGGCCGGGGATGCGCGCATCGGTGTGGGCGCTGGCCGTGACCAGGGTCACCGACGCCAACCCGAGCGCCCGTTCGATCGGCCCCGACTCGACCTTGACGATCTGCATCCGGCCGTAGGGGACGGCGGTCAACTGGCGGAACCACAGCCCGTGCGTGACATACAGGTCGTCGGCGCGTTCGGCGTAGCCCCAGCGCTTCCACCAACGTCCGACGCGCTCGACGCGCCAGATCGTCCAACCAAGGCCGACAGCCAGGACGGAAGTCCCCCAGCGCCAGTCCGAGAGCAGCCACACGGCCGCGGTCAGGACGCCCCAGAAGATGGCGCAGGAGACCAGCGCCACGATGCGTCGCACGGTCTTGTACTTCGGCGACAGCGTCTGCCAGGACTCCGCCGGAGGTGCGAAGACTTCGTCCATGGCTCGAGCCTATGCCAAGGTGCTCACCGCGAGCCTCACCGGTCCTGGCCCTTCCACCAGCGCTTGCGCTTGGGGCCCTTGCATTCGACGCCGCCGAACAGCGCAACGCCCTTGACGATCAGTTTCACCGGCGCCTGGGACTCCTCCGTCGTCCCCGAAACCTCGGACCCGCCGAAGATCCCCGCAACCTCGTCGCGCACGTAGACGCCTTCTGGCACCTTGATATCCACGCCGCCGAACATGCAGAAGACCCTGATCTCGGTGACCGGAGCGTCGAAGACCGCCTCGCGCATGTTGAGATCGACGCCGCCGAACACCGCGAGGGCATCCATCCGCGAACGCACGCGCCAGGCGCCCTTGCGGGTCGTACCGCCGAAGATCGCCACGAAACTGTCCAGGTCGCCCGTGGACCCGGACGGGTCGACCAGCGGTCCCGCGGCGGGCGCCGAGACAGCGACCTTCGCGCGTCCGTCGAGCGCGACCAAGTCGCGGGTGAGGGGCACGAGGTCGTCGAAGACAGCCGCCTGCAGCGCCGCCTGAACGCGCTCGCCGTGCTCATCGCGGGTGAGGCGGCCGTCGGCGTAGGCGGCATCCAGCAAGGTGATCACCTTCTCCCGGTCGCCATCGGATGCCTTCAGGTGACCGCCGACGGCCGGGCCGACATCCGTTGGTTCCATCGCGCTGCTCATGAGCCAACGCTAGGACGGCTCGGCGACG
>JBDHZK010000160.1:0-5236 GCA_039811865.1 Propionicicella sp. | reverse complement strand
GGCTTCGCCAAGCCCGTCTACGGCCAACTCGCCGGGGGGCTGCGCAGCATTCAAGCCACGGCCGTGGGCAAGTCGATGGTCTTCTTCGACGCCGTGACCGGGGTGGTTTCGCTCCCCGACGGCAAGACGACCCAGGTGCAGCCCGATCAGGCCGCCAAGCTGCAGCAGCCCGGCCCGGACGCCGACAGCGTCCTGATCGCGACGAAGCAGGCGCTGCTGGACGTCCCGCTGAACGGGGGAGCGGCACTGACTCTCTTCGCCGACGTGGACGGTGACCCGGCTCAGCCGGTGCGTTTGGCCGGCTGTGCTTTCGCCGCCTGGGCGGGTGATCCTGGCACGGTGGTCCGCGGCTGCAACGGCTCGCCCGCGGTCGAGTTGGGGATCGACCGCGCGGACAGCGCGCTCAAGCGGCCGGTGTTCCGGACCAACCGGGGCGGCATCGTCGTCAACGACGCCGCGGACGGGCGCATCCTCGACATCGATCTGCTTCGCCGGGTCGACGACTGGGATGCCATCAAGCCGCCCCAAAAGCAGGACAGCACCACCAAGAAGAACCAGCGGCCACAGCAGCCGAAGGACTCCAAGCCCAAGGCCAATCCGGACGACCTCGGCGCCCGGCCCGACCGGACGACCGTCCTGCACGTCCTGGACAACGACACCGACGTCGGCGGCAAGCTGTTGTCGATCACCGACGTCACCCAGCCCAGCGGGGGAGCCCGCGTCGACATCGCGCCGGACGGCCAGACCCTGCTGTTCGCCCTGCCCAAGGACGGCCGCGACGCCTCCTTCAAGTACACGATCAGCAACGGCAGCCAGTCGGCCGTCGGGGACGTCCGGGTGCATGTGCGCGCCCCCGACGAAAACGGCAAGCCGTTCAAGCGCAAGGGCGCGGCCGCTCGCGTCTTGTCGGTCGCCGCGGGCGGGACGATCAACCTTGCGGTGATGCCCGACTGGCGTGATCCGGACGGCGATCCGGTGACCCTGGTCGACGCCACTTCGGAGAAGACGAGCGTCCCGGCCACTGGCGATGGCCGCATCGAGTACACCGCGGCCGGGGATGCCCGCGGCACCAAGACCGTCGACTACCGCGTCTCCGACGGCTTCGACACCGCGGACGTGGCGGCGGCCGTCGGTGTGAACGTGGTCAGCGCGGCCACGTCCATCGCGCCGATCGCGCAGCCGGACGCCGCTCGTGGCGAGGTTCGCCGGCCGATCCTGATCCGGCCGCTGGCCAACGACCTGCCCGGTTCGGACGGCAACCCGCTCTCCCGGTTGGCGCTGGCGGCAAAGGTCGCCGGAAGGCCGAACATCACCGTCGACACCGACCTCAAGGCCGGCATCGTGACGGTCACCGGCACGAAGCCGGGGACGTACTTCCTCGACTATCGGGCCAGCTTCGGCAGCGCGACGATCTCGTCCGGGGTGATCCGCGTGGACGTCGCGGCGGGGTCGGAGCAGAACAAGCCCGTCGCCGTCCCGGACGAGGCCACGCTGCGTGGCCAGTCAGCCACGATCGTGGACGTCTTGGCCAACGATTACGACCCGGGCGGCGCGCTGCTGACCGTCCAGGGGGCGACCCCGGCGGACGCGACGCAGGTGCAGGCCGCCGTCCTGGACGGACGGTGGTTGCGAATCACCGCGCTGCGACCGAAGTTCACCCTCACTCCGCAGATCGTCCGCTATTCGGTGACCAACGGCACGGCCGCGCCGGTGACCGGCGAGGTCACCGTCACCCAGGTGCCGGCCTTGGCCGAGGACCCGCCCATCACTAGGGACGACTTCGCCACCGTCCGCGACGCCGACTCGGTTTCGATCCCGGTGTTGGCCAACGACTCCACGCTCGGCGGTTCGGCCCTCTCGCTGCAGACTAACGTCCAGGGTGCGGGGGCGGCGGGGCTGCTGAAGGTGAGCGCCGACTCCGAGACCGACGATGTAGGGATGGCCTACGTGGTGGGCGATGCCGTCCGCTACGTGGCGCCCGCGAAGGTGGCCGAACCGCTGAAGGTGACGATCACCTATTACGCCCTGAACGAGCAGCGCAATCAGGCGGCCGGCCAGGCGTACGTAACGGTGCTGCCGCAGCCGGAAGCAGGCACGCCCGATCAGGCCCCCGAGCCGCAGGCCATAGAAGCCCGGGCCGTGGCGGGCGACACGATCAACATCGGCGTCCCCAGCAGCGGGCAGGACCCGGACGGCGACTCGGTTTCGCTGGTCGGGGTCGCCTCGGCCCCCAAGCTGGGCCGCCTGCTCGGCTTCACGCCGACCGGGCTGACCTACCAGGCCTACCCCGTCGCGTCCGCCGGCACCGATACCTTCGAGTTCAAGGTCACCGACCGGTACGGCAAGCAGGGGACGGCCGTGGTCCGGGTGGCGGTCGTCCCGCCGGGCCAAAGCCAGCTACCGGCCGCGGTGGCCGACTCCCTGGTGGTCAAGCCGGGCGCGAACGTCCGCGTCAATCCGATGAGCAACGACCTGTTCGCGGCCGATGACCGCGTGCAGGTCGCGCCGCTGGCCGAGACCAATAAGACTCTTCCGGCCGGCGCGGCGCTCGACGCCAAGACCGGGACGATCACGCTCACCGCTCCGGCCGGGGACGGTGAGAGCGTCGTGGTCTCCTACGCGCTGGAGGGCAATGCCGGTCGGGGAGCCCCCACGCAGATCACGGTCACGACCAAGGCGGGCTTCCAGAATCCGCCGCACATCTTCGACGCGGTGGCGAAGCCGGATGGGGCGTTCGCGACGGTGGATGCGCTCAAGGGCGCGTGGGACCCCGACGGGGACATCGCCGCCGCGAAGATCACCAAGGTGGGCGATCCGGCCGCGACGGTCACCGGCGATCAGATCAAGGTGCCCGTGCTCGACCGGGTGCAGGCGATTCCCTTCGAGGTGACCGACGACTCCGGCGCGCGCTCGGCCGCGGTGATCTACGTGCCGGCCGCGAAGGTCGGCGTGCCGTACCTGAAGGCCGGCTCCCTGATTCGGGTGGAACGCAACGCCTCGGTGGAGGTGAACCTGGCCGACTACGTGCTCTCCACGCGGGGCAAGAAGATCGTCCTGCTTTCGGGTGATCAGGTGTGGGCCTCGCCCGCGGCCGTCGCCGCGAAGGCCAAGGACGCCACGACGCTGACCGTCAAGGCCGGCGAATACTCGGGGCCGGGAGCGGTCACGATCGCGGTGACCGACGGAAACGGACCCACCGACGAGACCGGCCTGCAGGCGGTGTTGTCGATCCCCGTCCAGGTGGGCGCCGACACGCCCTTCCTGCGCTGCCCGAGCGACATCCAGGAGGTCGTCGCGGGCAGCCTGACCCGCAGCATCGACGTCACGACGTTTTGTCACGTGTGGACGCCGAATCCCGCCGACTCCGCCAACCTGCGCTACTCCGCGACGTGGAAGAAGCCGATCGACGGTGTCCGGGCCGAGGGCGATCGCCAGGTTGCGCTGACCGCCGCCGGAAGCGCGGTGCCCGGTGCCACCGGCACGTTGACCATCGGCGTCCAGGGCAGCGACGCGGTGGCCCAGGACATCAGCGTCCGAGTGAAGGCGGCCCCGCTGCCGGCGCTGGCCCCGATCTCGCTGACCGGCATCCGGCAGGGCCAGTCGAAGGCGGTCGATGTCGCGGACTACCTGACCTCGCCGTTGGTCGACAAGCGGCCCAGCGTGATCAGCGTGCAGCGCACGGGCGGCATGGAGGCGTCCGCCAGCGCCAGCGGGTCGGTGGTGACGATCACGCCCGGGGCGAGCTCTTCGGGGACGATCACGTTCAGCCTGGTGGCCACCGATACCGACCCGGCCCGCGTCGAACGGCACGTCACCGGCGTGATCAGCGCGCAGGTCTACGGCGTCCCGGGCGCACCCTCGGCGCCGCAGCCTGGGGCCAAGGCGCAAAGCCACACCGAGACGCTGCGCTGGAGCGCGGGGGCGTCCAACGGCGCGCCGATCGACTCCTACGAGGTGCAGTGGGCGGGCGGGACGGCCCAATGCCAGGCGTCCCCCTGCCGGATCAGTGGGCTGACCAATGGCCAGCCGGTCGTGTTCCGCGTGCGGGCGCACAACCTGGCCGGCTGGGGACCGCTGAGTGCGCCGTCTCGTACCGTGATTCCGAACAGCGTGCCGAAGGCGGTCACCGGGATCCGTGCGGCCGACCCGCAGGACGGTCGACTCTCGCTGAGTTGGAACGCGGCCGCGGTGGACGGTACGCCGGTGTTGCGCTACCAGGTGCGCGTCGGCGGCAACACCCGCTACGCGACCGGGACGTCCCTGACGCTGACCGGGCTGAACAACAACACCCGCTACCCGGTGACGATCATCGCCGAGAACGCCGCGGGACCAGGGCCGGCGGCCACCGGCGGGCCGTTCCAGTCCTCCGGTAAGCCGCGTGGGGTGCAGGCGCCCACGGTCAAGCCGACGACGCCGCTGGGCGCAAGCACGCCCGTGCGCGTCACCTGGGCGGGGGCCGATCCGAACGGGCCTGGGCCCGTGACCTATTCGGTCAGCCGATCCGGCAAGACCATTTGCAGCGGCGTCCAAGGCACCAGTTGCACCGACGACGGCGTCGCCTACGACGGTAAGACCTACAGCTACGCCGTGACCGCGACCAACGCGACCCCGGGGCACAGCACCACCGGGCCCGCCACGAGTTGGTCGGCGGTCGGCACACCCGCGGCTTGGGGGAACGTCTCGGTGCGGGCTAGCGGGATCAACCAGATCACCGTGACCGCGTCCGTCCCCGACTCGCGTGGGGCCACGTCCCGGGTGGCCGTGCTGGTGGACGGCGCGACCAGGTCCACCGCCGGGAGCGGCCCATGGGTCATCTCTGGGGTGGCAGCCGGCCAGCGCGACGTCGTTCTGACGCTCACCAACGAGTCGGGCAGGTCGAGCTCTTCGGCGGGCGCCTCGGTCACGGCCTACGGTCCGCTGTCGCCGCCGAACCTGGATGTCAACGTGAACGGCACGACCGTCGGTTGGACGGCCAGTGCCTCGGGCAACTACCGGCCCGCCAGCTTGTCGGTGACCACCAGCCGCGGCGGCGGGTCCGGCCCGGTCGGGCTGGACGCGGGCGCGGGCAGCGGGACGACCTCGGGCAGCCTGGACGCGGGCTACAGCGCGACGGTGACCGTCACCGCGACCGTCCGCGACGACCCGACCCGGCCCGCCCAGTCGGTCAGCAAGACGGTCACGACGCCACCGCCACCGCAGCCGACCGTGTCGATCGGTTTCGGAACCGTAGTTCCTG
>JBDHZK010000159.1:0-5459 GCA_039811865.1 Propionicicella sp. | reverse complement strand
ACGCAAGCGGCTCGGTTTCGCGACGGGAGCCTCGGGTTTGACCGCTACCTCGGCCGAGGGCGCCGGTGCCGCGCTCACCTGGATGGGTGGCGGCGGCCAAAGGACGGCGCCCTCGCGGGTGACGGTCATGCCGCGGACGACCGGGTCGTCCAGATCGAGGACGAGCCGGCCGTCCTTGGCCGGCGTGAGCAGGGTCAACAGATTGACCAGGTTCGTCGCGTAGAGCTGGGATGCCTGCCCCGGCATGCGGCCGGCCAGGTCCGTCCAGCCGAGGACGACCACGCCGTTCTCGCTGACCACCCGCTCGCCGGCCCTGGTCAACTCGCAGTTGCCGCCGTTGGCGGCGGCCAGGTCGACGATGACGCTGCCCGGTTTCATGGAGGCGACCATGTCGGCGGTGATCAGCTTGGGGGCGGGGCGTCCCGGAATCAGCGCGGTGGTCACGATGATGTCCACGTCGCGGGCTTGCTCGGCATAGAGCGCCGAGGCTGCGGCGTCGAACTCGGCGGAGGTCGCCTTGGCGTAGCCGTCCGCGCTCGGACCTTGCATTTCGGCATTGACCGTGAGGAAGTCGGCTCCCATGGAGCGGACCTGCTCGGCGACCTCGGGCCGGGCATCGAACGCGCGGACGATCGCGCCGAGGCTGCCCGCGGCCCCGATGGCTGCCAGGCCGGCGACACCGGCGCCGACGACGAGCACCTTGGCCGGCGGGATCTTTCCGGCGGCGGTTACCTGGCCGGAGAACAGGCCGCCGTATTCGTGCGCTGCTTCGATGATCGCGCGGTAGCCGGCCAGGTTCGCCATCGAGCTCAGGACGTCCAGCGACTGGGCCCGCGAGATCCGCGGCACCGCGTCCATCGCCAGCGCGGTCACCTTTGCTCGCGCCAACTTTTCGATCAGCTCGGGGTGGGCGGCTGGTGCCAACAGCGAAGCGAGAACCGTTTCGGGCTGCAGGCGAGCGACCTCGTCCTCGCCGGGTGCCGTGACCTTCAGGACGACCCCGGCGCCCCAGGCTTCGGCCGGACCGACCACTTTCGCGCCGGCCGCCGCGTAGTCGGCGTCGGCGAAGTTGGCGCGAGCCCCGGCCCCGCGTTCGATCCGGACGTCGTAGCCGAGCGCCTGCAACTTGCCCACGCTGGTGGGGGTCGCGGCTACTCGGTTCTCCTCGGGACTGGTCTCAGCAGGAACACCGATGTACACGTCACGAACCTAGGGCCCCCGTGAGCTGTTGCGAAATCGGGGGTCAGAGTGCCCACCAAGTGGTCGGCGGCCGGTGCTCAGCCCACCTTGAGCGACGCCGTGGCTTTGTCCACCAAACCTTGCCGCGCCGAGTCTCCGATGGTCACCGCGGTCATGTAGAACCCGAGGCTCTCGGAGTTGCCGGTGTCGACGACGATCACGTCGATCGTGTCGCCCTCGATCGGCTCCTTGCCCGTCACGTAGATGTTGGAGCGCAGGTGCCAGGCCTTCTTTCCGGAGACGGAGATCTCCTTCGACCAGGTGTCGGTGCGCTTGGAGAAGCCGTCGTAGAAGCCGGACGACGCCATGCACTGCATCGCCATCTCCGCCGACTGCTTGGGGGTGCTGAAGCCGTCCTTCACCGCGAGCGCGCCGACGGCGATCATGCTCATCCAGCCGGGCGTCACCTGGTCGGTCTGGCTGTCGACGTCGTAGGCGTAGCTGATCCCGACAACGTCCACCTTCCAGCCCGGCACCTGGTCGACGACCAGGCCCCCGCCCACCAGCTTCCCCGACTGCGACGAGGACTGCCGGGAGTTGGGGGAACCAACGGGACAGTTCACCGTGGTGCCGCCCGAGGACTCGGTCTGTGACGGGGACGCGCTCGGGGGCGGCGAACTCGGCGTGGGAGAGGCGGTCTCGTTCCAGGCGGAGATCGTCGGGGTGGCGCTCGAGGCCGTGGTGTCGTCGTCCTTCTTGTTGCCGCCCAGCAGCATCGGGATCAAGAACCAGGCGGCCAGTGCGAGCACCAGGACGGCCGCGACACCGCCGATGATCCAACCCAGGGGCGACTTGCGCTGTTGTCCGCCGGGACCGCCCCCGGGGCCGCCGGGGGACGGCGGACCGGAGGTGGGGTTGGGCGTCGTCTGCGCCGACCACTGGCTGCCGTCCCAGTATCGGAACTGCCCCTGCGCGCCCCCCGGATCGGGGTACCAGCCCGGCATCGACATGACGGCCCTCCTAGCTCGACGTTGCGCGAAAGACTACCGGGCGAGCGGTCGGCAGAGCCTGCGCGGAAGGACCGTCAGGCCACCTTCAGGGTCGACAGCGCCCGGTCTACCAGCGCCTGCACCTTGGCGTCCTTGATCGTGGCGATGCCGATCGCCATGCCCAGAGTCTGCGCCGAACCCGTGTCGACCACGACGATGGTCACCGTGTCTCCGGGAACCTTGTCCGCGCGGTCCACGTAGATGTCCGAACGGATCGACCAGGCGTTGTGGCTGCCGATCTTCACCGCCTTGGACCAGGTGTCGGCGCGGCGCACGATGTCTCGGTAGTAGTTCGAGGACGCCAAACACTGCATGGCCATCTCCGCGGCTCGCTTCGGCTCGGCGAAGCCCAGGTCGCGGCGCAACCCGGCCAGCCCGAGATCGGAGTACCAGGTCGGATTGATCTGCAAGGTTTGTCCCGCGACGTTGTCCGCGAAGGTCAGCCACATCGGCTCCATCCGCCAGCCGGGAATCTTGTCGATCACCAGACCGCCGCTGACGAGTTGGCCGTCTGTGTCCGAGGTGGTGCGCGTCAACGGGTCCGCCTCGGGGCAGTTCACGTCGACCCCGTCGGACGGGCCGGTGTCGCTCGGTGTCGGCGACGGGGTGCTCGGTGTCGCCGACGGAGACGCCGTCGGGCTGGAGGTCTCGTTCCAGGCCGAGATCGTGGGCGAGGACGTCTGCCCCGGCTCGGGATCGGCTACCGGCCCGGCGCCGAACAGGCGGGGGAGTACGAACACCCCCAGCAGAACCAGCACCAGCACGGCGGCGAGCGCGCCGATGATCAGACCAATGGGGCTCCGTTTGCGTGGTCCGCCGGGGCCCGGCTCTTCGGGGGCAGGGTGGGCTGACGTCTGCGGCGACCAGGCGCGGCCGTCCCAGTATCGGTATTGGCCCGCGGCACCGCCCGGATCGGGGTACCAGCCGGGGACAGACATCCCAACCTCCAAGTGATCGAAGTTCGACCGTCGAATCGGGCGCGAGCCCTGTGCAGCCCCCGAGGACTTCGGGGCGCTTCGGGCGTCGCTCAGGCGGCCCGGAGCGACTTGATCGCGGCCTCGATCTTCTGCTGAATCGGGGCGTCGTCGATGGTGTAGATGCCCACGTACAGGCCGTACTGGGTGGCCGATCCAGTGTCGACGACGATGACCGTCACGACGTCTCCCGGGATGTTGTCCCTCTCGGCAACGAAGAGCTTGGAGGTGTAGACCCAGGCCTTCTTGCCCGAGACCGTGGTCTCCTTGTTCGCCACGTCCTCACGCTTGGTGAGGGTCGGGTAGTAATCGGAGGAACTGATGCACTCCATGGCGATGCGGGCGCTGTCCTTGAGGTCCCGGAAGCCCAGATCCTTGTGCAAGGCGGCCACTCCCTGGTTACTGGCCCAGCCGGGGGTGACCGTCCACGCCTGGCCCTGGACGTCGTAGGCGAAGCCGAGTTGGGTGCGGTCGTCGCGCCAGTCGGAGATCTTGTCGACCACCAGGCCGCCGCCGGTCAGTTTGCCGTCGATGTCGGCGCTGCTGCGCTCGGACGGGTTGCCGTCCGGGCAGTTGAGCGTGGTCCCGCCGCTGGACTCGGTATTGCTCGGCGACGCGGACGGCGGCGGGCTGCTCGGCGTCGGGGTGGCCGTCTCGTTCCAGGCGGAGATGGTCGGCGAGGACGTCTGTGTGGAACCGCCGCCAGGATCGGCCTTCTCACCGTTTCCGAGCAGGCGGGGAATGATGAAGAACGCCGCCAGGGCCAAGACGAGCGCCGCGGCCACCAGTCCGATGATCAGCCCGAGGCGCCCCCGCTTGGGTGCTGCGCCGCCTGGTCCGCCCGGGCCAGGCTGCCCCCCGCCTCCAGGCGGGCCTTCAGGGGTTGGGGACGTCTGCGGCGACCAGGCGCGCCCATCCCAGTATCGGTACTGGCCTTGGGCTCCACCCGGATCGGGATACCAGCCTGGAACGGACACGTCGTCTCCTTCGGTTCCGATGTCGGGTCAGTCCACGGTGATGCTGGCCGCGGCCGCTTGGACAAGTTGTTGCCGGGTGGGGTCTTCCAGCGGAGCCTGCGAAGTGAAGACGCCGTAGCCGACCGGCGACCCGGTATCCACGGCGATCACGTCCACGAAATCCCCGGTGACGGGAGCGTCGGGGGTCGCCTCCGCCCGCGCGCGGACGTGCCACGCGGGGCGTCCGGCAACCGTGATCGCCTTGGAGAACAGGTTCACGCGACGGGCGAGCTTGTCGTAGTACTGCCCGGACAACTCGCAGTCCATCGTGGCCTCCGCCGCGCGACGCACGCTGCTGAAGCCGTCGGCCTTGAGGGCTTGGCCCGCGACGGCCAACGCGATCCAGCCGGTGGTCACGCTGTCTACCTGGCCCGCCCGGGAGTGCAGCCACGGGAAGCTCGAATAGTTGTAGTCGCGCCACCCGGGGATCTTGGCGAACGAAATTCCGCCGCCGTGGATGCGAGCCGGGTCGTTCTGGTCGGCGTCGTCACCCCCGGTTGGACAGTTGACGTCGGTTCCGCCCGACGGGCCGGTGTCGCTGGGGCTGGCCGATGGTGGGGGCGTTGGGGACGCCGTCTCGTTCCAGGCGGAGATCGTCGGCGTCGCCGAATCGGTCGAGCCGGGACCGGCGACGAACCCCGGCGGGTTCAAGAAAACCCACAGCAGGGCAACCACGACGACCAGGGCCAGCGCCGCCCATAGCCAGACGAGCCGGTTGGGGCCCGCTGCCTTTTCGGGTTGGGCGGGACGCAACTGGTCCGTCCAGCGCTGCCCGTCCCAATAGCGCTGCTGCCCGGGTTGCCCCGCCGGATCGGGGAACCAGCCCGCCGCCGCCATCAGGCCGCCCGCACGTCATGGTCGCGGGGGCCGTGCTCAGGCGCGAACGAGACCCTGAACCTTGTCGTTGAGTGGGTTTGCGGGTGGGTGGTGGGTTGGTTCCCCGAGCCGGTCGATGGGTCGCCCACCCAAGTGGGCGCGGAAAACCGCGCCGCCGTGTCGACCCGCAACCAGTGCACGCGTTCAGGGTAGGCGATGGCCGGACCCGGGTGGCATCGGCGAACGCGCGAGGCTCGCACCCTTCGGCGGGCTCAGGGGCCGGTCCCTTCGACGGGCTCGATGGCATTCCCGCTAGGTGACCTTGAGACCGGCGGTGGTCCGATCGAGGACGGCGATGTGGTCGGCCTTCTCCATCGGCACGGCGCCGAAGAAGAAGCACGGGGTCGGGGTGGAGTCGAAGACGA
>JBDHZK010000158.1:0-5469 GCA_039811865.1 Propionicicella sp. | reverse complement strand
CGCTGATCAGTGCCTTCTCCATCGCCGCTTTGGCCGAGACCACGATCATTGCCCAGGGCCTAGCACTCGTTGGGGCCGGGCTCATCGGCGTCCTGCTCGGCTTCTCCGATCCGGAAGGGCCCGCTGTCGCTTGGGTGGTGGGCGCGCTTTGTGTGGTCGGCGGGGTGTGTGGTTCGCTGCAGCTGATCGATGCGGACCCGGCTCGCGCCGCGGCCAACGTCGGCATCGTCTTCGGTCTGCTGGTGGTCTTCTCCGTCGCGACCTGGTTTCGGCACCTGATCTGGGGACGCAGCCGCGCGGGCGGACGGTTGGCGCTCACCCCGCTGGCGTGGTTCGCGGCTGTCGAGGTGCTCTTGTTCGTGACCTCGCCCGGCGGGCAGGGCTTCCTGGACACCTGGGATTTCGGCTGGGTCACCGGCGTCTCGAGCTTGGTTTTGGTGGTGGTGATTCTGGTCGCGCTCGCGCTGATGCCTTCGGCACTGCTCGAACTGTTCGCCGCCGCAGTCATCTTGGCGCAGTACTACCTGGTCGTCATCGGTCTCGCGAAGGGCGACGCCCTGCTGCAGACCGATTGCGCAGCGCTTGCGGTAGCGCTGTGCTTCGGCGTCGGCGCCATCCGGGGACGTTGACCTCGCGGGCAACCGATTGGCCGGTGGGGGCAGGGAGTTGCTAAGGTGGTCCGCGCCGTCAACGACGGCGAAGGCAGGTTGCCCGAGTGGCCAAAGGGAGCGGTCTGTAAAACCGTCGGCACAGCCTACGTAGGTTCGAACCCTACACCTGCCACCCAGCATTGGGCCTCTCACTAGGACGAACGTCCCGGTGGGAGGCCTTTGCATGTGGCTTGTCGAGGCCATCCTCCGAGCGCAACGCCGTGACGCGGGCAAGGTCCCGATAATGGTGGCTCCCAAGCCGAGGAGTCCGATGAGCGCGACGATCGATCTGAACGCCGACCTCGGCGAGGGGTTCGGGCGATGGACGCTGGGGGACGACGACGCCATGTTGGGCGTGGTCACATCGGCGAATGTGGCCTGCGGGTTCCATGCCGGCGACCCAGGGATTCTGCGCCGCGTCTGTGCCCGAGCGGCCGAGCGCGGCGTCGCGGTCGGCGCGCAGGTCAGCTATCGCGACCTCGCCGGATTCGGCCGCCGCGTCATCGAGATGGACGCCGCCGAACTCACCGACGACGTCCTCTACCAACTGGGTGCGTTGGACGCCTTCGCCCGCGTCGCCGGGACCTCCGTGGCCTACGTCAAACCGCACGGAGCCCTGTACAACAAGGCGGCCGATGCCCCTGAGGTGGCCGACGCGATCGCCGAGGCGGTCCGGCTGTACGACCCGAACCTGCCCCTGTTGGGGCTGGCGGGCTCGGAGTTGCTCGCGGCCGCCGAGCGGGCGGGGCTGGTCGGCGTCCCCGAGGCGTTTGCCGATCGGGCGTACACGCCCAACGGGCGGCTCGTCCCCCGCGGACGTCCGGGCGCCGTCCGGCACGATCCGGCCGAGATCGCCGCCCGCTGCGTCGCGCTGGCGACAACGGGCCGGGTGATTGCTTTGGACGGGGCCGAGATCGAGGTGGATGCTCGCTCCATCTGCGTGCACGGGGACACTCCGGGCGCGGTCGGGATCGCCATCGCCGTCCGCGAGGCCCTCGCCGCCGCCGGGGTGCGGCTGGCGGCATTCGCGGCGGACCGGGCCCGCTGACGTGCGCTTTTTGGCGAACGGGCGGGCGGGGCTGTTGGTCGAGTGCGCCGACCTGGACGAGGTGATCGCGCTTGACCGCGCACTGCGTGCGTCGCCGCCGCCCGGGGTGATCGACGTCGTCCCCGCGGCCAAGACGGTGCTGCTCGGCTTCGAAGCCCGGGTCACGTCCCACGCGCGGCTGGCGGACGCCGTCCGCGCATTGCCGCTGGGCGCGGTCTGCGCGCAGGCCGCCGACGAAGTCACGATCGCCGTTACCTACGACGGCGCGGACCTGCCCGAGATCGCCGCGCTCGCGGGCCTACCCCCCGCCGAGGTCGTCAGACGCCACCTCGGCGCGACCTACACCGTCGCGTTCGCCGGCTTCTCGCCCGGCTTCGCCTACCTCGTGGGCGGTGATCCGGCGCTGAACGTCCCGCGCCGGACGACGCCGCGGACGCGTGTCCCGGCCGGTTCGGTGGCGTTGGCGGGAGAGTTCAGCGGGGTGTATCCGCGCGAGGGTCCGGGCGGATGGCAGTTGCTCGGCCGCACGGACGCGCGAATCTGGGACCTCGATCGAGACCCGCCGGCCCTGCTCGCGCCGGGGACTCGCGTCCGCTTCGTCGCGATGCAGCCCGTTAGCGGTGACTCTGCATGATCGAGCTGCTTCGGGCGGGCCCGCTCACCACGGTTCAGGACCTCGGTAGGCCAGGCTTGGCCCACCTCGGCGTCGGGCGCTCCGGCGCTGCCGACCGGCCCGCGCTGCGCCTGGCCAACCGCCTGGTGGGCAACCTCGAGGGCGCGGCCGCGCTAGAGGTGACGATGGGTGGGCTGGTGCTGCGATTGGGTGCCGCGCACACGATCGCGGTAACTGGGGCCACTTGCGGCGTCCGCGTGGACGGTCGGGCGCGCGACTTCGGCTTGGCGCTGTCGCTGCCGGCTGGGTCGGTGGTCGAGCTCGGCCCGGCGCGGTGGGGCGTGCGGGCTTACCTGGCCGTCCGAGGCGGGGTGGACGCGCCGGTCGTCCTGGGGTCGCGGGCGACCGACCTGCTCGCGCGACTCGGCCCGTCCGTGCTGGCCGACGGGGACGTCCTTCGCGTGGGGGCCGGGGGGCTGGAGATTCCGGGGGTCGAGTTTCCGTACCTACCGCCGGCGGTCCGGACGCCGATCCTGCGCGTCCTGCCGGGCCCACGGGACGACTGGTTCGTACCAGCTGCGCTTTCCACCCTCACCGCAGACCCGTACGTGGTTACCGCCGACTCCGACCGGGTCGGCGTCCGGCTGCGTGGCGCGCCACTCGTCCGTTCGCGGGCGCAAGAATTGCCTAGTGAGGGCATGGTGGACGGCGCCTTGCAGGTTCCGCCGGACGGCCAGCCCGTCCTGTTTCTCGCCGACCATCCGGTTACCGGCGGCTATCCGGTGATCGGCGTCGTCCACCCCGACGACCTGCCCTGGGCTGCGCAGGCGCGCCCAGGGGAGCGCCTGCGGTTTCGGTTGGAGCCGCGGGTCGTGCTCGGCGACTGAATCCCTGCGGGCGTCCTGGCTCCCGCCCGCGGCGCTGAGCTTGGGGGTAAGGCCGGCGTCGCCATTTCTGGAGACTCCCATCAGGGTTCATCCGCCGAAATGGTGGAAACGTGCGGCGAGTAGTGCGACCTTGCCGCCCGCGCGCCTTGATCGTGTCCGCGCGACCAGACCCGCCGCACGTTTCCACATGAAGGCGCCATCGCCTCTTCGTCTCCGCGCCAGCGGTGTCTGCCGGGCCAGGTCGCAACGCACCCCCATGCCGCCGGATTTCGCCTAGTAGCATGCCGATAGTCGTGCACGGGCAGCGCAACCACCGGGAGTTGAACAGCCATGGCCCAAAAGGCACCCCAGGACACTTACGCGCAGCGGGCCAAGGAGTTGGCGGCCACCGTCCAGCGGTTGAAGGGCTGGCTGGGCACAGACCCCTCGAAGGCACCCGAACTGGTCGACGCGCTGCTGGAGTTGACCACTCATAGGCTGCTGGGCCACGCGTTCGCTTCGGCGGGCGCCGATGCTCAGGACTCGGTCGTCCGGTCGGCAAAGCTGGTTGCGCAGGCTGGTCCGATCGGCCCCTACACGGTGCCGCTGGACGCCGCGCGCTACATCACCGCGGTCGTCCAGGTGGCGGCCACCCAGGCGGGGCTCGGGCTCGGCGCGGCGGCCGGGCAGACCATCGACGACCTCGTCGCCTGGAAAGCGCAACTCCCCAACCGCAAGGCGAACGAGCTGGTGGCACCGCGGACCGACGTCTGGGCGCTGCACGCCCAGGCGCGGGCGGCGCTGGCGTCCGGTGATGTCGCAGCAGCCAACACCTACGCAGACGCCGCGCGACTTCGGCTCTTCGAGCGCGGCCTGGGATCCGATGGCGATGCGGGCTATCTCGTCCTGGACGTGGAGCGACTCGTCTCAGACGCCCGCTGGGCCGCCGGGCTGGATGCAGATTCGATCGATCACATCGAGCGCGCGCTGCAGGTGTATCAGGAGGTGTCCGGGGAGCGCTTGGCGCAGCCCGGGCCGATCAGCCCCGGGCTGGAGGAGCGTCTGGCGGAGCCGCTGTTCGGCTTGTACTCCGACGCCGCCGACCGCCTGATCGCCACCGGGGACCTAGCCCGTGGGCTGCAGACCAGGCGCAAGCTGGTGGACGTCCTCAAGACGCTGCCGTCGCGGCGTTCGGCTCCGACGAAGGCGCTGGCCGTCGCAGCGCAGGCAGATCTGGCTACGGACCTGATCGGCGCGGGGCGGGCGGAAGAGGGTGACTTGGTTGTCCGTAACGCCATGGATGTGGCTCGCTCGGTTGGTGGGGACGCGCTGCTTCGGCTCGGCGAAGCCCTCGCGAGCGTCCTGCAGGCGTTGGGGCGCGATCAGGACGCGGTGGAGTTCCTCAAGCCGATCGTCGCGGGAGCGGACGACAGCCCAGCCGCGGCGCTGGCCCGCCACACGCTGGCGCGGGCGAAGGGTAAGGGTGACGGGTCCGACGGCCAGGAGTTGCGTGCCGCCGCGCGCGGAGTCCCCGTACGGCCGAACACTCCGACGCTGGAGTGGGCGCCGCTGGATCCGGGAGCGGACTTCGCCCCGAGCACGACCTGGGCCCCGGACACCGACGAGCAGCGCCGGCGCGCGGCCGTCCGGGCGGAGGCGCGGGTGGCCGCAGAGCGGGCGGAGGCAGAGCTGGCTGAGGCCGCGTCGATCGAGTCTGGGCAGCGGGCGGAACGGCAGCGCGCCGCCGAGCGTCGCGCGGCTGCGCGCGCCGAAGCGCAGCGGGCGGCCGCCGAGAAGGCGGAGGCGGATCGGCTCGCGGCGGAGATGGTCGAAGCCGAGCGTTTGGCCGCGGAGGAGGAGGCCGCCCGAGCCGCTGCGCGGGCCGAACGGGAGGCGCGCATCGAGGAGCATCGCATCGCTGCGGAGCGGGCCGAGGCGGAGCGCCGGGCAGCCGAGGAACGGGCGGTCCTCGATCCGGACGAGGCGGAGCGGTTGGAGCTGGAGCAACTGGCGGCCGAGATCGCCGAACTGGAGCGTCTAGAAGCCCAGCAGGCCGAAGTGGAACGTCTCGAGCTCGCACGCATCGAAGCCGAGGAACTGGCCGAGCTTGAGCGGCTCGAGGCCGCTGAACTGGAGCTGACCCAAGAGCCCGGGTCGTCCCCTGTTCTGGCCGATGGGTCGGCTGAGGAGCCGGTTGAGCGGGTTGAGGCTGATCGGGTTGCCGGCGAGGAGGTTGGTGCGGACGAGGAGTTGGCGGAGTCGATTCGGCAGGTGTCTGAGGAGGCTGCGGAC
>JBDHZK010000157.1:0-5471 GCA_039811865.1 Propionicicella sp. | reverse complement strand
GAGCACTTGCTCCTCGCGCTCGGTGAGCGGGTCTACGGGTTCACTCGGCCGCTGGGGCACCTGGTCGACGAACGTCTCCAACAGCCGGCGGGTGATGTTGGGGGCGATCAGCGCGTCCCCGTTGGCCGCGGCGTGGATGGCCTGGACGAGCAGTTCCGGCCCGGCGTTCTTGAGCAGGAAACCGCGCGCACCGGCACGCAAGGCGCCCAGCACGTACTCGTCCAGGTCGAACGTCGTGATGACCACGACCGCCATGGGGTCCGTCACGTCCGGCCCGGCCAGGCGTCGGGTGACCTCGACGCCGTCCATTCCGGGCATCCGGATGTCCACCAACAGCACGTCGGGACGCAGGCGGGTCGCCACCGCGAGCGCACTTGGTCCGTCGGCCGCCTCTCCGACGACCTCGAGGTCGGGCTGGGCACCCAGGATCATCACCAGGCCGGTCCGGACCAGTTCCTGATCGTCGGCGACCACAACGCGGATGCTCACTACCGAGCCTCCACCGGGAGCACGGCCTCCACCGCCCAGCCCCCGTCCGGCGCTGGCCCGGCGGAGAGGGTCCCGCCGAGCAGATGGGCGCGTTCGGCCATGCCAGTCAGGCCGAAGCCGGGCTCCGCCCGCGGCCCGGGCAGGGTCAGCCCGTCATCGACGACCCGCAACCTGACCACGTCGCCGGCTCGGCTGACGTCGATCTGGACTCGGGTCGCGCCCCGCGCGTGCCGGACGGCGTTGGTCAGCGCCTCTTGCGCCAGCCGGTAGATCGCGGCGTCCACCTGACGCGGCAGCCGGGCCAAGGATCCGACGGTCGAGACCGTGACGGCGGGGGTCGCGTCCGGACGTGCCAGCACGGGCAGGTCCGCGACGCCCAACCCGGGCGCGTACCCGTCCGATCCGTCCTCGCGCAGTACGCGCACCATGGCCCTCATCTCTTCCAGGGTGCGCGACGCCTCGGCCTCGATGGCGGCGAGAATCTTGGTCGCACTCTCGGGTCGCGTGGCGGCCACCACGCCGCCGGCTTGCGCTTGCACGGCGATGGCCGACACGTGGTGGGCCACGGTGTCATGCAACTCCCGGGCCAGTTCCAGGCGTTCTTGGCTGCGGATCTGGAGGAGTTGGCGCTGCCAAAGGTCGGAGCGGTAGCGCAACAGCGCCCCTAACCCCACGAACAGCAGCAGCAACAGGCTGCCGCCCAACACGGTGGTCAAGTCGGCCGACGCGACGGCCATGCCCAACGAAACGACCGCCGCGACGAACACCGTGCCCAAGGTGATCTCTCGTCCCGAGCCCCATCGCACCAGGTTGTAGAGCAGGACGAGGATGACCATCATGCAGGCCAGACCAAGACTCTCGCTCCGCGTGAACCATTGGACGAGCGACAGCAGCCCGGCGATGCCGAAGCCGATCAGGCAGGTCAGCAGAGGACGGCTCCGCCGCCACAGCAGGAGGGGCACCAGCGCCAAGGCGAGCACCGTCACGTACGGCTGTCCCGGCAGGTTCGCTCGGGCGATGCCCTCGGCCAGCGCGACGGCCCCGAACCCGCCGGCGAACAGCCAGTCGGAACGAACCACGCCCGGTGGAGCAACCGGACGTGGTTCGCGCCACAACGAGCGCCAGGCGGCCATCACCGCTTCAGCGTAGGGAGTGAGCGTGCGATCGGGGTGAGCTGGCCGAGTCCGGCACCGACGTCGCGGACGTACGGGGCCACGTCCACGCCGACCACAGGATGAACGCCAGGAAGATCAGCTCGACCGCGAAGCCCAGCCCGTAGTAGAACGGCCATTCCCCGCCGGCCAGGTTGAACGCCATGTAGGGGAGCAGAATCGTGGCGACGGTGAGGTTCGCCAGGCGGTTGGCTCGGGCGGGCAGCGTCGTGGAGAGCAAGATCATGACGGCCGGGATCGCCGTGGCCGCTAGGGCAAGGACCGCGAAGGTCTCGGAGATGTCGAATGTGAACACCTTGCCGTTGAGGATGTCCTGAACCATGCCCGGCTTGTACAGCCCGAGCAGGTCGACGTAGACGTAGAGGAACATGAAGCCGGTCCAGGCGGCGGCGAGCTTCGCCTGGATCGGCACCTGCGGGTTCTTAAGCTCGGCTCGTTCGGCTCGTTCGGTTGTCATCTGTGACTCCAAGGTGTCAGTTCGGATGGTGTCCCTCAACGATGGCTGGCCCGGACCGCCGGCACCTCCGGCGCAGGGCTCGACTTCCCCTGGCCGAAAGTACGGCTCTTCGCCAGTGCCTTCGGTCGGCGCGGGGGCTTGGTTTGAGTCGGAATGATCGATTGGGCGCCCTGGCCGCGTGGTCGCCGCCACACGCCCTCTACCAACAACCACTCGGTGGCTGGGCGCGGCGCCCATGGGGGTGCGAGCCAGTCCGCTGTCTGGCGGGGCGGCCACACCCTTGGTGCGCCGTTACGGTGTGAGCGTGTCACTCGGCGCCAAGCTGCGGCTCCCGACTCCGCGTCGGGCGACCCTGCCGCGTCCACGTCTGGCGAACCCGTTCCTCGGCGACTCCCGGCCCCGGCTGGTGCTGCTCTCGGCGGCGCCTGGCTGGGGAAAGACCACGCTGCTGAGGCACTGGCTGGGTGAACTGAGGCAGGCAGACGACACCCAGGACCGATCAGCCCGGGTGGCGTGGGTCAGTCTGGATGACTCGGACGCGGACCCCGTTCAGTTCACCTCCGACCTCATCGCTTCCGTCCACGCGGTCGACGCCGAGGTTGCCGCGCACGCCAATGCTCTCCTCCGTGAGGGGCGGGGCAGCGCCGAAGACCTGCTCGCGGCCCTGCTGGAGTCACTTGACGAAGCGCCGGGCTTGACGGTGATCGCCCTGGACGATCTCCACCTGGTATCCGGCGGCCCGGGGGCGGCCGATGCGCTCGCCTTCTTGGTGGACAACCTGCCGCCGCAGGTCGTGGTCGCGGCCACCTCCCGGGCTGACCCCGCGCTTTCGTTGGCCCGCTTCCGGGCACGGGGGGAGTTGGTGGAGATCCGCGACGCCGAACTCAGGTTCAGCGACGCCGAAGCCGCCGCCTTCTTCCGAACCGTCCTTGGGCTCGCTCTCCGACCCGCCCAAGTCGAAGCCCTGGTGGCCAAGACCGAAGGCTGGGTCGCCGGGCTTCAACTGGCCGGCGTTTCCGCGTTGGCGCACCTGTCGGCGGGCCCCGAAGACGTCGACGACTTCATCCAGGCCTTCAACGGAACCCACCGATTCGTCCTCGACTACCTGGTTGAGGAGGTGCTCGACGTCCAGCCTCCCGAGGTCCGAAGCTTCCTGATGCGCACTTCGGTGCTGGATCGGTTGTCCGGGCCGGTGTGTGACGCGGTCTCGGGGAACACCGGCGGGCAGCGCCAACTCGAAGCTTTGGAGCGCGCCAACGTCTTCCTGACCGCGGACGTCGAACCCGGGTACTACCGCTTTCACCCCTTGTTCGCGGAGGCGCTGCGAAACCGGCTCGCTCTGGAGCAGCCCGAGGTCATCGGACGGCTGCACCACACGGCCAGCGCCTGGTACGCGAGCCAGGGCCTGCTGGAGGACGCCCTGAGGCACGCAGCCCTGACCGACGACCAGGGACTGCTCGCCGATCTGCTGGAGTGCGCCGCCCCGGCTCTGCGGCGAGAACGCCGCGATCGGCGCCTAATCGGATGGATCGACACTCTGACCGACGCCGAAGTCGGCAAACGGCCCCTCCTGGCGACAATTCGTGCCGCGGCAAACATCTCCCAAGGGGACCTGGCTTCGTCGGCCGACTGGCTGGACGCCGCCGAGGCGGCCTTGGCCGATCTCGATGCGAGTTGCCCGGTGCCCCAGGTGCCCGCCGCTGTCGCCGCCGCGAGGTCGGGCGCCCTGCGCACCGTGCCCGCCGAGATCCAGCTCTTCCGCGCTTCGCTCGCGCAGGCATCCGGTGACCGGGCCGCCACCGTTGCGCACGCCGAGGCGGCTCTCGGCGCGGCAGCGCCGGGAGATCACTTCGTGCGCGGGGCGGCGGCCGGCTTCCTGGGGCTGGCCCATTGGGCAACCGGGTCGATGGCGATCGCCATCGACGTCTTCGGTGGGGCCGTGGCAGAGCTGTCCGCCGCGGGAAACGACACCGACGCCGCCGGAGCCACCGTCGTCCTGGGGGCGATGGCCATGGCGGACGGCCGCCCGGCCGAGGCGGAGCGCCTCTATCGCGCGGCGTTGACCCGCGCACGAAGCACTCCATCCGCCGCGGTGGTCGGCGACCTGCACGTGGGCCTGGCGGACGTGCTGCGGGAAGCCGACCGCCTCGACGCCGCGGCTTCGCAACTGGAGCAGGCCGCAGACCTGGGCGACGGCGCGTCCCTTCCGGAGAACCGGTTCAGGTGGTTCACGGTGCGCGCGGCACTGCTGGTCGCCGACGGCCAGTTCGAAGCCGCGCTGCGGGACATCGACGAAGCGGTCCGCCTCCATCGGCCTGGGTTCTTTCCCGAGACCCGCCCGCTCCATGCCGCCAGGGCGCGCGTACTGATCAGGTCCGGACGGCTCGCCGAGGCTCAGCTGTGGGCCGAACAGCACGCCGTCGCCCGGGCTGACCCGGAGGATTTTCTCCGCGAGGACGAGCAGTTGACCTATGCCCGACTCGTGGCCACCAACCGACGGGCCGGCCAGGCCAGCGACCGGGAAGTCCGGACAGTGCTGTCGTCCATAGATGGCACGATCGCCGCGGCTGAACGAGCCGGCCGGGGGGGCAGCCTCATCGAAGCGCGGACGGTCCAAGCCCTCCTTCAGCACAGCGCCGGTATGCCGACGCAGGCCACCGAGTCCCTTGGAATCGCGGTGGGCTCGGGGGTGCCAGCCGGGTACGCGCGGCTGTTCCTCGACGAGGGAGCACCCATCCATGACCTGCTCGGACGGCTGGCGTCCTCGGGCTCGGCCGACCTCGCCGCTGCCGCCCGTCGCCTACGGCAGGCCAAGCCGGCGACCACGAGCCTGGCGATTCCCACCCGCCACGGTGGGGCCCTCAGCGAACGTGAGAGTGAGGTGCTGCGGATGCTCGCCACCGACCTGAGCGGCCCGGAGATCGCGGCTCACCTGTTCGTATCCATCAACACGCTGCGCACCCACACCAAGCACATCTTCGCCAAGTTGGAGGTGCGCACGCGCCGGGCCGCCGTCAGCCGAGCACGCGCGTCCGGCCTGGTGTGAGACCCCCGATTCACCGCCCCGCTCACATCATCATGTGATTCGGTCCGACCGGACCCGCCCTAGCGTCGAGAGAGCACGCCCCGGAACCGTCCGGGGCCTCCCACGACCAGGAGCTCCAACCGTGAAATCCTCTCCGAATCGACTCGGACGCGTCGCCGGCGCCACCCTCGCGGGAGCGGGCGCCCTGTTCATCGCGGTTCAGATCAACCATCCCCCGCTGACCCTCGAACTCGTCGGCACGAGCGAGTTCCTCGTCCGCGAGACCTGCAAGGTAGCGATGGCCGCCCTGGCGCTGGCGGGAATCGTG
>JBDHZK010000156.1:0-5523 GCA_039811865.1 Propionicicella sp. | reverse complement strand
GGTGGGGCGGGCGGGGCTCGAACCCGCGACCCAGGGATTATGAGTCCCCTGCTCTGACCGGCTGAGCTACCGCCCCTTGAATAGGGGTGATGGTCGAAGCTCCCCCGCCTGGACTCGAACCAGGAACCCTCTGATTAACAGTCAGATGCTCTGCCAATTGAGCTACAGGGGATCGCTGAGCGCGATCACGAACGTTACCAGGTTGGCAGCGGGTTGGCCCAATCCGGGGACGCCACCCGCCGGTACCCGCCGCTCACGCCGGGTCGAACTCCGCCTTGGTGCGAGCGAGCTCAGCGGCCAGGCGACGGCGGGCCGCGTCCGGCAACCCTGGGTCGTCCAGGGCAGGCGAGGTACGCCAGGTCATCCGGACGTCCGAGGATGGGCCGAGCGGGCGGCGTCCCGAAATGGTGACCGGCTCCCGGACACCCTCCAGGTCGACCGCCCTACGCACCGCCACGCTCGCCTCGTAGCGCTCGCGGAACAGTTCGGGAAGGCGCCCGGGGTCCTCGAGCACCGCCTCCTGCGACGGACCGTCGAAAGCGCGCCAGCGCAGCGTGGACGTATCGGCGTCCCACCCGCCGGCCTCGAGTTCGTCCCAGCCCAACCAGGCCCACTCCCCTTCGAACTGCCAGGCGAGCCGGTCGATCAGGCCAGCGACGAGACCGTCCGCGCCGCGCGCCCAAGCAAGCACGCGGGGCCGCCCGCCCACCTGTGCCTTCAGGCCATCGAGCTGGGCCCTGGGGACCGCCTTGCGGATGAAGATCGCCACGGCCCAATCCTGCCCGGCTGGCGCGCAACCGGACAGCGCCCCGGCTCAGTGCCCGGAGTCCACCCAGTCGAGGAAGGCCGCCGCGAACTCCTGCGGGGCGTCCGACTCGGTGTACAGGCCGGCGCCGGCGAGCACGACCGTCGTGTGGTTGGGGAAGCTTCGCTGCAGTCGGTGGAGTTCCTGGGGTCGGAAAGCGATGTCGGCGTCACCCCAGACGATCAGCGTTGGCAGGTGCGCGAGCTTGGGAAGACCCGCCTCGACCTCGGCAAAGAAGCGGCTCTCGGACAGGACGCTCCTGGGCAGGATCGCTGACGCCTGCCGTCTATCGGGGGTGCCGAGCGCCCGGCGGTAGTGATCCATCTCCGTCTTCGCGAGTTTCCGCCGTTTGTGGCCGGCGGGCAGGAACCAGGTGACCAGCACATTGGCCCGCCTGACGAGGTAGCCGAACGGGCGCCCGCCGACGACGCGCCCGAACCACTCGAAATGGGGAATCCCGTTCACGGGCCAAGCCCACGTGTTTGCCAGGACCAGGCGCTCGAAGGCGCCCGGTCGGCGCTCGGCACAGGCGAGACCGATCATCCCGCCCCAGTCCTGACCCACCAACGTCACGCCCGAGATGTCGAGTGCGTCCACAAACCCGGCAACAACCTCGGCGTGCTCCCGCGGCAGATAGCCATAGCCGGCCCTCGCGCTCGACAGCCCGAAGCCCGGGTAGTCGATGGCGATACAACGAAACCGGTTGCAGAGCAGCGGGATCACCTCGCGCCACAGGAACGCCCAGGTCGGGTTGCCATGCAGGAACAGCAGCGTCGGCCCGGAACCTTCGTCGATGTAGTGAATGCGGTTGCCGTCGATCTCGACGAACCGGCTCTCGAACGGGAAGAACTCGTCATCGACCCAATCGGGCCGGGTCTGAGTGTGATCAACCATTCCAGTCATCGCCACGATCCTCGCTCCTGCCCGCCACCCGGCCGACTCGCATTGAGTTTCTCACGCATACTAGATAATCTCAACCGTCTTCCGTGGTCACCTACGGTGGCGGCCGACCCGATCCGTTGGCCGGCGGGCCCCGCCAGCATGGCGCCCGGACCGCGTTCCTTTCCACTACGCCGCGAAGTCGTTTGCCTGGGCCCGCGCGAGGGAACGTAGTTCGTCGAGCGCGGCGAGTTCGACGCGCCGCACGGTGCTGGCACTGATCCCCAGCGCCAGCGCGACCTCAGCAGGGGTCATCGGCTCATCGGCACCCAGCCCATATCGCATGGCGAGGACCTGCCGCCGCCTCCCACGCAGCGCCCCCAGCAACGACCGTGCCTGGCTGTAGGCGGCATCGTGCGGCTGAAAGTCTGACCGCTCGGCGACGTCCAGTGGGCGCCCGTCGGCTCCCTCCAGCGGGCCGGGAGACCGGTAGCCCAACAACAGGCCGACCGCGCGTTCGCTGACTCCCGCCTCGGCGGCCACTTCGGCAAGCGGGGCCGGTCGTCCCAAGCGTTCCTCCAGCCGCACGGCCACCTGACGAACCCGATGCAACCGCTTGGCCGGGGACGCCCCCAGCTCGAGCTGCCCGCAGCGCGAAGCCGATGCCTCCCGGATGCGTCGCCGGATCCAGTGCGCCGCGATCGTCGAGAAACGCCACTCCCGCCGGTACTCGTAGCGCCGAACCGCCTCCAGCAGGCCGACCATGCCCTCCTGCACCAACTCGTCCAGTGGCAGCCCCAACCGACGCGCGGCTTGGGTGGCGAACTGGTACACCAGACCGACATTGGACAGCACCAACCGCTCGTGAGCCGCCCGCCCCGCTCCGGCCAACTGGACCAGGCGGTCGTCCGTCACCTTGCCCTTGAGTAGTTCCTCGGCAAGGACGCCCGCCTCTACGGCGCGCGCGAGCATCCGCTCTTCTTCGTGGGTCAACAGGTGCCGGGCGACGAATGCAGTCATGTAATGACCATCGCCACGGCGCTGGCGAAATGGTCACGCTCAGGCCACATCTGTGGAGCAACACTCGGACAACACGGCCTGTTCGCCTAGTCATCGGGAGCGGACGGGCAACCGATCCCGCCGGGGTGGCCTCGCACCCGCAATGAGTTTCTCTGCTCCAGAGCCGGGTCGCGCTGATCCGGAGCGCGACCTGGCCATCTGGCCGCCGCTAGGTGAGATGGGACGTCCGCGGGTTAATCCGCAAGCCCCTGGCTGAGTTCCTGGAGGCGGGCGCGGCGCTGCTCGAGTTCGAGGAGCGTGGCAAACATCTGGCGATGCGCATCGTTGTTCTCGACGGGGTTGGTGCGCTGCAGCTTCGACTTCAGGCTGGCGATCTGGCGCATCACCGTCAACAGCCGCAGGCGCGAGGTGTACTGGGCGGCGTAGAGAATGGTCGGCTCCCGCAGGAGCGGTTGAACGGCCAGCGAGATGGTCAGCTGCTCGACCGTCGCGTCCGTCGCGGCACCGCGGACGGCCTGCACCCAGTCGTCCCCCGCAGCGTCTCCGGACGCCAGTACGGCCTCGAAGACACCCCGGTACGCGGGGTGGGTGAAGTCGTCCGGCGTGACGTCGTTCCACGCCACAAACAGGCGCGGCGCCTGCAGCATCAGCATCAGGCTGCCGCGCTCGACGGCCAGCCGGCGATCGTTGGCCGCCGGGAACACGATCATCGGCAGTTGGTCATCGTCTGGCCGCTCGACCACCGGCGTCGGCCGCGACCCCTTCGTCCGGGCCGCCTTCGCTACCTCCTGACGGACCTCTTCGACGTCCATGCCGACCATTCCCGACAGCTCGCGGACATAGCCGCCGACCAGCGACGCGTCGCGAATACTGCCGACCAGCGGCGCCGCCGCGCGCAGGGCGGCCAGGCGACCGTCCGCGCGGTCGAGGTCGAACTGCCCGACCACATTGCGCATGACGAAGCGGTAGAGGGGCTCGCGGCGCCCGACCAGCTCGCGGACGGCCGCGTCGCCGTGCTGGATGCGCAGGTCGCAGGGATCGAGCCCGGTAGGTTCTACGGCCACGTAGGTCTGGGTGATGAAGTTCTGGTCTCCGTTGAAGACCTTGAGCGCGGCGGCCTGGCCGGCGGCGTCCCCGTCAAAGGTGAAGATCACCTCCCCGTGGAAGGCGTCGTGGTTGCCCATGAGACGTTGCAGCAGGCGCGCGTGCTCGTCGCCGAATGCAGTGCCGCAGGACGCCACGGCCGTGTCGACACCGGCGATGTGCGCTGCCATGACATCGGTATAGCCCTCGACGACGACCGCCTGGCTCTTCTTCCCGATCGGCGATCGGGCGAGGTCCAGGCCGTAAAGCACGTTCGACTTCTTGTAGACCATGGTCTCCGGCGTGTTCAGGTACTTGGCCGGCATCCGGTCGTCCTCGTACAGACGGCGGGCTCCGAACCCCAAGACCGACTTACCCGCGTCCCGGATCGGCCAAAGCAGCCGTCCTCGGAAGAAGTCGCTGCCACCCTCGCGGATCAGGCCCGCCTTGATCAGTTCAGAATCGGTGTAGCCGGCCGACCTGAGGTGGCGCTTCAATTCTTGGCCGCCGCGGGGCGCGTAACCCAGCCCGAACCGGACGGCCGCCGCCCGGTCGAAGCCACGCGACGCCAGGAACTGCCGCGCGACCAGGGCGTCCTGACCGGCCAACTGCTGCGCGAAGAACTCGGCGGCGGCGGCGTTTGCGTCCAGGACCCGGATGCGCAGTCCCGGCTCGGTCTTCGGCCCGGACTCGTCGGTGTAGCGCAACTGCACACCGGTCTTGTCCGCCAGGAACTCCACGGCCTCAACGAACGACAGGTTGTTGAGCTTTTGGACGAACGTGATGACGTCGCCGCCCTCGCCGCAGCCGAAGCAGTAGTAGAAGCCGCGGGCTGGTGTCACCTGGAACGACGGCGTCTTCTCGTCGTGGAAAGGGCAAAGCCCCTTCATCGTGCCGCTGCCGGCGTTGCGCAGGTGCACGGTGGCCGACACGATGTCCTCGATCCGCGCCCGCTCACGGACGGTGGCCACGTCCTCCTCGACGATCCGGCCAGCCATGGCGGGGAGTCTACGCGCGTCGCCGGGTGGGTGGCGGACTACCGTTTCCCGCGGAGGTGCGTCATGAACGTGGTCGTCGGCCCGGGTCTGGCGATTGCCCTGATCGCCCTTGTCGCCATGGGTTACGGGGCAGCGGCGATGGGCCGTCTGGGGACGGGCCGAGAGCTGGCCGTGGCTGCCGCGCGCGCCGTCGTCCAGCTGGCCATCGTCGCGTTGGTCTTGTCGTGGGCCCTGACCGATGTCTGGGGGTCGCTGGCGGTCGTGGCCGTCATGTTCGGCGTCGCCGTCTTCACCACGGCCAAGCGGACGGGCGTGCTGAGGTGCTGGCCGTACGTCGCGGCCGCTGTGGCCAGTGGCGTCCTACCCGTGACGACGATCGTCTTCGCGTCGGGCGCCGCCCCGTTCAGCGGAGTCGCCATCGTGGCCCTCTCCGGGATCGTCATCGGCAACATGATGACGGCGCACACGCTCACCGGACGCCGCGCGTTCGCCGATCTGCGCGCCAACCAGGGGACGTACGAGGCTGGTTTGGCGTTAGGCCTCCCCCGGCCTCAGGCAATGAACGAGATCTTGCTGCCGGCCGCCGGGGAGGCGTTGCTCCCGACCCTGGACCAAACCCGCACCGTCGGTCTGGTCACGCTGCCTGGCGCGTTCATCGGCGTCCTGCTCGGCGGGGGCAGCCCCCTACAGGCGGCCGCGGCACAGGTGCTCGTCCTGGTCGGCGTGATGGCCGGGCAA
>JBDHZK010000155.1:0-5574 GCA_039811865.1 Propionicicella sp. | reverse complement strand
CTCGCCCATGGCGTAACCGTAACGGAATGCGTTGGAGCCCAGCCATAGATTGGGCGTGTGGACCCCCGCTCACGCCGCCTGATCGTCACCGGCGTCCTGCTGTTGCTGATCGTCCTGGTGGCGCTGGGGGCCTTCTTCGGCTTCTAGCCGCGCACCCGCCCCGCTTGGTTGCCGCCTTTACGGCTGGGCAATCGCGTAGTCTGCCCGCAGGCAACCCCCTGAAGGAGTCCGGTTATGTCGTTGCGGCGATCGGTGCGGCGCGGCTCGGCCGCGCTGGTTTCGGGGGCGCTGCTGGCCTTCACCTCCGGCGCGCTCGCCCATGCCGACACGGTCGCGTTCGTCCTACGTGACAATCGGATCAGCCGCGCCGCCGGGCTCGCCGTGAACACCGATCGGGGCGTCTATTGGGCGGTCCAGGCCGGGGCCGGGGACGGGATCGTGTACGCGATCAAGCCGGACGGTTCCACTGAGGGTCGCGTCCTGTTCGATGCCAACCTGGTGGACGCGCAGGCCGTCTCGCTACGCGGAGAGAAGGTGTTCGTCGGCGACATCGGGGACGCCAAAGCGCAGCGCGATCACGTCAGCGTCTACCGACTGGACGACTCCGAGCCGCGCACGCGGGGGGCCAACTTCACGCAATGGGACTTCGTGTACCCGAACGGTCCCCGGGATGCGGCCGCCATGCTGGTCAGCCCGACCGGGCGCATCTTCATCGTGACCAAAGAGTCCCCACAGGGGCATATCTACGCTTCCCCGTCGCCCTTGGGCGACGGCAAGAACCGCCTGATCGAGGTCGGCCGCGCCCCGGCAGGCGTGACGGACGCCACGTTCCTGATCGATGGCCGGATGGCGTTGCGGACGTCCGCCAGCGTTGTGGTGCTCGACCCGGCCACGTACGTGGTGACTTCCCAGGCCGCGCTGGGCGGCGCGATGGCGGGCGAGGCCCTGACCACCTCGCTCGATCGGGGCGGTCTCCTGGTCGGGACGCTGGGGGTGGACTCGAAGGTGTACAAGGTCCCTCTCCCCAGCGCGCCGCCCCCGTCGGCGACCACGACCGCGCCGTCGACACCGGCCAGTGGGCAGCCCAGCGCTTCGGCGACCCCGGATCCCACCCAGCCGACCTCGACGCCGGCCAACAACGGTGTCGTGTGGGCGTTGCTGGGCGCCGGGGCGCTGGCCCTGGCGGCTGGCCTGGTCGTCTATTTCAGGCGCTCCTGAGGGTGGCCGGCAACGGTCGAGTTATCTCGGTCGCTCCACAACGGCTGGCCGGCTGGTTGCGGCGCTTCGACGAGGCTCATGGCGCCACCCCCGACTCGCTCGACGGCAACCTGCTGGTGGTCGCCGGGGCGGATGGAGCCCGAGCCGAGATCCGGCTGGGCTGGGAACCGCTGATCCCACCGCCCGACGGTGCCGTCCGGGAAGCCGTGCTGGCGTACCTGGTTGCCCCTAGGAGGGTCGGGGCGGTGCTGGTGCGCAAGGGTGGCTTCGCGGTGGGCCGTTTCGTGGGGTCGGAGTTGGCGGCGGCCAAGGTCGGTGCGCGCCATGTCCAGGGTCGGACGAAGGCGGGCGGCTGGTCGCAGCAGCGCTACGCCCGGCGCCGTGAGCACCAGGCGCATCGCGCCTACTCAGCGGCCGCCGACACGGTGGCCGCGATCCTCGGGGACGACCCCGGCGACTTCGTGGTGGCCGGTGGGGACAAGGGTGCGGTGACCGCCGTCTTGGCCGATCCGCGGCTGAGCCGAGTGCAGCAGGCCTGGGTGCTGGCCGGGCGTCCGGTCTTGCCGGTCGCCGATCCGAACCGGGCCGTTTTGGTGGCCTTCGCAGACCAGTTCCGCGCCGTCACCATCTCGTTGAACACGGCTGCTCAGCAGTTGGGTCAGGGTGCGAGCCGGCCGATCGACCACCCGCCGTCGGACGGCGAGTAGACGACGCGGTCGTGCATCCGGCTCGGTTGGCCCACCCAGAACTCCCAGCGCTGCGGGGTGAGCCGGTAGCCGCCCCAGTGCGGCGGCCGCGGGACGTCGGCAGCAAACCGGTCCTGCGCGGCGGCGTACTCGGCGATCAGTTGCTCGAGCCCACTGACTTTCGAGGATTGTTCGGACGCCCACGCTCCGAGTTGAGCCCCTCGAGGCCGGAGGTCGAAGTAGGCGTCCGACTCGGCGGCGCTCACCGGAGCCACCGTCCCCTCGACCCGGACCTGTCGGAACAGCGGGCCCCAGTAGGCCAGCAAGGTTGCGTAAGGATTTGCCGCGAGATCGCTGCCCTTGGCGGAGTTGTAGTTGGTGAAGAAGACGAGCCCATCGTCGATGGCTTTCAGCAACACGATGCGCGCGGTCGGCTGCCAGGACCCATTTGGAAGCTGCCGGGCCGTCGCCACCGTGACCGCGGACGGCTCGGTGATCAGTCCCTGCTCCTTCGCGGCGAAGGCGTCGTCCAGCCAGGCGCGGAGCAGCTCGACCGGGTCTAAGGGCACCTGGTCCTCAAGTAGGTGGGGGTTTTGGTAGTCAACGCGCTCGCGGGCGAGATCGGGGCTCATCGGCTCAGTCTGCCGCAGCCTTGGCAACCCAACGCCCGCGGGTATGCCCAAGCGGACGGCCGGGGCATTAGGGTCGGTCGCGTCGAGCGCTTAGTGGGAGGTGTCGGATGAGCGAACTGATCGACACCACCGAAATGTTCTTGCGCACCATCTACGAGCTGGGCGAGGAAGGCGTGGTGCCGCTGCGGGCCCGGATCGCCGAACGCCTGCACCAAAGTGGTCCCACGGTGAGCCAAACGGTGGCTCGAATGGAGCGCGCCGGCTTGCTGACGCTCCACGACGACCGGCGGATCGAACTCACCCCGACCGGGCATCGGTTGGCCATGCGGGTGATGCGCAAGCATCGCCTGGCCGAGCGGCTCTTGTTGGACGTCATCGGTTTGGACTGGGAATTGCTGCACGACGAAGCCTGCCGCTGGGAGCACGTGATCTCCGAGGAGGTGGAGCGCAAGCTCGTCGGCCTGCTGCCGAGCGCGCTGGAATCGCCGTACGGCAATCCGATTCCCGGGCTCGACGAACTCGGCGTGGCCCGGCCGGCACCGGAGTTCCGAGACGGAGTGGTCTCGTTGGCGCAGGTGCTGCCGGGCGAGGGCGACCTGGGCGTCGAGGTGCGACGGCTCGGGGAGGCCATTCAGGCCGACGCCGAGTTGTTGACGCTGCTGGCCGAGTGCGACGTCCGGCCTGGCGCGCACGTGGTCGCGCGAAGGGTGGCGGCGGGGGTACGACTGGTGGGTCCGCACGGGGACGCTTTCGTGGTTGAGTCGCGGGTCGCCGATCACGTCTTTGTCGCCGGGCGCTGAGCATGCTCACCGGCATCGAGGCCCTGCTGCGGGGTCACTGGTATGACGCGGTCGCTGCCCTGCTCGACACTCAGGTGCGCGAAGCGGACGGCAACGGGGGTGCCAGCGCGCATCTGCGCCGGGCCCGGGACACGGCAGTAGCTGCCAAGCGCGTCCTCGATCTGGACGCCGAAGACTTCGGCCCGTTGGCTCGCGGGTTCGCCGAGGCGTCCTGGGCCAATGCGCTGGGCCAAGCGTGCTTCCCGCTGGAGCCAAAGGGGCCGGTCAGGGGTGCACTGGCCAGTCTGGACGGACTGTATGGGCTCATGTTGGAGGTCCTGGATCTGCGCGCCCGGCGGCATGAGCCGCTGCAGGTGGTGGTGACCGCGCATCTGATCGGCGAGTACCTTCCGCAACTGGCCTGGGAGTCGACGCTCGGTCACGGGGGCGACCCGATGCGGCTGGGCGAGTACGTGGGGGAGCGCTGGGGCAGCGACGACCCGGATTGCCCGCACAACTCCGCGCAGCGCGCCACCGCGAAGCGCGCCCTGAACGCCTGCGGCGGGGACGTAGCCGGCTACACCGCCTACCTCGACCGGTTCCACTCCCGGCAGGGGTCGGCGCTGGCCGTCTGTGCCATGAACCACTCCACGATCGCTGCCGGGGCGCGTCCGGACGTCGGTGAGACCTGCCCGAACCCGTGCGGGTGGGCGCTTCGCGGGACGCTGGCCCAGCGTCTCGACCTGGACGCCCGGGTCCGGCTGGCGCTGTTGTACGCCGACAGCGCGGTCGTGGCGCTGCGGCACCACGCGCCGGTCGGGCACTTCTTCGGGGTGCCGTCGGTGACCGAGATCTCCGAGGCGTGGCTGCGCACCTGGCAGCGGGTCAGTCAGCCTTGGCCGGATGGAGCCAACCCGCTCAACCGCGATCGGCTACCGGGCGCTCCCGACCCGGACGAGGCGCTTCCTGGGATGTCCGCGCTCGTCTCCGCCGTTGCCGGACGCACCATCGGCCCAGGCACCCTGATCCGCGACATGGGTGCCGACGTCGCCGGTGCCCTCGGCATCGCGCTGGCAGGACCGCGGCGATGAGCGGGCTCGGCTGGCGAGACTACCTAGCCGCGTTTCACGCGGCGAAGCCGGGCGCTGTCGAGGCCGTCCTGGGCCGCTCCTACGCCGGCGGGCACACCCCCTATCGGTGGCTGGCGCGTTCGGTCGCACCGCGCGCGAACCTGGTCATCGACTTGGCGTGCGGCTCGGGCGCCATGAACCGCGAGCTGATCCGCGAGGGACGCACCGTGGTGGGGGTCGATCTGTCGATAGCCGAGCTGCAGCTGGCCGCGACGCGCTCGAGCGGCCCGTGGCTTTGTGCGGACGCACTGTCGCTGCCGTTCTCCGACGAATCCGTGGACGCGGTGACCAGCTCGCTCGGCGTCGTCGTCGTGCAGCCCACGAGTCGGTTGTTCGACGAGGTGGCTCGCGTCCTACGTCCCGGCGGAGTCTTCGCGTTCACCACTCCGACGCTGCGTCCCCTGTCGCCAGGAGACCTGGAGGTGGTCACGCAGATCACCCGGTACCTGAAGACGCCGCCTCAGTTTCCACTGCCCACCGAGTTCACCGGGTACGTCCCGGCCCTGGCCAGGGCGGGGCTGGGCAAGGCGGAGGACGCCCGCGAGTGCTATCGGTTCAAGATCGAGGACCCTCAAGACGCCACGGATCTGATCGCCTCCCTCTATCTGCCCACGACTCCGCAAAGGCGCAAGGGGGCGGCGATCGGCTACCTGTTGGACCGGCTGGCCGCCAAGGGCCCGTTCGCCGTCGCGATTCCGATGCGCCGCTTCGTGGCGCTGAAGTAGTGCGGAATGTGCGAGCGGATCGCGGCGTTGGGTGAGTGAACGCAACGAGAGGAAGCCTGATGGCGACGATCGAACTGACCAAGGACAACTTCGCCGAGACCGTTTCGGCCAACGACACCGTGTTCGTGGACTTCTGGGCGGCCTGGTGTGGGCCCTGCCGACGCTTCGGGCCGGTCTTCGAGGCAGCGGCCGAGAAGCACCCTGATGCGGCGTTCGCGAAGCTGGACACCGAGGCCGAGCCGGATCTCGCCGGTGGGCTCGGCATCCAGGCAATTCCGACGCTGATGGCCTTCCGCGGCGGATACCTGGTGTACCGCGAGGCGGGGGCGCTCAACTCGTCCCAGTTCGAGAAGCTGATCGAGCAGGTCAAGGCGCTCGACATCGATGAGTTGAAGGCCGAGGCG
>JBDHZK010000154.1:0-5720 GCA_039811865.1 Propionicicella sp. | reverse complement strand
CTGGTGGTCGCTTCGGGGCCGGTCCACCCCCGGCAAATGGACGCGGCCACTCAGTTTGGTGGCCGCCGTCCTGGTCCTGGTCGGACTGGTCGTGCCGGGCTTCGGGGGCACCCCCGCGGCGCCGCCGACGGCTGCGCCATCGCTGGTGAGCCTCAACCAGTCGATCGAATTGGCGCAGACCTACCTCGACGGGCTCTACCGGCCCCTCCCGGGCGGGCTCGCCGTCCAAAGCGAGCACTACGGCCTGCCGTTGCGCGTGTACTTCCCGCGGTCCGATCGATGGGTGCTCCTGGGAGACGGGCAGCCGGGGGATTGTTGGACCGGTTCCTGCTGGTCGGCCAGTTCGGTGAGGATCGCCGCCGAGGACCCGCAACAGGAGTCGTACGACGTCCGCTTCGCGACGCCGCAGGATTCCAACGCTATGCGGTTTCAGGCCGACATCCATTGGGGCGTCCGCGGTGGCGATCTGGAGTTGACGCTGCACGACCGGTCGGTCGCCGACTCCGCCGCGGGCGCGCAACTCTACCTGGGCGAGCGGTTGCTGACCGGCGTCGATCGGTCTACCGCTGGTCCGGTCACCTTCCGCTTCTCGGCCACCGACCGCTCTTTGTTGCGGAGTTGGCGCTATTCCGTGCGGCACGCAACCCAGCAGGCGTTCATGTACTGGCGGCTGCGGGCCGCCATGGGTACCGGTGACCCCGTCAGGCTGGATGCGCTGCGGGCCAGCTTGGCCACCCAGGGCTTTACCCCGGGACTGGACATCCGCGCGCCGATGTTCGGTGCGGGTAGCGGTCAGCCCGACGACATCGCTTTTGTTGCCTTGGGATACCCCGACTGCGATCACTTGCCGCCGTCGACGTCAGACGCCTACCCGTACCGCAGCAAGCTTTGCAGCCTTGGTGGTGGCCCCGCGGTGGCGTTGGGTGCGGCCGACCCCTACGTGCCGGCGCTGTACTCGATGCAGGTGCTCGTCAATCACGGCGACCCCGGCTATCCGTACCCAGATTGGGGCGCCATTGTGGCGGACTCGGGCAGCCCGCAGCAGACCGCCGACCATCTGCAGGCCCTGTGGCTGCCGCGTGGTGGCATGCCGCGGTGCAATCCGTTGGGTTGCGACAACGTCGCCAGCGGCTTCCGCACCGCCATCTTCGGCCAGTTGGAGGCCGACCTGGCGTTCCGCTTCGGCCAGCGCGAGCGGGCACCCTTCGCCGACGCCGCCGCGGCCACGCTGATCGAACACCAGGTCGACGCCGATGGGCGGCTACGGACGGTGACCGGACCCCAGATCCGGCCGGTTCTGGCAGGGGCCTTCCCGCAGAACTGGAACTCATCTGACCAGGTGGCCGTCCCGGCCACGCTCGTGGAGTTGATCGGGCAGCGATTCTCCATGCCATCAGAGTTCTCCGGAGTGAGCATCGCGAACTCGGAGACGACCTTCGACGCCTGGGCGTTCTTGGTCAACTACAGGTGCCTGCGTTTCGGCGTCGGCTGTCCATCGGGGGGATAAGAGGAATGAAGTTCAAACGACGATTCGGGCTGCTCGCGCGGCTCGGGCTCGCCCTGGCCGTTTTGGCCACGCTGTTCGGCTTCGGCACGGTGCCCGCGCACGCTGCGCCAATCGTCGGGACGCCGGACGCGGGCCGGACGAAGTACGACCCAAACGAGCCGGGTCTGGCGCCCGCGCAAGTGAGCGCCGCCGACTTTGGTCAGCAGTTCTCGACCCAGCTGAATGGCTCGGTGTACGCGAGGCCACTGGTCGTGGGCGACACGGCGTTCATCGCCACCGAGAACAACTACGCCTACGGCATCGACGTGCGTACCGGCGCCATCAGTTGGCAGCGCTCGATGGGGGCTCCGGTACCGGCGTCCGCGGTTACCTGTGGTGACCTCGTCCCGAACATCGGTTCCACCTCCACCCCAGCCTTCGACGCGGCCACCAATACCGTCTACTTCACGACCAAAGTGGACGACGGCCCGACGCAGGCGCAACCGCACTGGTACCTGCAGGCCGTCGATGTGACCACGGGGACGTCCAAGCCGGGTTACCCGCTGCTCCTCCAGGGGACGGCCGACAACGATCCGACCGTGACCTTCAACCCGCTTACGCACCACCAGCGTCCGGGCCTGCTGCTGGCCAACGGCAAGGTCTACATCGCCTTCGGCGCCCACTGCGACTACGGCAACTGGCGCGGCTGGGTGATGTCGATCAACGTGACCGGCACGCCCGCGATCAGTTCGACCTGGGTCAGTCAGGTTGGGACGCGGGCCGGCGGCGGCATCTGGCAGTCGGGCGGCGGCATCGTCTCCGACGGCACCGACGCCAACGGCAACCCGCGCCTGTTCTTCAGTACCGGAAACGGGATCTCGCCGCCGAAGGTGCCGGGCAGCCAGGTTCCGGGCTCCCTGGCCGAGTCGGTCGTCCGGCTGGAGACCGACGCCAACGGGCACTTGAAGGCGACGGACTTCTTCTCCCCGTTCGACGCCGACGTGCTCGATCTGAACGACACCGATCTCGGATCGGGCGGCCCGGTCGCGCTGCCCGACTCGTTCGGCACGGCGTCACGTCCGCACCTGCTCGTGCAGGTCGGTAAGGACGGCCGCGTTTACCTGCTCGATCGCGACAATCTCGGCGGCCGCGCCCAGGGCGCGGGCGGCGGGGACGCCGTCGTCCAGATGGTCGGTCCGTTCCGCGGCGTCTGGGGCCACCCCGGCGTGTACCCCGGCGAGGGCGGATACGTCTACACCGTTGAGAACAACGGCCCGATGCGGGCTTTCAAGGCGGGCACGAACGCTTCGGGTTCGCCGACGTTGACCAGTGTCGCGACCAGCAACGAGACCTTCGGCTACACCTCCGGCTCGCCGGTGATCACCTCCGCCAACGGGACACCCGGCAGCGCCCTCGTTTGGGTGCAGCACGCCAACGGCAACGGCATCGGCGGGCAGATCCGGGCCTACGACGCCGTCCCGGTCGACGGCAAGCTGAACCTGCGCTGGTCGGCGCCGGTGGGCAACTACACCTCGAAGTTCACGACGGTCACCACCGCCAACGGACGGGTGCTGTTCGGCACCCGGGACGGCCGGCTGCTCGCGTTCGGCCGGCCCGCGACGAGCGCGTTGGTGTCCCAGCCCGTCGACTTCGGCAACGTGGCCGTCGGTGCCACCGCGACCGCGACGGCGCACTTCGTCGCCACCAAACCGGTGACGGTGTCGGCCGCGTCGGTCGGTGATCCGTTCACGGTCAATACCTCCGCCCTACCGGTGACGCTCAGCGCCGGACAAAGCCTGGACCTACCGGTCTCGTTTACCCCGACCACCTGGGGCGCCAAGACCTCGCAGATCAACCTGACCACCACGGCAGGAACTATCGCCGCGGACGTCCACGGCGTCGGAATCCAGCCCGGACTTGGGTATTCACCCAGTCCGCTGGCCTTTGGTCAACTGGTCACCGGGGCCAACAAGACGATGGCTGTCAGCGTCCTGAACACCGGCGGCCAGGTCGAAACCGTGCGCTCGGTTACCGGTCCGACAGGCATGTTCTCGGCCAGCGACCTTCCGGCCGCGGGGACGCAGATCCTCTCGCAGAACATGCTCTCCATTCCGATCACGTACACCCCAACCAGTTCGGGGACGCACACCGGAACCCTGTCCATCACCACCGACAACGGCACTTACTCGGTGACGGTGAACGGTTCGGCCATCTCCGGGGCGGGCGAGCTGACGATCACGCCCACCTCGATGAACTACGGCTCGGTGGCCGTCGGGACGTCCCGCACGCTGTCCTTCAACGTGGCCAACACGGGTAACGCACCCCTCACCATCACCCTCGCCAAGGCGCCGGTCAGCGCCTTCACCGCGGCCGTACCGCTAGCGGAGGGGCTGATTCTCGGTCCGGGCACGAGCGTGCGTCAGGATGTGACGTTCAGCCCGAGCGCGACGGGTACCGTCACCGACCAGTACCAGATCAACTCCGACGACGGGCTGGGCGTCATCCGGGTGCAGCTGACCGGTACCGGCATCGTCGGCAACACCCTGTCGGCGCCGCCGGAGGGCTGGACCCTGAACGGCAGCGCCGCGATGAACGGCACCGACCTGAGACTCACCGAGGCCACCTCGGGTCAGCACGGCTCGGCGTTCGCCAATTCCGTGATCAACAGCGTCGGGATGAGCGCGAAGTTCCAGCTCGAGATCGGCGGCGGGAGCGGGGCCGACGGGCTCACCTACGCGATGATCCCGTCCGACCAGCCGGCGACGTCCCTCGGCGCTCCCGGCGGTGCGCTCGGGGTCGGCGGCATCCCGGGAGCGGTCGCGGTCACTTTCGACACGTTCCAAAACGGTGCCGATCCGTCGTCCAACTTCATCGGAGTGATGGTCGGTTGGGTCGGTACCGACCTATCGAACTTCAACTATCTGGCGTCGAGTTCGAACATCGCCTCGTTGAAGACCGGGACGCATGACGTCGAGGTGAACTACTTCGGCGGCTTGCTTCGGATCAGCTTCGACGGGGAGTTGAAGATCGAGGTGCCGGCGAACTTGCCGACCCAGATCCGGCCCGGGTTCACCGCAGCCACCGGCGGCGAAACCAATCAGCACACGGTGCGCAACATCGCCATCACGGCCAGCGACACCGTGGACGACACCACCGCACCGCAGGTGCAGTTCACCTCGCCCGAGGACGGCCAGGTCGTCTCCGGCAACGCGGTGCTGCTCGCCAACGCCAGCGACGCGCAGTCCGGCGTCGCCAAGGTCGTCTTCAAGGTGGACGGCACCATCGTCAACACCGACACCGCCGCTCCCTACCAATACAGCTGGGACACCAAGAGCGTCGGGGACGGCGGGCACGAGCTTTCCGCGATCGCCGTGGACGGCGCGGGCAACACCTCCGCCGAATCCAAGGTGAACGTGACGGTGAAGAACACCGTCGTCGTCACGGCAGCGATCACGGCGCCGGCGGCCAATGCCACCGTGTCGGGGCCGGTGCCGATCGCGGCGAGTGTCACGGGTGGCACGGCTCCGGTTACCGTCGCCTTCAAGGTGGACGGCACCCAGGTCGGCACGTCGACCAGCGCGCCCTACTCCTACTCCTGGGATTCGACCACCGTGGCCGACGGCACGCATGAGTTGTCGGTCGTGGCCACCGACACCAACGGCGTGGCATCGACCGTGTCGAAGGTGAGCGTCACCGTCGCCAACACACCCTCCGTCACTGTCGCGCTGACCGCCCCGGCGGCCAACGAGACGGTCTCGGGGGCGGCGGTTCCGATCAGCGCCACCGCGGCCGGCGGCACCGGCGCGTTGTCGGTGAAGTTCCAGGTGGACGGCACCGACTTGGCCACCGACACCACGGCGCCGTTCGCGGCGACGTGGGACTCCACCAAGGTGGCCAACGGCACGCACGAGATTTCGGCGGTCGCGACCGACGCCGGTGGGCGGTCGTCTACTGTCGCCAAGGTCAGCGTGACGGTCAACAACGTCGCACCGGTCAGCGTCCAACTCATCGCACCGCCGGCCAACGCGACGGTTGGCGGCTCGGTCCCGCTGGCAGCCACGGTGACCGGTGGGACCACTCCGGTGACCGTGTCGTTCAAGGTGGACGGCACCGAGGTCGGCACGGACAACACCGCGCCGTACTCGATCACCTGGGATTCGACCAAGGTGGCCGATGGCACCCACGAGATCTCGGCGATCGCGTCGGATGCGGGCGGGGTGACGTCCACGGTCGC